>JACMND010000176.1 GCA_014378705.1 Pedobacter sp. | reverse complement strand
GTTCTTGTTGGTAACCTGACCAGTGGTTAAGGAAACTCCTTCTGAAATAGTTTTTTCAGCCCGAAGTCCCAGATTTAAATCAGAATTTTTAAATCCAATACTGTAATTTATGTAACCCGAAGCGATTTGTTCCTCAATCAAAAAATGATTTACAAATCGGGTATCAGGATAATAAACGGAAGCAACAATTTGTCCGAATTCTAAATTACTGTCTCCCTTAACCCTGCTGGTCTGCATTCCAATTTCTAACTTTGAACTATTTGAAACCGGCAATGAATAATCAATTTTTGCAGATACTATTTCATATTCAGAAGGTGAATTGTTACGTAGTAAAATGCTACTTCGGTATTTTAGATTTCCTGCGTCATAAAAATCATTACTTAAAACTTCATTTGATTTTCTACTGTAATTTATACGATCAAGGTCAAAGGATATTTCTCCCAATTTATTGCCTAAATTTCCTTTGTAGTTAAAATTTAAGACCTCGTTTTTTAAGCCCCGTCCTTGCTCTGACCCTGTGCGGATAGTAGAATCAAGATTATTGAAGTTGGAGATAGATGACAGATTGTTCTTAGCTATCCCGATTTCATTATCCGAGACATTATAAATTAAACCGATTACATGATTTCGGTGCAGGTTAAGATCCAAACCCAAACGATAAGTATGTGTAAGGCGTTTAATTAAACTTTCATAATTAACATCAATGTTAGTCAGCTGATTATTATTAATAATGCGGCTGGCGTTTATGGTGCGATTCTGATTATTATCCGCAAAATTATAACTGCCAAAAACATTAAAAACCCTGTTCCGGAAATTTAAATTTAAGGCCGTATTAAATCGATGGTTTAATTTCGCATTAAATTCAAGTGCACTTACCCCGCCTATAAGATTAATGTTGCCATTGGCTCCAAAATTTTTATTTTTTTTAATTTTAATGTTAATTACAGAACCACTTCCTGCCGCATCAAATGTGGCAGTTGGATTACTAATTAATTCAATTTGTGATATTTCATTGCTCTGTGTGCCTTTCAACATATCAATCAGTGCATCCCGTTCCATAAAAGTTTGCTTCCCATTTATGATAACCAAAACATTTTGCTTCCCGTTTAAACGGATATTATCCTCTGCATCCATCTGAACTCCCGGAGCTGATTTTAAAATATCATAAGCTGTACTACCAGAAGATACTAAGCTGTTTTCTACATTCAAAATTACTTTACCCGGCTGCGATTCTATGTAAGGTTTACGGTCATGGATTGAAACCTCCTGCAAATCTGTAGTAGATTTTTTAAGAATCAATTTGCCGACATTTTTTAACGGAGCAGTTACGCTTAATTTAAAGGGGCCGTAAAATAATGTTTTGTAAGATAGGGATGTAACCTTTAACAGGTAAGGTGCTGCTTTTAAATTGATAAAAGTAAAAGAACCGGATTGATTACAAATCTCAATTTTAACGATAGAAGAATCAAGGGGATTCAAAATATACACGGCCGAGCCATCAACCGGTTTATTTTCCTGGTTGACTACCGTACCCTTAAGAACAATATTGTTCTTATCCTGGGCGTAAACTGACAGACTAATAAGTAGATTAAATAAAAGTATAAACTTTTTAATCCTGCTTTTTAAATAGGTTGAAAAGCACTTCAAGCTCAGGTATATATTTTGGCAATATAGTAACAGATTAAATACACTTAACAATTATTTATTCTGTAATTGACTTTAGGTTTAACCATAGATAAAACAATTATGACTTTATTGGCCCACCATAAATACGGCGTTGCTGAATAAAAGCTTGCCATTTTCCCAGAAACTGCGAAATAAAGGATCATCCGTTAAATAAACTACAGAACCCCGACCCATTATCTGGACACCAAATAGCAATCCGTCTACTAATTTTTTTCTTGTGTTTTGTCCGGCAAAACCAGTTACATAGTTATTCTTTTTTAACACTCCCACATTCCAGTCGTCTTCAAGATAGTCGTATATCCTATCGTCTAGCTTTAGTGTGTAATAAAAATCAGGATACCCAAAAGCAAGTGGGTGTGTATTATCCATATCCACTTTGTAGATGGCTCCGGGAATGCTGTTATTTAATAATTCACGTTCCCGGTTTTCATAACTTTTAAAAGTAAAAGGTGGGCTTTTAAGCTTTTCATCTTTCTTTTCTGGAACTTTAAGTTTTAAATTAAATCCTTTATGACCAGCGAGTTGAGCAACTGCTCCTTCCATAGCTATTAATTTTCCCCCGTCTCTAATCCAGGCTTGCAACTTTTCATTCCCCAGATTTTGATAATTGCCGTCCGGAAAAATAAGCACATTGAAATTGTTGAGGTTTATTTTATTGAAATCCTGATAGTTTAAAACGGATAAAGGAAATCCAATTTGTTGTTCAAAAAAATGCCATATCTCACCCACTGCCAGAGAGGATGTTTCTTCTCCGGTTACTAAAGCCACAGAAGGTTTTTTTATAAATCTTATTTTGTCTGATCCCAGGTCAGCTCCTTTGTCAACAAATGCGGATGAAATTGACTGTAATTGAATTTCGGATTTTATGGCCAGATCTTTTACAATCTGATCAAAATCTCCTAGTTTATCGTTACTCGTCCGGGCAATAATTAATGAACCGGCGGCAAATTTTTTCCCAGCACTTTCGAAGGGGATTTCAGTAAACCGGACTTTAACGTTTTTCTTTAACAGCTCTGAAAGAAATTTTACATCCGCAACAGCGTTCCAATTGGCTATATAAGCCACAGGTTTTATTAAAGTATTTTTATTAGTTAAATCAACAGAAGTTGTGCCTGTATTTTGCGGTTTAATTGCTTCACGTGTTGCGTATGCTTGCAACCCATAGGCGTAAGGCATCGCCCAGGCTGTAATATCATACGTAGCTGAGTCAGAGACAAAAGTTTTTGGTTCAAATAACACTTTTAACATCACAGATTTCGGCTGATAGGCGCTAATAACCATATCGTTTTTCGAAATCTTAAAAGCCTCATTTTTACCAGTAAAATAATTAAATCCATTTGCTCCTTTAGAAGCTCCGTAACCAAACTCAATCCCGTTCCGCTGGAGCATAGCAGCAAGCGATTTCAACTTTCCTGAGTTTTCGCCTTTAATAATATATGCCTTATATTCACCTGCAGGGTTAGTTTTACTATTTGTAAAATAAATTTTAAATTCATTTACCGCCTTCAGATAATTGAGTGAAGCAGCCTCAACTGTAGATAATCCTGTTGTATAATGATGGGCGATCCGATCTGAAAGGGTAAGCGTATCGCCTTCATCATTTAACACAGCAAGCCCGGCCCGGCCAGATCCACCCTGTTCATAAGTCATGCCTACAGAACCGTTATAAGTTGGATACGTATCTCCATAAGAGGGGTAAAGAAGATCAAAACGTTCACGGGTAAAGAACATCCATCCTTTTTCATCAAAATACCTTGCATTGTTTTTACCTATTATTGTTTGAAATTCACGCTGCCATTTTGTAATATCCTGATGAAAAGGCTCTGCCGCCGGCGCAAAATAATAAGGCTCGTTAATTCCCTGTTCATGAAAATCAACATGCACCTGAGGTAACCATTTATTGTACAATACAATTCTCTGTTGGGTTTCAATTTGCGTTTGCCATGCCCAGTCGCGGTTTAAATCAAAATAATAATGATTTGCCCTGCCACCAGGCCAGGGTTCAATGTGTTCGCGTACATTAGGTATAGGGTCAGGAATTAAGTTTCTGATCGGATTATAAAAGTTAACATACCGCTCGCGGCCATCGGGGTTTAAACAGGGATCTAGGATCACAACTGTATTTTGCAGCCATGTTTTGGTTTTCGCGTTGGCGGGATCAACAAGGTCAAATAAAGTTTGAAGAGACGCTTCAGTTGATACAGATTCGTTTCCATGTACATTATAACTTAACCAAACAATAACAGGCTGATCAGTTTTACCATTTCCCGGCTCAATTCCGGCAAGTTGCATGTTATTTTTACGAATATCTTCTAAACGTGCCATGTTTTGCGGAGAGGAAATAAAGGCAGTTATTAAAGGCCTGTTTTCATAGGTTTTTCCATAGGATTTAAGTTGTATAACCTCCTTAGAAACAGAGGCTACATACTTAAAATAATCAATAACCCGGTAATGCGGAGTAAATTGATCACCTAATTTATATCCCAAAAATTCGGCGGGAGATTGCAGCTTTTGGGCATCTGCGCTGAAAAAACCGATAAAAAATATATAAGCAAGTAATAAAGTTTTTCTCATGGGTCTAATCTACAGGTTTGATTTCAAATTTAAAAAAGCGGGTTATATTACAAATGTTTTTATTCTAAAAGCTTGTTAATATTGTATCATGGTTATTAATCTTCTATATCAAAAATTTCTTGTTAACAGAACCGTTTGTACCGACACACGAAAAATAGTAAAGGGTTGCATCTATTTTGCTTTAAAAGGGGAAAATTTTGATGGTAACGATTTCGCAGTTGCTGCTTTAAAAACCGGTGCGGATTGGGCAGTAGTTGATAAAGTGGAATTGGCAGAAAATGAACGGTTTGTTTTCGTAGAAAATGTATTGGAAACTTTACAAAAACTTGCCCTGCACCACCGACAACAATTAAACATTCCAATAATTGCAATAACCGGCTCTAACGGTAAAACAACAACTAAAGAGTTACTATTTTCTGTATTATCCCAGCATTACAAAACACAGGCAACCATCGGGAATCTAAATAACCACATTGGGGTGCCTTTGTCCATTCTGTCAATTTCCGATGATACTGATATGGCCATTATTGAGATGGGTGCCAATCATCAAAATGAAATCGCTTTTCTTTGTTCAATTGTAATGCCTACAC
>JACMND010000175.1 GCA_014378705.1 Pedobacter sp. | reverse complement strand
TTTTTTGTTTTAAGTCTTACCTTGTTTTCTCAGGCAGCGTTATTTGCACAGGTCGACAGTGCCGCTAAATACGCTAATACAATTACCGCTGACGGATTAAAAAAACACCTTACAATTGTAGCCAGTACTGAAATGGATGGCAGAGAAACCGGCACCGAGGGGCAGCGTAAGGCAGCCCTTTATATCGAAAATCAATTTAAACAAATCGGGCTGACCGCGCCATCCGCTTTAAATGGTTATCAACAATTTTACCCATTGTATCTGGATAGTTTGAGCAGCGAATTAACGGTTAATAAAAAAGTGGCAGTCTATGGGGCAGATTATATCAGTCCGGCAACTAATAATGACAACGCAAATATTAAAGCAAAAAAGATAGTTTTTGCAGGTTACGGTATCGAAGATTCTGCCTACAATGATTATGCAAATACCGATGTTAAAGGAAAAATAGTTGTATTTTTTTTAGGAGAACCTAAAAAAGAAGGAAAATTTTATATTTCAGGAAGTGACAAATACAGCAAATGGACATACCCCGGCTTGAGCACAAAACTAGCGTTAGCCAAAGCAAAAGGTGCAGCCGGTGTATTTGTGATCAGCCCTATGCAGGATGTTTTTACCCAAAAATCTATTGAAAACAGTAAGAAAACCAACTTGTATTTTCCACATGTTGATGCCGGCAAACCTATAAACTATGCAATGCTTTCACATGCTTTTGCAAAAAGTATTTTAGGCGAGAAGTTTGATACATTATTAAAACAAGTAAAAGCTACGCAGCCAATTACAGCCGGACCTTTACCCGAAACGAAACAATCTGTTCAATTTAAATATAAAAAAATACGAGTTATCGTTAATGCCAGCAATGTTTTGGGCGTAATAGAAGGAACCGATAAAAAGGAGGAGTATCTTTTTCTAACAAGTCATTATGACCACTTGGGTAACCACAACGGTAAAATTTATTATGGTGCTGATGATGACGGAAGCGGAACCTGTGGTGTAATAGCCATGGCAGAAGCATTTGCAAAAGCCAAATCAGAAGGTCGCGGCCCAAGAAGAACAATTGTATTTATGATAGTAAGCGGCGAAGAAAAAGGTTTATGGGGCAGCGAATATTACAGCGATCACCCCGTTTTCTCTTTAGATAAAACTACGGCGGATCTAAACACCGATATGGTAGGCAGGGTAGATACAGAACGAAAAACAGCCGATACATTAAATTATGTTTATGTAATTGGTCACGATAAATTGAGCAGCGAATTGCAGGGTATAAATGAAGGTGCCAACAATCAAAATACTCAAATGGTACTCGATTATAAATACGATGATCCCAATGATCAAAATCGTATATATTACCGCAGTGATCATTATAATTTTGCACGCAAAGGAGTACCCATTTTATTCTTTTATGATGGCATGTTAAAAGCAGATTACCACCAACCAACAGACACCATCGAAAAAATTAATTTCGAATTATACGAAAAAAGGATGCGTATGATCTTTCACACCGCATGGGAAATCGCAAATAGAAATGATATGTTGAAACGCGATATTCCTTTGACACAAGGAGTGAGATAGATGACTTAATTTATACCAAAAAAGACAAGCTAAAAACTGTCTTTGTGGTATTTAACATCATGGCAAAATAAAATAAGGTCATAAAAGAAAAACATCAAATAAATTCAGATAAAACTAAAAATGCCATCTCCGGAATGTAGATGGCATTTTTGATTCTTTAATAATTTTATTAACTAATCGTCCAGGTTTCGTTACCACGTAGCAATTTATCCAAATCTCCTTTACCTTTTTTTGCGATGATCTCTTCAATTTGCATCGCCATT
>JACMND010000174.1 GCA_014378705.1 Pedobacter sp. | reverse complement strand
GGTAGTCCTGCTCCTGTTTTTGTTTAGCTGTATTAAATAATCACCTCTGTTGGGCTCAGTAATAAAAAAGCCCATTTGGGTGCCGGTACGTCTTGAGTAGGTTTCAATATCCGGAATTTTAACAATTATTTTCTCAGCCTCACGCAGCATTCTATCTGTTTCTTCCAGAGAGGTGCCTGGTGGAGAATTATAATCCAGAACAATACTTCCTTCATCCATTGCAGGCAAAAAACCGGTTTCTAATCTGGGCAAAATCAGGATGATAGATACGATGAGTACTATCGCGGCAAGCATACTGATCAATGGTTTCTGAATAAAAAAGTAAACCCACCTTTGATCTTTAACCTTCTGAATCTTTGCTTTATTACCTATTGCCTTTTTACTGACATTATTTTTCGTGAGCAGCAGATAAATCACGGGCAAGCCAATCCAGGTTACAAAAAAAGAGCAAATTAGGGTAATAATCATCGTGTCCGTCATTACCTTAAAATAAGCACCCGCAACTCCCGTCATCAAGGCAAACGGGATAAAAATGACAATTGTACTGATTGATGAACCCAGCATGGCTGGAAACAGATAACGGATTGCCTTGTGCAAAAGATCTTTGGTAGGTTCATCCGGGTGTTCTTCATGCGTGCGGTGGATTTGTTCTACCACCACTATCGCATCATCAATGATTAACCCAATAGCGGCCGCGATGGCTCCAAGTGTCATGATATTAAAAGTAGATCCGGTTACGAATAATACTATCAGCGTAAGGGCCAGTGTTATTGGAATTGTAAGCAGAATGGTCGCACTGGCTTTTAGGGAGCGTAAGAAAATAATAGCCACCAAAATTGCCAGGCCTAAGCCGATCCACAAACTGTCTGTAACACTTTTAACCGATTCGTTTACAAAATCGGCCTGTATGTAGTAGGGTTTGATACTCACACCGGGAGGCAATATTTTGCGAAGATCCTCCATTTTTTTTTCCATTTGGGAAGAAAGATCCACCAGGTTTGAATTGGGTTGTTTAACAACGGCTATTAAAATCGCATCCCGGCCGTTCGCGTTAATTTTTGTGTATTCTACTCCGTCGGTAATTTGTACTTCAGCTATGTCTTTTATTTGAATTACCCTTTTGCCATTGTTTGAAATGATCAGGTTTTGGAGATCCTCTTTATTCGTTATTGTTGCATCGGTTACGGTGAGATAAAGGAACTTATAATCAGATAAATAGCCGTTAGATGTGATGAAATTTGTTGATTTTAAAGTCTGATCTACCATCTCGGGCGTAATAGAAAGCGTGCTCATTCTCTGGCTGTTCAGCTTAATCCAATACTCCTTGGTTTTACCGCCAATCACTCTAATTTCTGAAACTCCGTCTACCTGTGAGAGAAATGGTTTAATGATAAAATTGGCAATCTGCTTCAACTCAATCGGCGATTTGTTATGGCTTTCTAAAGTATATCCGCTAACGGGCAAAATAGATGGGTTCATCTTTTCCGTAACAATATTAACACCTGGCGGAAGTGTATTACGAAGCTGGCTTATTTTACTTTCTATACGCTGCTGGCTTATATCAACATCCGCTTTCCAATCCAAAAAGGCAGATATTTCACAACTGCCCCGGCTTGTTATGCTTCTTATTAACTTTAAATCAGGAACCTGCTTTATCGCATTTTCCAATGGCCGCGTTACCGTAACCATCATTTTATCTACCGGCTGTAATCCGGCATCAGCAATTACTTTAATTTTTGGAAATGTGATTTCAGGAAACAGCGATGTCTTCATTTGCCTGTAAGCAAACAGGCCGCCTACTAAAATGAGAACCAGAACAACAGTTATCGGATTTTTGTAAGAGATAAAGAAGTTTTTCATCACCTCAATTTTTAATAATTTTTACTTTTGCGGTATCAGCAAGACCATAATTGCCCGTTACAATTATTCTATCATTTGTGTTGAACCCGGGCTGTAATATTTCAATCTTGTCTGCAGTTTCCAGGCCTTTTTTTACCTTAATTTTTACGGCCACCGTATCATTTAAAAGTTTCATTACCCAAAATTCGTCTTGTGTTTCATTTGATAATACCGCTTGCTTAGGAAGCGACGTCGTTTGAGAACGGGTATTCTTAATTATTTTCACTTTGGCGATCAGATTTTCAGGAATTGCATGTGGCGAATTAACCTTGATGATCGTACGTTGGGTTTGAGAAAGCGAATCGACACTTGGCAAAGCCGATAAAATGGAACCTTTTATTTTTTCGCCGTCCGGTAATGTCAGCTCAACAGAACTTTGATTTCGGATACTATTACCCAGCTCATACGGAACATCCATCAAAAAAACAAAACTTGCGGTGTTACTGATGATAGCAAGTTGTTCTCCTTCGGGAACAAAATCCCCTGTTTGATGATTTAAAACACTGATATAGCCACTTTTTTCAGCTCGTACAGTGGTAATCCCGGAAAACTTAAAACTTGGGTCCAGGGTGTTAATGGTATTGCCAATTGCCCGTGCTTCTTTGGTTATCAGGGTAAACAACACTTGTCCGGCCCCAACGTACTTTCCCTGTTGCGCCGGTTCTGATTGTATATAACCGCTAATATTCGCCTTAACTACACTCTTTTCCATAAAGCTGGATGTCGCATTCAGATCTATATATTCTGTAATATCTCCCTCAATTACCGTAGTTACTGTTACAGGAGTTTGAGGCTCCACTACTTTTTCAGCTTCAGGAGCGGTAGAATTACAGGAACTGAGTATCAAAGTAAAAACTGAAATGTAAATGATTTTCATCTCTATAAATTTGGCTTGAATGGCGATGAAGCTTCCATGTGCTTTAAAGTTTTATTCATTTCGGTTTGTGGGCTGCTGCAAATGGAGGTCTCATACTGTTTTTATTGATTCCAGTAATTTAACTGGTTAATGAGCTCTAAGCGGTTACTGTTTGTTTGCAAAAGTAAATTTTGCGAATCCAAATAATTTCGGATAGCAAGAATATAGTCCGCCATGCTAATATCCCCTGTCTGAAGAAGCTTGGCATCTACTTTTATTAAACTTTCAGTAAAACGAATTTGCTCATTAATTTTACTTAATAAGCTCTCCTGCTGTAGCAATTGTTGTTGAAGCTGGGCCATTTGCTGCTGATATTGGATCAGGAAATAATCACGATAAGTGGTACGCGTTCTTTCCCGGATATCCAGTTTACGATATTGCAGCTTTCGCTGATGACCATCATACAAGGGAACCGAAATAGTAAATCCGGCGCTTACCCCTAAATTTCTATAAGCATTTTGAGTAAAGGAGGTATTTAAGCCGCCATCAGCATACACACCCACCTGGGGCTGGTAGTTTAATTCTACAATTTTTTTTGAGTTTTGGATCCGAAGACTGTCTAGCTTATATTGTTGTAAAAATAAGCTGTTGCTTAATTGTCGGGATGCTGTTAATCCCAGTTTAGGTTCGGTTAGCTTAACAGAGTCTGTACTTACAATCCCCGAAAGGTAATTTAAGATTGCGATGTTGTTATATGCGAAAATTTGGTTTTGTTTTAATTGCAGTTCCTGTTGTTGCAAGGTGACTAAAAAAGTAAGGTAGTCGGTTTGTTTATACACGTTTTTTTGTGTCAGTTTTTTAAGGATGGTTTCTTCCTCTTTTAATAAACGATTAACCTTCTGATCAAGATTAACTTGCTGCTGGCTCGCATACGCCAGTATATATTGTGAACCAATGTTTTTACGGATATCTTGCCGAAATAATATGATTGCATTATTTACAGAATCTGAAAGGAGGCCAAGGCCACTTAAATTATTTCGCAATTTGCTTTTACCAAGTAACGATTGATTGACAGTTAGTAACGCACTAAAAGTTTGACCGTTAGAAATTGCCTGATCATACCCGAAACCCCGTATTATTGGTGCATAAGTTCCTGTAGAATTAACCCCGACAGCAGGTTTATAATTTGCCAAGATTATGGAACTGTCCAGTTTGTTAATTAAAACCTGACTTTTTAAATCTTTTATTAAGGGGCTATTATCTGTGGCTGCTAAGATATAATCCTCCAATGCTTTTTCTTGTGAAAAAACTGAAAAGGAAAAGAATAACAAGAGGATATTTATATTTAAAAAAAGAAATGGCTTGTCTATTTTCACTATTAATTCGGTTGGTTTATTCTTTTCTCTTAAGCCGTATAAAAAGCATAGCAGTTAATGTTGGCATGTTGCGATTCTAGGCCTAAGAGGGCTTGAAATTAGGATAATCTTTTTATAATATGCACTTCAAATTGCATCAACCTACTTTAATAATTCCAATCCCTAAAATAAGATTCCATAATCAAATGTTGCCGGTAATGGTTAAGTGTTGGATTTTTTAATTTCAAGGCATTCAATGAAAATATTTGGTAATAATAACAAATGAATGTAATGAGAAATTAGCACTCCTTGAAGGGAAGCGCAATAAATAAAAGAGGTAAACAGAAATATTTGAGTTTTATTGACACAACTCTCCACCTGTGCTCTGGGACGTATTGTAAACAATAAAAGTCTTCCTTCCGGAAAGCTTTTTGTGTGCGCCCACCTGGGCTCAAACCTATTGCTATAATTAACTTTGAATCCACTGATTATAAAGAAAGTCAAATTCCAGGCAGTTACTTAGATAACGCCTAACCTGACTAATGCAAAGAAACTTATTTAGCCTTTAAATTATTAAAACTTATATTTTAAAATCAACATTAATTCCTCCAAATTAGTTATTTGCGCTTCTTCAACTGATAAACTAAATGTTGTATCCAGTTCAATATCCAGGTTCATCCCCCGGCAAAGTTTCCATTCATCTATCCTGGAAAGATTAACTGCTACGCCACCTACGAATATTGAAAACGTTGCCGGATTGCTTTTCACTTTAGCCACAAACATCACCTCTTCAATTTCAGCATCAAGGGTTTGTGCCAGGTTAGGTAACCTTGATTTATCAATTTTCAGGTCTACAGTTGCATTTTTCTTAAATAAATGCCATTCACTAAAAAGGTCATGGTTCATATTAATAGCAACATGCAATCCTTCCTGACTGAGTTGTTGTTTAATGGCAAATAAACGTTCCTTTAATACTGTATTTGCCAGGTTTTTTAATCCTGAT
>JACMND010000013.1 GCA_014378705.1 Pedobacter sp. | reverse complement strand
TCCCCGCCCGAACGAATTCATTCGGGCAGGTTTGCTACGTCCGCCCGGCTGGCCATTCGGACGGGCTCGTTTTAGCGGTAACGCTTTAATGGGCTTTTAAAGTAAAGGTGAGAATTAGATCATTTGCACAATCTGACGCTTTCGTAAATTCTTAAGTTGTATTTTCCCGTTTTGTGCAATTAGTTCTAATAGCTATAAAATAATGCTGTATTAAATCATTAATTGATATGCAACTTTCCAACCGCCCCAGAGAACCTTATTTTGTTTTCCCGGATATACCTGCTTATAAAGAGCTATCATTTGAAAAGCTTACTTCAGCAAATTTTGCACAGTTGTACCTATTGTTTGAGAGTGATGAAAATCCTTTTACAGATACACAATTCAAGCATTACGATTCAGCGAAAGAATATGCAAACAACCTTGAGCAATATGGTGCTTACTCGACCAAACATGGCGGACAAGATTGCCTGTTTTTATGGAATGATGAGTATGCAGGCATACTGCATTTATACGATTTAAGTCTTGAGACATTTGCAGAAAACAACCGGCGTTGCTGGGTAGGTTTTGCCACCAAACCTGTATTAAGAAAGAAGGGCATTACAAAAAAAGTGTTGCGCTATTTTATTAAATACATTTTTAAGAACTACCCGCTCATTAGGTATGTACATTCAATGACGTTTAAAGAAAATTTACCTGCACAGGGATTGTTGAAAGCCGTGGGGTTTAGAGAAGATGATGCGGAAAGGATGAGTATGGTGCATGTGTTTTATGTGAGGGAGAGGGAGTGACAATTAAACCACAATTTTATGTGTTGCTTACACGTGTTGCCAGAAACTCCGCTTCTGCAAAATTTCAGCAGGGAATGGTATAGCAATTAGCCAATGTGAGTATTATTGATCTTGGCTTGTGCTAAAAACATTGGATGATATCCGTGGGAATCGCCTTTGTTATACGCTTCATGGCGGGGTTTAGTATTATCACCGGACTGGTCGTTGTTATTTCGTCGGTGCTCATCAGCATATACTAGCGTATCGGTTGCCAGCATTTTCAAGATAAAGAGGCATCCCCGCCTGAACGAATTCCTTCGGGCAGGGTTGCCACGTCCGCCCGGCTGGCCATTCGGACGGGCTCGTTTTAAAAGCAAATTTTTGATGGGCTTTTTTTAGCAAAGGCTGATAGCAAAACATTTCCACCCACTTCGCTTTGATAAATTCTTTAATCGTATTTTCCCCTTTTTAGCGCAATTACCGGTACAAATTATGCCCACACTCAACTGGATTGGAAAAGATAAAGTCATCAACCATCACCTCGACGTTCCTTTTAAAGTATTAGATCACTCCTATCGCTTTTCATCAGCCGAAGTTCATCAAAGCCCTTCTTCCTCCTCCCCCCTTCGTGGGAGGCCGGGAGGGGGCTGACAACATGATCATTCATGGCGATAACCTGGAAGCTCTGAAAGCACTGCTGCCGCAATACGAAAACCGTATTAAGTGCATTTATATTGATCCTCCTTATAATACAGGCAACGAAGGTTGGGTGTACAACGATAATGTAAACGATCCAAAATTAAAGAAGTGGCTGCAACAGGTGGTGGGCAAAGAAGGTGAAGACCTTAGCCGCCACGATAAGTGGTTGTGCATGATGTATCCCCGATTGGTGCTGTTGCAAAAGTTGTTAGCGGAGGATGGGGCAATATTCATTTCGATTGATGATAATGAGCAGGCAAATCTGAAGTTGATGATGGATGAAATATTTGGTGCGGGAAACTTGGTAGCTCAAATGGTTTGGCAAAAAAGAACCTCACCAGATGCTCGCCGTAAAGTAAGTGCAGGACATGAGTATGTACTTTTTTACAATAAAAATATTCGATACTCAGAACATACATTCAATCTTTTAATGCTAAGTGATTCTGATAAGAAAAATTATAAAAATCCTGATAATGATTTAAGAGGTCCTTGGGTTTCAACGGACTGCACTGCTCAAGCTGGGCATGGGACAAAAAGTCAATTCTATATCCTGACCACCCCAGCTGGTAGAAAAATCGTGCTGCCAGAAAGTTTGTGCTGGCGATATACACAGGAACGCATGGATGAAGAAATTACTGCCGGACGGATTTGGTTTGGGAAAGACGGTAAAGGAGTACCGCGAAAAAAAACCTACTTATCTGAAAGAACCGGAAAAAATTTATGGACGTGGTGGCCTAATGACGAAGTTGGACATACACAAGAAGCAACAAAGGAAATCTCAAAAATATTTGGCAAAACAGCTGCTTTTGATTATCCAAAGCCACTGAGATTGATTGAAAGAATAATTCAAATAACAACCAAATCGAATGAAATAGTATTAGACTCCTTCGCTGGTTCCGGCACCACAGCCCATGCCGTTATAAACCTCAACAAACAAGACGGCGGCAATCGCAAATTCGTTTTAATAGAAATGGAAGATTATGCCGAAACCATTACCGCCGAAAGAGTAAAGCGGGTTATGAATGGCTACGCTGAAAAAGAAGGCACGGGAGGCAGTTTCGATTTTTATACATTGGGGCAGTCGCTGTTTGATGAACATGGAGAACTAAATGAAGATGTACCGATAGAAAAGATGCGCAGCTACATCTGGTACAGCGAAACCAAAACAGCTTACACGCCAACAGTTCCCGCAGCCACTAATGGCAAAGCCGCTTACCTGGGTACCAACGGGCAAACGGCCTACTACTTTTATTGGAACCCCGGTAAGTCAACCTGTTTAAATATTCAATGGTTGCGCAACCTTAAAACCGAAGCAGAACAACACGTGATTTATGCAGACAATTGTACGCTAAACAAGCAGCAGTTGGCTAAATATAATATCACCTTCAAGAAAATTCCCAGAGACATTACCAAACTATAACCCGCCACATGGAACTAAAACCTTACCAGCAAAATGTAATAGCCGATGTGGACGAATACCTGCAAACCATTGAAGCGCATCAGGGAAAGTATGCGGTTGCATTTAACGAATTCTGGCAGTCGCGGCTGGGTGCATACAACCCACTTACTGGCAAAGGAATGGAGCCGTATAAAGACAACGTTCCCGGTGTGCCCAATATATGTGTTAAGGTTCCCACCGCAGGTGGTAAAACTTATATTGCCTGCAACGTGTTAAAAACGATATACGATCACTACCATTTCGCTACCAACAAAGCCGTGGTGTGGCTGGTGCCGGGGGTAACGATTTTAGACCAGACCCTAAAAAATTTAAGCAATCCAGCCCACCCCTACCGGCAGCGCATTAACACACACTTCAACAGCCGGGTGCAGGTGTACGACAAAGAAAGCCTGATTAACCCAAGGGGTTTTACACTTGGCTCCATACACGAAAACCTGAACATATTTGTACTAAGCTTTGATACTTTCCGCAGCCGTAGTAAAGAGAACAGGAAGATTTACCAGGACAATGGCGGTCTGATAGGCCATAAAGTAAATCCGGCTGATGTGCTGGAAGGAACAGACGATACCGCCCTGATCAATGTGATAAGAAGTTTAAACCCGGTGGTAGTGGTGGATGAAAGCCACAATGCAGAGTCGGAACTAAGTGTAGAGATGCTGCGCAATTTGAATCCTTCTTTCATACTCGACCTTACCGCCACTCCACGTAACAACAGCAATATTATTAGCTATGTAGATGCGCTGGAATTGAAGAAAGAAAACATGGTTAAGCTGCCAGTGATTGTATACAACCACAGAAGCAAAGAGCAGGTGATAGAAAGTGCAATCAACCTGAGAAACAAATTGGAGGTTGATGCAAAACAGCTACACAAAAACGGAGGAGACTACATAAGACCCATTGTTCTGTTTCAGGCGCAACCCCGTACCGGAGAGAAACAAACCACCTTTGAAAAAATAAAAGAAGCACTTATTCTAATTGGCATAACAGAGGAAGAGATAAAAATAAAGACAGCCAATATTAATGAATTGAAAGATGTGGACCTGTTTAGCTCAGCTTGTAAAGTGAGGTATATTATAACGGTAAATGCATTGAAGGAAGGCTGGGATTGTTCGTTTGCATACATACTGGCTAGCCTTGCCGACAAAACAAGCTCGGTAGATGTAGAACAAATCGTAGGCAGAATACTACGCCAACCATACGCAAGGCAACACACCAGTGCCATGCTGAACATGAGTTTTGTTTTAACGGCTTCGGGCAGGTTTTTAGAAACACTGGATAGAATAGTTAAAGGGCTAAACAAAGCAGGTTTTAGCCGTAAAGATTATACGGTGGTGAGCAACGAATGGAGTGTGGAAGAGCCTGCTAAAAATGTTGAAACCAGCAGGCAAATGTTGCTTGATGAGTTTGTAAGGGGAACCAATAGCACTATTGATCAAACCAGCAGTTTAAATGAGGCTGATGCTATTGATGTAAGTAAAGTGCATGTTGTGCAGGTCGAAGAAAATAACTTTGCCAACATCGAAAAATATAACGAAGTATTAGATGAGATAACTGCACAAGCCCAATTGCAGGAAACAATGTTACAGGATAAGATTAACGATCTTGAAAGAACAGGTGCCACCCCATTACCCAATGAAATAGCCGACAAAGTGACCATCTACAAAATGAAGGAAGTGTTTAGAGAAGCTGCTGACAAAATAATGTTGCCACAGTTTTATTATAAAGAAGAAAACATGTTCAATGTTTTAAACGACGGTTCTGAGGATATTTTACTGGCGAAAGAAAATCTCCTCGACAATTTCAGGTTAAGCAAAGAAGATACAAAGCTGGATTTTGAGGCTATAAAAGCGCAGATGTACCGGATTGAACTGGAGCAAACCGCTACAGGAGAATCGGTGGTTAGTTTTGCTGAAGTTCAAAAGAAATACCAGCCTGCTTTACTCGATTATTTTTCAGGCGAAGTAGAT
>JACMND010000012.1 GCA_014378705.1 Pedobacter sp. | reverse complement strand
CGGGAATAACTCACGGTACTGGTAAGCCCTGGATACGTTACTCTCACCCTGATACCAGATGGTTCCCCGTATGGCGAATTTGATGAAAGGATTAATCATGGCATTATAAAGAACGGAAGGCCGGTTTGGTTCATTTGCATGAAGGTTATTATCCGTATCCTCCACAATTTTTACTTTTTCTTCGAAATCAGGCATTCCTTTCAGTGTTTGTGCGCTGGCCCAGGCTTCAGCAATGGTTCCTCCCCAGGAAGAGTGTATCAGACCTATAGGTACCTTTGTTTCTTCATAAACCTTGCGGGCAAAGAAATAAGCCACGGAAGAGAAGTCAGCTACAGATTGCGACGAGCATGGTTGCCAGCCACCATTGGTTACTGCAGCATTTTCTAAAGGTACATTGCTGGTTGCATGAACTACTTGAAGCAATCTGATATTGGGATAATTGGCAGAAGCAATTTCCTTTTCGTAATCCTTAATTTTACCCCAGCCTAGCAGGGGCATCTCCATGTTGGATTGACCAGAACAAAGCCATACTTCACCAATAAGTACATTGTTTAAAATAAGTTCATCGCCATCGGTGATGCGGATATCATAAGGTCCTCCGGCAGCTGGGGTAGCTACATTGATTTGCCATTTTCCATCCAATCCAGCTGTAGTACTGTATTTTTTGTGATTCCAGGAAGTAGTAATGCTCACCTTCCTGCCCGCGTCAGCAGTACCCCAAATTGCGGCTTTGGTTTTTTGCTGCAGAACCATGTTATCGCTGAAAATGTTAGGCAGAATTACCTTAGCACTTGACGGTTTGATCAGACAAAGAAAAAATATAAATAATAAGGTTGTTTTTAAGTTTCGGCTGTAATTCTTCATTTTACCATAAAATTAAATCATCGGGATTTTTAGTTTACAAGACATGCAGCAGTATGCCCATTCTTCATTATCGGTTAAACCAGCTCCGGGTTGTAAATGCAGGTTCTTATTTATTGTCATTTGGTTCAAACTCTCTTAACAACAAAATACTACCCTCAATCTTTATTTTATCTTAACTCTGAAGTCTGCTGTACGGAAATTTTTATTTAAACCATTTCCACCAGCAACACTTTTAGATTTTATTTTATATCCAAAGGTCCCAAAGTATCCTATGAACAGATAGCATGGCACCATAATCCAATAGGCCTGCTGTGTATTTATTAAATCTGCCAAACGGCCATACAGTAAAGGAATTAGGGCTCCACCTGCAATCCCCATAATTAACAGTGACGATCCCGTTTTGGTAAACCGTCCTAATCCTCCTATTGCCAGAGGCCAGATTGCAGGCCACATTAAGGCATTAGCCAGGCCAAGTAATGCTATAAAAGCTACTGAAGTAAACCCGCTGGTGTAGATGGCAGCAAGGGAGAATATCACACCTAAAACCGCAGAAAATTTTAGGGCTCTCTCCTGACTAAAATATTTGGGGATACATATGATTCCGATAATATATCCAACCAGCATGCTTATAAGAGTCATGGTGGTAAAGAATTTTGCAGTTGATAAAGCAATTCCCTGCGATGCACCATAGCTAATGATAGAATCGCCGGCCATCACTTCTACACCCACATAGAGAAATAAAGCAAGAACTCCTAACAGTAGATGCGGAAATTGCAGGATGCTTGTTTTGTTACTGTTGGCTACTGCCACAGTTTCATCTTCATGGTCCGTATCAATTTCCGGAAGCGTTGAAAAATAGATAAGTACAGATAATAAAATTAATACAATAAAGATGATGATGTAAGGAAGAATAACCCGGGAAGCTAATGTATTTAATTCAGCAATCTTATCGGCCATATTCAAATTAACAAGCCGAACCTTCAGAGAGTCAATATTTTTTAACGCAACCGCACCTAATACTATTGGAGCTATTGCACCGGCCAGTTTATTGCAAATACCCATTATACTGATTCTTTTAGCTGCACTTTCTGGTGGGCCTAGAATGGTTATATAAGGGTTAGAAGCTGTTTGTAAAATTGCTAAACCAGTTCCCTGTACAAACAAGCCGATTAAAAACAAAACATAAGTGCGGGTTAATGCTGCCGGAATGAATATAAGGGCACCGGCAGCAATTACCAGAAGACCCATTGACATTCCTTTTTTAAAGCCGGTTTTTTTTAAGATCATCCCGGCTGGAAGAGCCATGACCAGATAGGAGATGTAAAAAGCAAAGGCTACCAGATACGATTCAAAATTATTTAATTCACAGGCTATTTTAAGATAGGGGATCAAAACCGAGTTAAGCCAGGTTATAAAACCGAAAATAAAGAACAAGCCGCCTATTATAAAAATAGGATTCAAGATTGGCTTTACAGTTTTTGGATTTTTAATTTCGTCTATCATTTCAGCTTTATTTGTTATTTCCTTATCTAATTGGGGTGTTAATAGTTTATACTTTAAATAAATACCGTTTCAGGGATTAGTCCAAAAAGACCGGTTCCGAAAAACTCAGGTAAATGAAAATCAGGATCCGGAGATACTATATTATTCCAGGCTAAAAAATGCGGTTCAGGTAAATGATCGCCGCATTTGTAAAAATTCATTTTGCAATATTGTCCTTCCATAAAAGTCAATCGGTGCCTGCAAAAAACAGTTAAAGGTATCATTAAACTTAGTTCCCAATTAATAAATCCATCTGCTGAAGTAGCTTTTATAATACTGTGGACTTTAATTTCTTTAATAAGATCAACAGGTAATAATTCTCTACCAACTCTACCAGAGCCAAAACCGGCAAGGCAGGTGCCCATACAGTTGAACTCGAAATTATAATACTTTTCTTCACCGTTAAAGGCAATAAAGAACTCTACACAACTGTCTTCATAAACCGGTTGATTGGTTGTTCGATGAACAGCCAGTATTGACTTTTCACTTACCTGGTATTTTAACAGGATAGAATGTCCTGCATGCCCGATTGCAAACCTTACTATTGGTTTATGCTCATAATTTGCCCATGGGGACTCTGCTAATTCCGTCTTATTAAGATCATCCAGCTTTGCAGAGGCCTCTTCTATAGGATGATTTCTTTTTATGAATGCGATGTAAGGAATCTGTATGTGGTTCATATTCAATTAGGGATCGAACTTTTGATATTTTTCCTGTACATGAATTCTGCATCAGATACGATCTGTTTCAAAACCTCAGAATTTACCTCCAACTTTCTCAGGAGCTCGAATTGTGCCTTCGCTCTTTGCAGATTATGACCCTCAAAATTTGTTTTGAAATAAGTATCGCCCTGCAGGTAATCTGTTAAAAACCGAACTCCCTGCATATAAGGCAGCAATAAGACTCCTAACATCAAAGATTTAATTTCATTGGGTGTCAAAAATTCAACAACTTCATTTAAATAACCATGAGTAAAAGATTTAAACAAAGGAATGTTGAGTTCAATTTTCTCAAGATCCTGTTCGTCCTCCGGCCTAGTGTTAATTATGGTCCGTATTGCATCTCCAAAGTCAAAAGCTACATAGCCCGGCATTACGGTATCCAAATCAATGATGCACTGAGCTTTATCATCCTGATCAAATAAAATGTTATTAAACTTGGTATCGTTGTGCGTTATTCTTTTAGGAAGTTTACCCTCATCGCCCCATTGCTGTATAGTACACATATCCTCAGAGAGGCTTTGTACATAGTTGATTTCTGTCATCACATCATTAACCCGATGAAAAGCATCATGAGTAATTGCCGCATTGAAAGCTAAAAGCCTCTTTTTAATATTGTGGAAATCTGGTATAGTTTCAGAAAGAAGGTTGGTATCCAAATCAGATAACAAGGCCTGAAAACGCCCGAAAGCTTTCCCCCCTTCCATAGCCTGCTGATTAGTAGTAACCAGATCATAGCTTTTTGTATCTTTTAAAAAAAGGCACATTCTCCAGTAATTACCTTCTTGGTCTTTAAAGAAATCCAGATTTTGCCTTGTTTTAATCAGGGTAATTACATTTTTATCGGGGTTCGAATAAACATCTGAAAGGATTTTATACTTTAAATGCAACAATACATGATCAATATTACTCATCAGAGAGGGCACATCTTTAAAGACATGATGATTGATTCGTTGTAATAAATAATCAGGACTATTTTTAGAAGAATTAATCAAACAAAAGGTATCATTAATATGCCCCGAACCATAGGGCTGAACCGAAGTTATTTTGCCTTCAATACAAAAATTTTCGAGTATAGTATCTATTTCGTAAATGATATTGTCTTTTATCTCCATGCTATTCTAAAATCTATTATTCTTATAAAAACGTTGTGTTAAATAAATAGTGTATACCTGATTTTTTTTACCTTATGTTTTCGAACACCCGGTTTTATTTATAATTATTTAATATAAAATCAATCTAATATAACGTGTTCGCACACACAAATCAAAATTATATTTTGAATATTTTGAATAATTGTGCCATTAGCCTAGAAAATAAATAAAAAAAACCTTAAAATTACACCATTTGAAGGTTTTTTTTATTTTGAACGATGTTTTTTTTTAAATGTCTGCGAACACACAAAATGGAACTAAACAGGAATTAAGAAAAAATTATTTTCAAAAAAAATCAGGAGTTGAGAAGTATATCTTCATTTTCTTCGTCTAAAAAATAATTGGCATTTTCTTTAGTAATAATGTCTAAGGGCAGGTATTTTAGCGCCGGGACTTCTTTTTTAAAGATCAGATGATCGGCTAATTGATTTATACCCCAATAACCCTGGCCTTTGGGGTTTTGGTTTATTAAAAAACTAATAAAACCGGTGTTTAAATAATGAATATTTTTAGGCAAGAGGTCATATCCCACAATCTTAATTCTTTTGATGTGTCTTTGCTTCAAATACGATGCAATTTCAAAAGCTTTAGAAGTAGTTACAAAAATGCCTTCTAACTCCGGCATACTTTCAATTAATCCGCCTAAATGATCGATGAATTCGGAAAAGTTAGAACTATTCAGTTCTGCTTTTTCGATATTGTATTGCTGGTCTATATTGTTTTGTATAAAAAAATTTCTAAATCCCTGTTCCTTTTTAAATAAATGTGCGGCATTGCTTATTTCTTCATCAAAATGGGCGATAAGAATAGAGCAGGGCTGCGGCAATCCATAATGGATTAGTCTGCCTGCAAGGTATCCGCTCTGATACGAATCCTGACCGATATAACTTAAGGGACTATAATCTGCTATATGGGTATTAAATAGAACAAAAGGGATGTTTTCTTTTTTCCATTGCTCAAGGAATGGCAGAATTTCCCTGTAAAAAATGGGTGACAGTATTATTCCGTCCACACTTTGCTCGCTAATTTGTCGGGCATTCTCAATAAATGAATCCGCATTGTATGGATTAAAGGGAAAATATTTTACTTCAACGCCGTATTGCTTTAATTCTTTTTCAGCTTTCATGATACCCATTCTGGGAGCATGCCAATATGAGTCATATTGTTCATCGGGTATTAATGCTGCAAACCGATATGTTTTAGAGGATCCGAGTGCCCGGGCCATCAGATTAGGCTCATAGTTCATTTCCTTAATAATTTTAAGGATTCTTTCTTTTACCTTTTTAGATACTTTTCCTCTTTCATGTAAAACCCGGTCAACAGTTCCGGTAGAAACATTGGCATTTAATGCAATATCCTTTATTCTTACAATCTTATCGTTCATAATTTGATGCAGTATCGTTTTGGAAGGATTTATACAAACCCATCATTTTAAAAATATCCTTAAATGTAGATTAATATAGTCTAATAACATAAATTATCCAATGTAAAATGGCATGGCAATGATTATCTCAAATAATATGAGATCAAAAATATCGGGAGGCTATAGAAGAAATACATCCTGTTCTCAGGCTTTAGACCAACGGAGCCTTCTTTTTGTTAATTCTCCAAATCTTCTACATTTTAATTTTCATTATCTTACCCTGCTTACGGCTTTCTTCGACCATGAAAGCCATCACATGACTTTCAATAGATTCATCAATGGTTGAGGTAAGCAGTTTTACATCCTGCTGCGCTAGCGACTGAACAAAATCACGCACTAATAACCAGATCATGGCAGGATTTAGGTATGGTTAACCGGTCTAGTCTATTCTCTATAATTAGTGGATCGATTTATTGTATGCCTTTTTCTTTATTTCCACTTTAAACTTTCCAGACAATAGTTGTCACTCATAAAACCTAATTATAACTTGCACAAGCATGGTGCAAGTTATAATTAGATTGCTAAAGCTTGAAGATTTCTTCAATAGTTCAAACAATTACCAACCTGGATTTTGATTTTTATTAAAATCTGGGATACGGGCGGCATCACCTATAGGTATTGGGAATATCCTAAATTTATCCTGCCATGCATTCCGACGTTCAGTTACAAATCTATTATAAGTAAATGTGCCATCTGCATTTTTGGTTATTTCCATCCCTGTAACCAGCTTATCCGTTTGATCTAAAGTTTTCCACCTACGAACGTCCCAGAAACGGTGCTCCTCAATAGCGAGTTCCACTCGGCGTTCCCTATATATTCTTTCACGCATTTCAGCTTTAGTTAAACCAACCGGAAGATTAGGCATAGTAGCTCTGGCGCGTATAACATTTATTGCAGAATAAGCTTCTGATGTAGGCCCGGATGCTTCATTCTCAGCTTCCGCATAATTCAGATAAATTTCTGCTAAACGGTACTTTTTCCAGCCGGCAGTTTGAGCAAGCGTATTTGCCAGTTTTGAGTTTATAAACTTTCGAAGATAATATCCCGTATGTGTATTTCTCTTATTTGGGGGTGTCTTTATAAGTTGATCGGCACCACCAGTATAAATTTGCAAAGGATAAAGTTTATTAGCTCCTGCAATATTATCATAATTTGCATTATTATGCCAAACAGTAGCATAAAAACGAGGGTCTCTGCCTGTATACGGATCTGTTTCTTTGTAGCCAGAAGCTGTATTAATTACGGGTAATAAATGATCCTCATCCTGGTAGCCTGTTATTGCAGGTTGCCCTGTCACCTTCATGTCATAGCTATCCACTAACTCCTGAGATGGACTTGTACCCGCTCTCAGAGAACCACTTTTGGCTGTTATGCTATTATTAGCAACGGTTACGGCAGGTAATCCACCCGGTCTTTCATAAATAGTTTCTCTGTCTCTTGGGGCGGAAACAAAGTCTGCCGGATTGAGAAAATAGCTCTCGTAGTCTGTTGCCAGAGCATACTCGTTCGCAGTGGTTAATATTGTTAATGCTGCTTTGGAAGCTGCTGCTGCTGCCGTCCACTTAGCTACATCACCACTAGGGTTCCAAAGAGGGCTGGCATTATACAATAGGGCTTCAGATTTTATAGCATAAGCAACAGCCTTGCTAAATCTACTTCCTTCCGATGCTTGCGTGATGCGTATTGGTAAATCTGGATTGGAAATTGCGGCATTACAATCTTTAACGATAAAATCTATATTAGTCTGAAAAGATGGCCTTGTTAAAACAGAATAATCAAATCCAGGATCAAAATCCTTATCCACAACTGGCATAGGACCGTATTTTTTTATCAATTCCCAATAATAAAAAGCACGTAATATTTGAGCTTCTGCTTTAAGCCTACTTCTTTTAACCGCATCTGAAACATTGGCATTATCTATATTTTGCAGAAATACATTCGCATTTCTGATACCTGCCCAAAAACTGGTATAGTGGTTGGTATTAACAGAACCAGACCCAAATGTTGTAGGATCATCATTTGGTGTCAGGCTACCTACTATCCATCTGCCGGTAACACCGCTGGCCACCTCATTACCAACATCAGAATCCTGAGATTCATCACTTAAAGGAGATAAAAAGGAATACCAACTATATCCTGCGAAATAACTTGGAATTGAAGCATAAACAGTGTTTAAATACGCTTCAGTTTGTATTTCACTCTCAAATACCTCTTTTATTGTTAACCGTCCATCCGGTGTAATATCCAGAGGATCTCTTTTGCAGCTTATTGCCATGACAATAAGTACTACCATACATATAATTTTTTTCATACTTTTCTGTTTTTTTGCTGTTCAAATTAAAATTTAACATTTACACCAAAATTGTACATCCTTAACATGGGATACGCAAGATTATCACGGCTACTTCCTACCTCCGGATCGAAATCTTTGGTCGGCAACTTGTCCCATGTAAATAAGTTTAACCCATTGGCATATATCCTTATTCCTTTTGAGCCTATTTTTCTTGAGAGATTTGTTGGCAGCGAATATCCAATCTCTACATTTTTTAACCTGATGTAGCTTGCATCTACAATGAAAAATGTATTAGGTATATTATTAGGCGATCCCTGAGTGGTAATTCTTGGATAATTGATCTTCTCGCCACTTGCTGCACGTTCTGCAGTCCAGCTTTCGGTATGTCTTTTTACGTAATTAAATCCCTCCCAAGTCCCATAGGGCTGATTAAAGTATTGAAACACATTAGATACTCCCTGCATCAGGGCACTCAGATCAAAATTTTTGTAGGTTAGATTGAAAGCACCTCCAAATTGATTTTCAGGTATATTAGAATTGCCAATAGGCGCATAATCTCTTGCATTTACCAATCCGTCGTTATTTAAATCCTTATATTTAAAATCACCTGGCCGGGATTCATGTCCTCCAACACTTTGTTTAGGAGAATTTGCAATATCAGTTAGATCTGTAAAATATCTGTCAACGATATAGCCAAATGGTGTACCTATCTGATAACCAGTTTCCCTGTACCGATAAGCATAATCTGCAGGCAATATTGCTTCATCAGCAAACAGTTGTTTGTTTCTGGCATGATTAAAATTTAGTTTAGCTAGAAGGGAGAGATTTTTACTATATGCTTTTTTGAAATTCAACTCAATCTCATAGCCTTTATTTTCTACTACACCAAAATTTAACTTAGGAAGTACACCTAATGACAACCCGTTCAATACTGGTACAGTTCCCTGGTTTCTTAATATATTATCTCTTCTTTCCTTAAATACATCTACAACAAGGTTGAATGAGTTAAATATTCCAAGTTCCAGGCCAACATTCGCTTTTTTTGCGACTTCCCATTGCAAATTAGGATTTCCTAAAGTAGCAATATTAATTCTTTGTCCGTTCCCCAAACTGGAAGAATAACCGCCAGAACCTATAGATATATTATCAAGGTATTGGAATCTTGCACCAGATAAACGATCATTTCCCACCTCACCGTAAGAACCCCTTACTTTTAAGTTTGTGATAACTTTATTATTTTTTAAGAATTTTTCATTAGATACAAGCCATGCTCCGGAAACAGCAGGAAAAAATCCATATCTGTTTCCTTTTGCGAACTGTTCAGAGCCGTTATAGCCCGCGTTGAACTCGGCAAAATATTTATTATCAAAGCCATAAGTTAAACGGCTTGCAACACCTAACAGGTTAAATGGAAGTTGTACATCTATGATATTACTCTGTTGCTGAAACAGGATTAATCCTGTTACTGCATGTTTATTAAATGTTCTGTTATAATTTAAAAAACCTTGAAGATTAGCGAGCGTGCTGTAACTATTTACACCTGAAAGAGATAGTGGAGATTCTTGTATGCTATTTGCCAATTTGTAGGAAACGTCTTGAGTAACAGGGTCAATAACCATGATATATCTCTCAAATCCTTTGCTTGCATATAACAAATTACCAGATCTTGTATCAAATGAAGCCTGAGCCTTTACCGATAATCCTTTGGTCAAAAAATCAAGAGATTGATCCATACCATAAGATGCAGTTATATTTGTTCTGTTAAGTCTCTGATAACCAAACCTGTTTAGAAGTCCATAAGGAGGTGCACCTGCCAATATTGTATTGGTTAAAACCTTGCCGTCTGGAGTAAGCGGTCCGGGAGTGGTTGCCCCCTGGGCAGCCATGTAAGCAATTACAAAAAATGATGATTGGCTACTGCCTGGTGTGTAGTATGGACCATTTTGTTTTTCAAGCGTTCCGGCAATATTTAGGTATGCTTTTAATGTTTTGTTTAACTGAATATCGATATTTGAACGAAAGTTATAACGCTTCAGATTATAACTTGGATCATAAGGAAGGTTATCTTCATTTTTAAATTGGCTTCCCTGACTTAATTGACCAACATTTACAAAATATTTAACTGCTTTACTTGCTCCCGAAACATTTAGGTTGTACCGCTGCTGCAATGAATATTTTTTTGTAAGAATATCACGCCAGTCTGTATCCGGATATCGCAGCGGATCATCCTGTGTCCTGTAGTGCTCAATATCTGATGCAGAATAAGTTTGGCTTAAGCCGTCGTTAGCCTGAGCAAGGTTTCGCGTGGTTGCAAATTCGTAAGAATTAACAGGGGTAATTAATCTGGTGAAACTCTGAGCACTTGATTCTGAAGTAAAATTTATTTCAGGTACTTCTGAGGTACCTCTTTTGGTTGCAACCAGAATTACACCATTAGCTCCCCTAACCCCAAAAATAGCAGTAGAGGAAGCATCTTTTAATATCGTAACCGATTCAATCTCATTCGGATCAATATAGGTAAGATCTCTTTCTACTCCATCAACCAGTATAATAGGGCTTTGAGCATTAGTAGTTCCCTGACCTCGAATGTACAAATTGGTTACATCAGCTCCGGGCTCACCACTTCTTTGAATAGCCGTTAAACCTGGCAAACGGCCTGCCAGCGTTACAGCTAAATTTGCTGCAGGACTTTGTTTAATTTCTTTGGTTTGTATTGATGCAATGGCTCCTGTAACTGTCGCTTTCTTTTGTGTACCATACGCAACAACCACAACTTCATCTAAATTGGCCTGATCCTCAACCATAGCTATCCTAATATCATTCTTACCACTGACAACAACATATTCAGCCGTCTTAAATCCAACAAATGAAAATACCAGAACATCGCCTGTTTCTGCCTTCATCTGAAAGTTTCCATTTACATCGGTGACCACACCTTTGGTTTTATTCTTTATTTTTACTGATACCCCGGGCATCGATTCTCCTTTTCCGTCTACTACCTTACCTCTCAAATCTATTTCTGCAAAAATATCTCTGGCTTTAGCAATAGCAGTTGGTTGTTTTTTAATGATTTCACCCAAGGGTTCATTGGCTCTATTTAAATTTATTTTACGCTCATAACTACTCGCATTTACCTTCAATATAGTGGAAGCGAGGAAAAATAATATCAATTTCGTAACCAGCAGAAATTTATTTAAGGTACTGTTTGGTTGCTCGCACTTAAAAAATGTGTAAATTTTCATACATTTTATTGGTTTAATTTATTCATTGGTTTGTTCAAGTCAATTTTTATACCCGGTGCTTATCGGGAGGTAATCTGTTTATCTGTCTAAAGTGGCTCAAAGTGCTTCTGGCTTTTTTTAATAGGTTACCATTTAATGTAAAAATTATCGCATAACGGTAATCCTCCTTCCTTCAACCTTAAATTGCAGGTTATCAATCATTTTCATACCCCAAATAATTAAGCATTTAAACCTACCATCCATTAATATATTCTCACCGTTAATGTATTCTCCTGCTTTTGATACCAGAGAACTACAAAGCCCTTTATATCATCGCTATTGTCCATTCTTTTTAATGGCACTTTTTTAATGTAATTTTCCAGGAATCTATCATATTCT
>JACMND010000011.1 GCA_014378705.1 Pedobacter sp. | reverse complement strand
GCAAGCATGGTTTTACTAACTTCTAAATTTTTAACCGTTTCAGAATAAATGGTGCCGAGCACAATTTTGTCGCGTTCTTTTACTTCTACATTTGCATTCGCGGTTACATAAGCAGGATTTAAGTCAAGAAGCTGTTGATTTGCTGCAGAGGCCAGATAAGTTTTTCTGTTCAATATAATCCCAATACTGTCGGCACGGCTTTGCAGCCGTGCTACGTTGTTTCTTAACCTGATTGTTTTTGTGCGGATATAAAAATCAGTAGCTTGTTTGATCATACGTTCACAAAATAGTTGCGCTAAACGTTCATCCCGCATAATTGAATTAACTTCAAAAAAACCGAGCTTTTTATCCACTTTAGTGATAGCAAAATCACTTTCAAGTACTCTTTTGGTAATTTGCTGTAAAAGACTATCCTGCAAACGGCTAAAATTTTTACCTTTTATGGGGAAGGCTATGTCTTTACCATCAGTGCTATATTTTAACCAACTACCCTGTAACTTATAAACCTCAGCATAACGATCAGCCAGGGAGCGATTTGAAATACTATCGTAAGGGCTTAATAATGTTGCTTTTATAAGTTTCTTACTCTTTAAAAGTTCCTGCACATTATCGCCGGCTAAAACCCCACTTCCACCGCCGATACCATCGAGGTTAAATCCAAACTGCCCTGCCAGTGCAGCTAGCCCTCCACCGCCGGTTGATTTGGAATCATCCACTACAAAAGTTAAGCGGGCGGTATATGTTACCGGCCATTTCCAGGCCAATGCGGCTCCTATAAGGATACCAAGTAGAATAGCCAGCGCAAGATGGAGTTTGAAATTTAAAATATAGCTGAGATCGTCTACCCACCCTTTTATAATTTGCTTAAAAGAAAATTCCGGCTCGTATGGGTAGTTGGTATTGGTTTCCTGGCTCATTTTATCTACTCAAGATTGCGATTAATCCAATTAAGGCCGTTACCGCAGAAGTGATACCTGATATTTCTGCGAATCCCAGCTTAAACAAAGAAGGATTTTTTACAGGTACGATTATTCTGCTTCCCGGCTTAACGGATGGATAATTACGGAAGAATAAAATGTGGCGTACCGGTTTGTTTAATCCGTTTGGATACTGAACATAAGCACCCTTTAAGCGGGCGTTTTCTTTACCACCACCTGCCGCATTTAAATAATACTTAAATCGTTGGCCCTGGTAACTTATATATTGCGGATTGTTGACGGCACCCTCTACCTGTACAAATGAAATTACTTTAGGGATATAAATACTATCACCGGGCAACAATATTAAACTTGAGCGTTTCAGCGGATCGGCAGGAATTTTAGTAAGATCAAGGTTAACGCGGGTATTGTTTCTAAAAATCTGTGCATTGGCGATTGACGCATATGGGCTCAAACCACCTGCACGTTCTATAAACTCAACAGCGGTTTCATCTCTTTTCTGGACGGCATATTCGCCCGGAAACAATACTTCTCCCGTTACACTAATGTTGCCAAGTGGTTTAAAGTTTACCAGGCGGGGAACATAAATATAATCCAAAGCCTGCAATTCAACTTCTTTAATAGGGATAATTTTATTATCTAGATTGATGGTGAATGTGTTAACAAGCTGGTTGGCAACGCTGTCTGATTCATTTCTTATAATACGTGAAATTTCAACCCTGTGATCAGCCGCCTGTTCGTTAAACCCTCCCGCCATAGCAATCACATCGGCCAGTTTCATCCCTTCACGAAATGTAAATATCCCGGGGTTGCGAACATTGCCATTTACAGTGACGTTGCGCTGATCAATAAAAGACGCCTGATCAAGAATCATTACGGAATCTTCACGCAATAAGGGAATGTCATTCAGCCCTTCAATAATATCAAGGGGTTTGAAGGAAATTAGTTCTTTTTTAAGATTAGGCAATGTTCTTTTAATATAGGCCCTTTGCAAATACGCTTCATCTTTTAACCCTTTTGCTTCTTTTAACAATAGAGATAAACTTAAGCCGGAACGAAGTTCATAAACTCCCGGGCGGTTAACCGCTCCTTCCAGAATAACACGGTTTGCAAACCGGTTTTGTATAGAACCAAAGCTTACCTGGTCTCCGTTTCGGGGCATAAAATCTTGAAAGAGATTAGCCGGAACATCTTTAACTTCGCGTTCAAGCTCAGTAATCTGTTCAACTTTAGCTATCCCCCGATAGGCGACATCTGTAAAGCCACCTGCATATTCCACAAGATTAACAAGCGTTTCGGAGTTTCTAAGTTCATAAACGGCCGGACGTTTAACTTCTCCACGTATAGAAACACGTTTTCTGTAAACAGGTATCCTGATTACATCCTGATCTTCTAAACGAATATTTCCTTCCAATAACCCCTTCTGAAGAAACGTATAAAAGTCAACAGTGCGGTAAATTTTGTTATTCCTTATAATTTCAATATTTCTGAGCGATCCATTAACGTTTGGTCCGCCTGATAAATAGAGTGCATTAAACACTGTTGCCAACGAAGAAAGTGAATAAGATCCCGGCGTTTTTACTTCACCAACCAAAGTAATCCGGATACTTCTGGTATTTCCCAAATTTATCGCTAACTGACTTTGGCCGCTTCTTAATGCAGGGTAAACGCCTGCCATTTTGTTGCGGACAATGGTTGTGGCCTGCGCTATGGTAAAACCATTTAAATAAACGATGCCTGCGTATGGTATCTGTAAATTTCCTTCCGGGCTAATTTTAGATCGTACTGTACTTTCATTTAATCCGGTAAGCAACACAATTAACTCATCGCCGGGACCTAAAACGTAACTTTTAGGAGTAGCTACGCTAAAATCAGGTTGAAATTTAAGATCGCTTTGATTGAAAAACTCTGTTCCAAAAATGGTTAAATCTTGAGAAGGAGCAGGTGTTTTCGCAGGCTTAACCGCTGTGGGTTTTTTGATGATAGTTGTGGTATCACGTTCAAAACTGATGTCGTTCTTTTTAGAAGTGCCTGCAGGTACGGCTTTTTTATTAAGGCCCAGTAAGGTTACCCGTTTTTTAAAAAGGTCAATTTCAATTGGATCCATTCCACGCGACTGCATCAAATTATATGCTTCCTCTTCAGGAACACCAGATTCTTTAAGCTTATTCCAAACCTGAGTTATTTGCTCGTCTGATAGTTGGCTAACTTTTACATTCTGAATATCACCCATTGTAATCGTTTGGGCCGTCGCCATGCTAAATGGCATTATCAAAAAGAATATTAATATGTAAGCGAAAATTCTTAAGGGCATGAAATGTAAATGAAATGGATATGATTGCAAATATATATAAAGAGATTAAGGAACAAACAGCAAGAGCAAGGGGGTAATTGTATTTTACAAATTACCCGGGCTACCATCCGTACGAAAAACCAAAACGTATCTCCTGAGGTACAACGGCAGTTTGCAATCCTGGCCTGATAATGCCTGCCTGCTTATAATACGCCGCATTCAAATATAATTTGTGTTTCAGTTCGTACCTTAAATCTAAAAGTAATTGTTTCTGGGTTTCAAAACCGCCGGTCAAAAATTTGGGCTGTGGCTGAGCAAAATACTGATCATTTACAGAGCCATCCTTTCCTTTACGGAGGTAATCTAAGCGAAGATTAACAGATAAACGCGGATATGGGTTATATTTTAGGGTTGCTGTAAGCCGGTCAGCATTTTGCCCGATCCAATCTCCTAAACCATAATCCTGGCTGCTATAATTTTGAACAGGAGCGAGGTTTTGGTACACAAATGGATTGATACGGGTATATTCCAGTCCGGTGGTTAAATAAGGTACAAAAACATCAGTCAGGCTCCCGCCTAACTGAATTCCAACCTGGTTGCGGCTTTGGTCTCTGTTAAAAATAGCCGAAGTTCGTATCTCATCGATAAAAAATGAACCGTACAAATGAGTGTTCTTAATGTGATTGCGTGAACTAGCCTGAAAAAAAAACTGTCCGTTGCCACCAGTATTAATTTTATAGCGGCTGCTATAGTGATCATAAGCCTTAAAGAACATTACAGGAATAAGATAACCAATTTCCAGGCGGTCACTATAAACTATGGATTCGCCCAAGGTTAAGGTTAAACCCTTTGTGGGGATGAAAGTAAAACTGTGTGATGCTAAATATTTAGGTATATAAGTTTCCCTGATCCCGCCGTAAACATTATTGCCTGTTGAATAGCTACGGGCTGAATCAATTAGGTTTGAATGTAACCATGCGTGGGAGTAATTAAATTTTAACCATTTTAATGGCTGATAGTCCAGGCGGATCAACGGATATGATGGAGCCTTATCTGAAAGTATAATCCGGCCGCCTTCGCCGTAACCTGATAATAGCTGGTCTTTTCCAACAGAGATCGAACCATTTTCCCAGCCGTAAGAAACATAGCCCCTTAAATCTGTATAATTAAGTTTCTGTTTATTCTCACTGATCGTTCGAACGATACCAGGTTCCTGGGTAAACTTTCTGATACTGTCTATTCTTTTACCAGATTCAGTGATATCGCGAAAGCTCGCCTGAAAAGCAAAATGGTTACCCGCATGTCCCCAAAAGTTGATCCCGTTAGACCAGGTAAAAACATTTTTGCCATCCCCCAAAACCAAACTACTTTGTAAAACAGGATCTCCACGCAGTATAAAATCACCTTTTTTAACTGATAAAAATCTCCAGCGTCCCGCTTCGTCATTTTTTAAAATACCGCTGCTATCCGGTAAATCTTTATTAAATTCAGAATATTCAATTAAATAAAAACCGAGTTCTTTCTGCTCAACACTACTTAAACTGACCGTACTACTTGCCAATTCAATAAGTTTATCATAAATATGTTTTCTGCTAATCGGCTGAATAATATCGTCTAAACTGATAATTCCTTTTTGTGCCTGCCTGCTCAAAAAAGGATAGACACCTGATTTGGGGTTTTCCCAAACGACCTGACCATTAGAAATCCCTGTTTGTAGAAAGACTGCAACAAGAATAAAAAAAGCTTTAATAAGCGTTTTGATCACCGCGAAAAATATTTATAATCGTTTGTAGTATGATTTGGCAATCAAGCCAAAAAGTCCACTTGTGAATATAGAAAAGGTCAAAGTTAACCCGTTTTTGCATATCCTCTGATGTTTGGGTTTCGCCCCTGCATCCATTTACCTGTGCAAGTCCGGTTATTCCAGGCTTTACCAAATGGCGAAGCATATAACGGTCTACGGTTTCTATAGAGGCCAGGTTTAATGGTGTTGGATGTGGCCTGGGACCAACAACAGACATGTTACCTAACAAAACATTCCAGAATTGCGGAAGTTCATCCATGTTTGTACTTCGCAGGTATCTGCCAAAACGGGTTACGCGATTGTCATTGGGAATGGCCTGTAAATATTTGCCGTTTTCATCAAGATCTTTGCTTCCATTAATCATAGAGCGAAATTTATAACAAATGATTAGTTCATTATTTAGCCCCCAGCGTTCCTGATGAAAAAAAACCGGGCCCGTAGATTCGAGTTTTATTAAGACTGCTATTAACGGTAAAAGCCACCAACCAAGGATCAGGAAAAATAGGAAGGAAAACAGGATATCGAATATCCTTTTCAATAATTTGTTTGCGTATCTATCCTGTGGCAGAGAGCGAAGGTTTATGACCGGTAATAAACCGATGTTATTCATCTGGATATTACTGGAAGCGTAAAGGTACAGATCCGGAATAAGCCGTACACGTTTGCCATGAAAATCGCAGGTTTCTATGCTTTGTTTAATCTGCTCATGATCTGCGTTAGAAAGGGCTACAATAACCTCATCAATGGGCTGCTCCTGCATTACATGGGCCAGATTATCAACTTTTCCAAGGTATGGACAACCGTTTAAAACCGTATTCTGGTTATCTAAAAAACCAACACATTTGTAACCATAATAGTAATATTTATTGATTGTATCGTAAAAATCCTTGGCAGCAGGTGTAGAGCCTATCAATAAAATGCGGTTAACAAGCTTTCCTTTAGAAATAATCCGGTGCAGAAACTTTCGGATGATGTATTTAAATAATGTAACCAGGAAAACTAAAATTGCAAGGTAAAAAACAATAAAGTTATTGCTGATCAGATATTGTTTTTTGAATAGGAACAGAAAAGACGTGAAAAATATAAAGTAGATTATTCCTGTGATAAGAATGTAAATAATTTCCTCAGAAAATTTGTTTGACCGAAAATCTTTATAAAGTTTGGATATTTCCGCTGAACCATACCAGGCTATGATGGTGTACAGAATAAGGATAATGCCGAAAGGTTCTTTAATCAGAAACTGATCGTCGGGCAGGTAAAAAGAAGCCAGCCATAAACTAAAAAATAGCAACGGTGCGTCTATTAGATATTTAACGGCGCTATAAATTTGATACGGTTTCGTCATGCTACAGTATCGCTACACCCTTGTTAAGTTTTTAATTGCGGATAAATAAGATTCTGTAATGGCGTCCCAATTGTATTTCTCAGTAAGTGCTTTTCCAACTTTTGCTTTTAATTGTTTTACCTTCTCAGGTTGTGCTTCTAAAGTTGTCATTTGTTGTGTTACGGATGAAGGCAATTTGTCAAAAAATACGCCAAAACTATCATTTTGAAGCATTTCCTGGTTAAAAGTAGTGTTTAAAGCTAATATAGCGCAGTTGCTTGCCATCGCTTTAAGCATTGTGGGGTTTGTGCCACCAAATTCATGTCCGTGCAGGTAAACAAAACAATGTTGATATAAGGCCATGAGTTCAGGTTCCTTTTTGACGTATCCTAAAAAGATTATATTTTCACTTTTTAAAGATTTCAATTTGGATGCCCACTCATCAGCATAAGGTACATCGCCAACAATGACCAGCTTTTTTGACGATGCGGTTTTTATGTATCCTTCAATTAGTAAATCAGCATTATTATCCGGAATCAAGCGTCCCACAATTAAGTAAAAATCATTGTTTTCCAGCTTCCATTCGGGATTCAGCTGAAATTTCTGGCTGCTAATATCCGGGGCACCGTAAGCTATAACGGTAGAATCTTTGTTAAATTCTTTCAGATAAACCATGCGCATCGCATCGGCATCTGTAATAATAAGATCGTATAATTTAGTTGCCATTTTAGCTGCGAAATAAAAATACTTAGCACCCAAACCTTTCCATTTAGGGCGCAGCCATTCCATACCGTCTACATTAATCAGCGTTTTAGTGCCGGCCAGTTTAGGAATAATGCCTAAAGGGCCATTTGCCGCATTTACCACCAACAAGGCATCGTACCCTTTCCCTAAAGTATGCAACATGCATAACGTAGAATGAACCAGTTGGCTAAGTGATTTTTTTTCGATGGTTGGGATGTAATGGAGATTGATCCCTTTCACTAAAGGTGGATAGCTATGAAAAAGGTTCTTATGACAATATACATGTACATCCACGCCTTTCAATACCAGCCTTTCGGCAAGTTCTTTTACAAACGTTTCGTACCCGCTGTATACATAAGGATAACCACGGGAGCCGATGATGGCAATTTTCATTCAGGCATTATTGGTTTTGGGATGCTTATAGAAAGAACATTGGAATAACATCGGGCAAAAGTAGTAGAACTTAGTGTACAAAGGGAAATTATCTTTGTCTTTTAACTTTGCGGATAGAACCAATAGATAAAATATTATTATTTTATCTTGTCAGCTTTTAGACACAACAATCAAATGAACCCACAGGTTTCTGTAATTTATGTGAATTATAACACTTCTGACCTGTTAATCCAATCGGTTAAATCTCTTATTGCGCAATGCCGGAGAATTCCGTTTGAAATTATTGTTATAGATAACGCTTCACGCGAAGAAGAAAGACGAAGCCTTAAAAACGGATTGGATGCGATAGATCAGGAACAAATTAAACTAGTGTTTTCAGAAATAAACCTGGGTTTTGGCAAAGCGAACAACCTGGGTACAAAACATACAAAAGGAAATTATTTGTTTTTTTTGAACCCGGACACTATCGTGGTAAATGATGTTTTAAGCCTATTTTATAATTTTTTGGAATCCGCAGATAAAAGAATTGTTGCCTGCGGCGGAAATTTATTAAAGGATGATTTTACTCCAAATTACTCATACGGTAACTTTCCGGGACTATTGTATGAAGTGTGTAGCATCGGTATAGGTTTAAGAATTTTGATTAATAAATATTACCTGAAACATATTTTTATTGGAAAAAAAATAAAAGAGTCAGTAATTGTTAAAGCACCTTATATAATAGGAGCAGACGTCTTTATCCGTGCACGGTGTTTTAAAGATATGAAGGGCTTTGATGAAAATTTTTTTATGTATTATGAAGAAACCGACCTCTTTATGCGGTTGCACAAAAAAGGATATGAATCATATATTCTCCCTGATGCAAAAATTATTCACTTTGAAGGTGGCGCAGTTGGCAATACTTCAAGTACGATTTTCAACCATAAAAAATTTGAATTGACTTTTAAGAGTAAACTGTATTATTTTTCAAAATGGTATTCACCCTATAAAGTTTCATTATTAAAAGTAATTATGCTTTTACAGATCATCGTACAATATATTAAAGGAAAGCAGGGCAATAATTTCAAAATGCTTTTATCAATCTATTGGCAAATTATGCGTACAAGTCAAGATACGAAGGCTTTACCAGTTTGTAGCCGGTAATTTTATCATGCCTGAGGTAATTATATTATATTTGCGAAATCTAAATTTATCCTTCTTTTCCATGTTACGAACAAACCTTTGATCAAAGTTACTTAATGGTAAAGCGTCTAATTAATGATATTCTTTTAAACATTTTACCTTCCAGGGCCTATTTAAAACTTCTGATTTTTAAACGTGGTTACGAAGAACCAGAGTTAAAGCTCGTATACGAATTTTGTGATAAGGATAGTATTTCATTAGATGTTGGTGCTGCAAACGGGATGTATTTAGCTCATCTTTACCGCATTTCTAAATTTACATATGCATTTGAACCTAGAAAAGATGCGCTTCAAAGGCTAAAAAAAATGTTTTCTGGAATTACTACTTCTATTCAATTTGAGGAAGTAGCATTATCTGACATTAGCGGCTCCAAAAAACTTAGAATTTTAAAAATTAATGACCGGCTTAGTACTATAGAAGCAGAAAATACCATTGAAGAGTTTGGTGAAGTTGATGAAGTAAATGTTGTTGTAAAACGAATTGACGATTATAGCTTCAATACCAAAGTAAGCTTTATAAAAATTGATGTAGAAGGTCATGAAGAAGCAGTTATTAGAGGAGCAACTAATCTTTTAAATAAAGATCAACCTGTATTGTTAGTAGAAATAGAAGAGAGACACAAACGAAATTCAATTAATAATGTGAAATCCTTTCTTAAAAAATTGGATTACGAGGGTTATTTTTACCTGGACAAAGTTTTACACCGAATTGAATTATTTGATATTCAAAAGCACCATAGTTATCATGTAAAGAGTCAGCCTTACATTTTTAATTTTATATACCTTCACAAAAATGCTATTTCAAAATTTAGCTATCTCATAAGCAAAGCTTGATCTCGCCCCCAGCTGGAAGCATATTATAAAAATTTATGAAACTTGCCGTTGACATCCATCATCTTCTCCTTGAAAATGCCGGGACTAAAAGGGTGACCGTGAATTTATTGGAACAATTAAAAAAGGCAACTGAAATCAATCTTTTAGAATTTAAGCCTGAATATACTTTAAAACAAAAAGCTGGAATAATTGGCAAAATACAAAGTCATTTTATACGGCTATTTTGGGTACAAATACATTTGCCTTATTTGTGCTGGATCAATAAAGTTGATATTCTTTTATCTCCGGAATTTAATACACCCTTATTCACAACTTGTAAAAGAGCGGTTATTGTTCATGATGCACACATGAGGGCACAAAGAAAATATACCAGTTCCTTGTGGTTTTACTTTTATTATATTCCGTTTGTTGAGTTTGCTATTCGTCATGCCAACTTAATCTTTACAGTTTCAAATTTTGCTAAAACGCAAATTGTGCGTTTCATGCGTTTAAATGAAAAGAAAGTACAGGTTGTTTACAATGGTTTGGATAAGAGTTTTTTAAATATAAATGGTATCAACAAGGAGGATATCAAGTTGCCTGAAGGTTTAATAAGTAACAATTATATTTTGTTTGTAGGAACTTTTGAAACCCGTAAAAATATTGAACGTTTGATTCAAGCCTTTTCAAAAGTTAAACAAAGCAATCCTGCAACTGATCATATAAAACTTGCCATTGCCGGAGGCTCCTCAGCAAGTAAGTTTTCTGATCGAAGTAATCAAATTTCGAGTCTAATAGGGCAACTAAACTTAGGCAATGAAATAGTACTTTGTGGATATATAGCTGACATAGATCTTCCACATTTATATCAAAATTCTTTATTAATTGCTTTTCCAAGTTTATACGAGGGGTTTGGATTGCCTATAATTGAAGGGTTTGCCAGCTGTGTGCCCGTATTAACCTCTAACATTTGTTCCATGCCAGAAATTGCCGGAGATGCTGCGGTTTTGGCCGATCCATATGACATAAATGACCTTGCTGAAAAAATTGAAAAAATTATTTTTGATCCTGTACTGAGATCAGAATTAATTGCCGCCGGAAACAAACGTCTCAGGTTTTTTAGCTGGGAAAAAAGTGCCGCCCAAATTACGCATAGCTTAACACAGCTTTTATGATGAAAACTCAAGTTCATAATAAAAGAAAGGGGGTGATACTAAATATTATCAATTTAACTATTAAGCTGATTCTTTTGCCAGGGAATCTAATTTCTAAAAAACCTGATTTTAAAAATTTAGGTATAAAGAAAATCCTATTAATTAGGTTGGATCATATTGGTGATGTGGTGATGACTTCGCCGGCCTTCCAAATTGTACGGGAAAAGTTTCCGGAAGCTGAGATTTTTCTTTTAAGTGATCAGGTTGCAAAGCAGCTTTATGAAAAGGATCCGATATTAAATCACGTTATTCCTTTTAACTGGCCGTGGGTTCATCAGAAAAAAAATAACCGGTTTACCTTCAAAATAATTCAAGAAATATACCACCTGATTTTATATTTAAGAAAACTTGAAATAGATACTGTTATTGATTTTAGAGGGGATATTAGGTTTATAATTCTTTTTGGAGTTTTTATTGGTGCAAAATTAAGAGTAAGTAATTCAAGATGTGGTAATAGCAGTCTGCTCCATTTCATTTCAAATTATGATGTATCTAAACATGAAGTAGAACGGTCAGTGGATGTGATTCGATGTTTTGGAAGTTTTAATACCCCGGTCAAGCCAAAAATTTTTCTTGAAAATGATGAGATTAATTTAATGAATGACAAACTTGAACGTACAATCGGGAAAAACCTTAAAAATAAAATAGCCATCATTGCTCCTTATTCTTCAAAAGAGATAAAGTCGTGGCCGATGGATAGCTTTCGTCAAGTCATTAACTATTTAATAAGTAATGAGTTTATAGTAATGGTAGTTGGTGCTGCAGAAGATAAGCCAAACGCAGAATTGTTGATTCAGAATATTCCAGGACCTGTTTTCTCCTTTGCAGGCGAAACCTCCATTCGCGAGCTTTCTGCTTTAGTTTCAATATCTCACTTAGTTATCGGTGTTGATACAGGCGTTTTGCATATTGCTTCTTGCTTTAAAGTAAAGATCATTGCTATTTTTGGCTCTACCCGCTCCACTGAATTCAGACCTTATTCGGATATGGCCACTGTAGTTGAAACGAATACATGCAAATGCAATCAATTTTTGCATAACAAATGCGATTATAGCGTTAGGGGATATGCCGGATGTATTAGTGAAGTCACACATGAAATGATTATCAATTCAATTGTTAATACACGCTATAAATCTGAATCTGTTTAAATGAACGTAGAATGTCCGCTTTGTGATCATCAAAAATCAATAGATCAATACAGTATAAAATCAGGCGGAAATCAATACTTTGTTAAAATTTGTGCGCTTTGTTTGCACCACTACACGTGGTTTGATTTTGAGATAAAACAGGATCTTTTATATACGGATGATGTGTATAATGTTATTGATAATCGGAATTCTATTTACTCAAAAATTATGAATTTTGAATATGGAAAAGTTTTAAAATATCTTAGTAGAAAACAATTAAAAGGATTAAGATTATTAGATTTTGGATCTGGGAAAGGTGTTTTTTTGAATTTAGCTTACCAGGCAGATTTTGTTGTTGCCGGAGTTGAAACTGCAGAGGCAAGAGCAGATTTTGCTCAAAAAAAGTATGGTCTACATGTTTACAGATCCGAATATAGAAATGGAAAGATTGGTGATGGTTCTTATGACGTTATTACTCTTTTTCATGTTCTTGAACATCTTCCAAAACCTAAAATATTACTTCAAAATTTAATTGATCATAATTTAAAAACGGATGGAAATCTGGTTATTGAAATCCCTAATTTATCTTCATGGCAATCAAAAATCGCCGGAAGACAATGGATGCACCTTGACATTCCAAGGCATTTGTCTCATTTCACCAATAAAAGAATGAAGCAATTTTGTAATGAACTCAATCTAGAAATTACAAGGGAGGAATACTTTTCATTGCATCTTGGTGTTTTGGGAATGAGTGAAAGTATTTTATCAATTTTTGGGTACAAGGGTAAGATCATAAAAGACCTGAAACAGTACAATAAAAAGGTAATGGTTGCACTTGCTATGGTGTTGCCGCTGGCATTTATCGTTGAATTGTCAGCATCATTCTTTAACAGAGGTGGCATTATGAGAATTTATTGCAGAAGGAATAAGTAATTTATTGTAATTACTTTTTTGAGAAATAATGCCAATGAACAAACCTGAAAACAGCCATGTCATGTATGAAATGTAGGCTGATGATTCCAGCTCCGAGGTTAATAAGGGGATGAAGAACCCTATTTTTATCAATAATAAAATAAGACAAACTTGATTTTCTTTTCCTTTTAAGCGATAAAACCATGTAAAAGCATTTTTAATCAGGCTGATGTAAATAGCGAAATAAATTCCCATGGCAATTACTCCTGCCTGAACTCCAATAATAATAAATTGATTTTCGCCTCCAGTATTTTCTCCTATTGATCCTGCAACTCTTCCTGAACTTCCTAACCCCAAGCCCAGAGGGCTTTGAACCATTGCGTTAACTCCT
>JACMND010000173.1 GCA_014378705.1 Pedobacter sp. | reverse complement strand
TTCAAACTCTTTAGATATTAACTTACCTGTTTTACTCCCTCGCACATTATTGGCAAATTTTTCAAAATAGTTCCTTGCGGTCTTGGTTTCTATTTGCTTGTTGACCAAAAGTCCATAAAGTAAGGTTGAACTTATATAAGAATTGGTATGCTCTTGAACGTAAAAAATGCTCCTTCTTGCAAATGCCAAGTTGATACTATCTATACGGTTGCTGACTAACGCAATTTGCTCTTTAAATTTTAGCAGCAAAACACTGTCCATTTGTGTTTTTGCGCTATCCTTAATTTTGCGAAGGTTTAAGGACAGTCGCTCAGCTTCAGTTCTAAGATCCGCATTACTTTTTAAATACCTGATCCATTCGTCTTGGGAAGAGGAGCCAATCATCGTAAGGCTTTGGAGCGAGTCCTCACTCCCATAAATTTTAAGCTCACCCGGCTCTATAAAAAAACTTATTCTATTATCTCCTTTATCCGGATCAATTAAATGAGATAAAACAGGTTCATTTGCAGATCCTTTATATAACGCTTTGCCATCTGAAAAAATAAGAGTGTCCCGAGTGAAACCACTTTCTATAGAAGGGTACATTAATATTAGCCTTCCAGTATCTTTTTTGGTTAAATGCACATTTAACCAAAAATGCCTTGATGAATCGGGCGGGTTTTGAGATTTTGCTACCTTTAAAATTAGAAACATCCCAATTATTAAAATTTTTATTCTTATCATCATTACAAATTTTATCTATAGCTCTTTTAATATTAAAGAAAAGGGCTTAAGCTTTATTGCAATAGCCATTTTCCTTCAACGTGTTTAATTAGCACAAATCTTATCTCCCCCAGGAATACCTGGATTTTGTGCATTTCCTGCGGCTTCACACGTACTACAAAAGCCACTGCAGGTTACTTGAGATCCAGTGCCACAGTATGCATTACACTTGGAAGTGTCGGTTCCGCTTCCCGCCATAATGTTTCTCATCTCAGCCCTGCTCAACTTTCCTTTGATGTTGGCAAGGCTCATTTATTGTGTTTGCATTTTTATAAATTTTATGCGTTTAAAAATTTTGTTTATGCCCGTTATTTTTAGCAGTACAGGCTTTGGCTGCCAGCCACAGCGCTGCAGCGCCATGTAGTTCCGCCAGCTTTTCTTTCGGGGAACTATTCCGAAAGAAAATATTTCAAATCGCCTATGTTGTACACATCAGGTGATGAGGTAAGTATTAGTTGCTTCCAATCAATTTAATTAATGCATTCAAATCTGTTAAACCAGGTGAGTTTTGACTTAAAAGATTTCCCTCTCTGTCAACTAAAATATAGTGAGGTATACTGGTTATTCTAAAATACTTTATAAATTCCTTTTGAGGATCACTGAGCAAAAAAGAGTTGTTTTTTGATAATCCTAAAGTAGTGTGAAGTTTTTTCCATTGCGAGGTATCCTCATCCTGAGACAGATATAGCATTGTAATATTGTTTGTAATAAGAAAATTAGCACTCTCCTTTGCCTCCTTCATTGCAGAAATACATGGAGCACACCATGAAGCCCAATTATCAATTAAAATGTTGTGCCCTTTCAAAGAAGACAAAATGCTGCCAAGTTCAACTTCAACACCATTGAAATCTTTAAGCTTGGAAACTAATATGTTATCTGGTACTTTTTTATGCAAATTTTTGTAAAGAATATATTTCCCTTTGATAAATGAAAGCAAAGATGAGTCTGAAAAATACTTTCTTGCATAACTGTATATTGAGTCATTAATCGCATAATATTTCGGATCAGGTAGAGCGACGGCTTTTTTAAAAATTAAAGAAGTCAAAAACTCCTTAGAGGTGCCTTCGAAGTTCTCTTTTACATATTCAAACTGACTTTTAAAATGAATATTATTGTCGAAACCCTGAAGTTCTATCGAAATGATATATTTATAATATTGATTTAGCACTTGTTGAAAAGATATAAATTCGTGACAAGCATTTGATTTAAACAAAGTGTCAATACCCAAAGATTGCAAAGAATTCTGCAATTCAATTGTGCTAATCGGCATTTTATAAAAAAAAGGCTGAAATAATGATGACATATGTTCAAAAAGTACATCCTTTTTCAAGAAGTTATAAAATTCTATAGAAACGTCATTATTAATTTTTGAGCGCTCTAAATAAAGCAGTCTTTCAGCATAAAATTCCTGACACAATCGTTTAAAAACAGGCCATGAGAAATTTGATTTTTTAAAATTACTAATAGAATGAGATTTAATCTTGTCTAAAAACGTTTTGTAAAAGGTATAATTTTTACTGTTTTTTGAATCTAACACAATCAAATCATATCCAAGTATTGATTTTACATTTTCGGTAGCTTTGATCTCTATAGAGTCGTGTGGAGTTATAAAGAAGAAATCGCCAAACAACTTACAGAATACAGGTTTCTTTAAATTTAATTGGAAAATAAAATTTCCCTGGCTATCTATTTTGGATTGACCGATATATTTGAAATCATCTGACAGAATATCGTATTTAACTAATCTTAAAGAATTGAACTTAATTGTTTTAAAATTCCCTTTAATGACTGTGTTATATTGCTGGCAAAGTACCGGGCAGTAAATTGTAGATAATAAAAATGTTAATACAATTATTCTCATATTTCATATGTAAGGTAAGAGGATCAAGTCCTCTTACCTGGTTTATTGTTAAGAAAACACTTACGGTGTTCTATCCCGGGCATGTATAGTTTGTGCATTTACATCCAGCACCTAAGTCAGACAGAGAAGGGCAATTATTAAAAAATTCACCATTAGAAGCACTCTTTTCACAATCGATTATTCGGTGGCAGTTTCCACCTCCACTCCCCGCCATAATGTTTCTCATCTCAGCCCTGCTCAACTTTCCTTTGATGTTGGCAAGGCTCATTTTTTGTGTTTGCATTTTTTTAAATTTTATTCGTTTAAAAATTTTGTTTATGCCCGTTATTTTTAGCAGTACAGGCTTTGGCTGCCAACCGCAGTGCTGCAGCGCCGCGTAGTTCCGTTGGCTTTTTCCTCGGG
>JACMND010000172.1 GCA_014378705.1 Pedobacter sp. | reverse complement strand
TCAACCTGGTTTCAGACCGATAGGAAAACAATTTGGTTGCCGTGTTTCCTCCGAAGAAGAATTTTTTCAGCACCTTGAAAAAAGCTTGAATGAAAACAGGCATAAAAGAATAATTGTAGCAGGGCACGCACCTGTGTATAGTTACGCTATACACGGCGGGCGGTACAAACTACGACATCACCTATTTCCATTAACCATATATCACCGAAAAGCATATGTTCCCCTGCCTTTCATTGGTTCACTTTTACCTCTTTACCGAAAGTATTTTGGTGCCAAAGAAGACATTGCCCATCCGCGTTACCGCCATTTAAGAAATAAATTGAAAGTTATATTTAAAAATTATCCGGGACTCATTTATGTTTCCGGGCATGAACATAATTTACAGCACATAACCCGTGATAAAAATCACTTTTTAATTAGTGGGGCAGGTTCAAAATTAAAATATGTTCTTCAGGATGGGAAAAACCTTAGGTTTGGGATGAAAGCACTTGGTTTTTTTAAATTAAAATGCGATCAGGGTGGCAAAATAACAGCTTCCGTCTGGACAGTTGATAAGAGTGATGTGAACGGAAAAAAAGCTTATCAAACAGAATTGTTAAGATAAGGGTTGCGGAACAAACACCTTCAACGCATGATGCATAATTTGAATATGAAAATCCTTTATTTTACCAATTACCTCACCGTCAACTTGTAAAGTAGTTTTACGATTACAGTTTATACGTGCTTCTTTACATGATATCACTTCTACATAATCAGAAGTATGAAGTTTGTTTCTAAACATCTTCCAGGCGATAGAAAATATTTTAATATCAGGAAATGGTTTTACAATAATTAGTTCAAAAAAACCATCGTTAAGTTTTCCGTGTGGATTGATTACGGCTCCGGTGCCATACATCGTTGCGTTTGCGAAAGTAACCGAAACCGCTTTACGTTTAATTTGTTTCCCATCATAGGTAATATATAGCCTGTAATGTTTCATCAAAAACATCTCGCCGAATAAGTGACGGGCATAAGTTATAATTCCTCTTCGCGGATCTTCTTCAAATCGTTTAACCACTCGGGCATTCACTCCAATATCCGCAAGATGAATAGATACAATTCCGTTTATCCTGACGAGGTCTATACTTTTAATAATTCCGTTATGAAGCAGGTTTAAAGATTGTTCTATGCTTATAATATCAAGTTCTTTAGCCATTCCGTTAGCAGAACCACTCGGAATAATTAGTAGCGGAATATTGGTATAAAAAAGCAGACCGGCTAAAAGATTAATCGTGCCATCACCACCAGCGGCAGCAACCTGGTCTGGATTGTAGTCTTGTAAAAGTTTTTTTATGTGAGATTGAGCATCTTCCTTAATCTGGTAAATCTGATATTGAAAACCATTCCGTTCCGCATGGATTTTAATTAACTCTTCTGTACTTGTTCCAGATTGAACACCGGATTTTTGATTAACAACGAATAAAATCTTCATGCCGGTAGGTTTATCTACAATTGTTCTTTTACTTCCAGTAAAAATTGCTTTAAGCGTTCTAACGAATCAATTACTTTTTGGTTTTCTTTAACCTCACCCTTATTATTTTTAATATACTCTTTAGCCCCTTGCAGCGTGTAACCTTTGTCTTTCAAAAGGGAATATATAATCCTGAGATTTTCTACATCTTCAGGTGAAAACAAGCGGTTTCCTTTCTTATTTTTTTTTGGCTGCAGAATATCAAATTCCTTTTCGTAAAAACGTATTTGCGAAGCGTTAACTTCAAACATCCGGGTAATTTCGCCCATTGTGTAATACAGTTTACTAATTTCACGCTCTTTGTAAGGCATTCCAATCAAATAAATTTCCCAAAAATAATAATTTAAACAACCCTAACATTACTTATTATAATGGTTTTGGGATTTAAATACCACATCTAAATTTATCTTTGCATAAACCGGATTTATTTAAGATGACGACAAAAGAAATTAGACAAGCCTATTTGGATTTTTTTAAAGAAAGAGAGCATCAAATTGTTTTATCGGCACCTATTGTAATTAAAAATGATCCCACCTTGATGTTTACAAATGCGGGCATGAACCAGTTTAAAGAACTTTTTTTGGGTGAAACCGCTGTAAAATATTCCCGCATCGCTAACACCCAACGCTGTCTGCGTGTTTCCGGCAAGCACAATGACCTGGAAGAAGTTGGTATTGATACCTACCATCACACCATGTTTGAGATGCTGGGCAACTGGAGCTTCGGAAATTACTTTAAAAAAGAAGCGATTTTATGGAGCTGGGAATTGTTAACAGAGGTTTATAAAATCCCCAAAGATCAGTTGTATGTAACCGTTTTTGAGGGGGATGAAAAGGAAGGTTTGCCCAAAGATCAGGAAACGTATGATCTTTGGAAAGGATTGATTGCCGAAGACCGGATCTTATCAGGAAATAAAAAAGATAATTTTTGGGAAATGGGAGAAACCGGGCCTTGCGGCCCATGTTCGGAGATCCATGTGGATATGCGGCCTGAAGCCGAGAGGCTTATTGTGAAAGGTGATCGTTTGGTAAACAAAGATCACCCGCAGGTTATTGAAATATGGAACAACGTTTTTATGCAGTTTAACCGGCTTAGGGACGGTTCTTTACAAACGCTACCGGCCCAACATGTAGATACCGGAATGGGACTTGAAAGACTGGTTAGGGTTCTTCAAAAAAAATCATCCAATTATGATACGGATGTTTTTCAGCCGTTGATCCAGTTTATCTCTAAGGAAGCAAACATACCTTATGGCCAAAATGAACAGACTGACATTGCCATGCGGGTTATGGCCGATCACATACGGGCTATTTCTTTCTGCATCGCCGACGGACAACTACCATCGAGCAATAAGGCAGGTTACGTGGTAAGACGGATATTAAGACGTGCCGTACGTTATGCCTATACTTTCCTCAACATTAAAGAGCCATTTCTAAATAAGCTGGTGCCCATTCTGGCCGACCAGTTTAACGGTATTTTCCCGGAGCTGGAAGACCAGCAGGATTATGTGCAGAAAGTTATTTTGGAAGAGGAGGTTTCGTTTTTAAGAACCTTAATAATTGGATTGGAACGATTTGATAATTTTATTAATTCTCCTGGTAAGCTTAAGAAATCTTCCACTTCAATTGAACTAGACAAGTCTTTTGACGATTCGTGGCAATACCAGGAAGATCAGGAATTAAAATTAATTCCAGGAAAATTAGCTTTTGAGCTTTCTGATACTTATGGCTTCCCTATTGATTTGACGGAATTGTTAGCTCGCGAAAAGGGTTTTAAAGTAGATATGGCAGGGTTCAATCAAGCGCTTGATCAGCAAAAAATCCGGTCACGTGCCGCTACCGCGATAGATACAGGCGATTGGATTAAGGTAAACGAAGGTGAAGAAACAGAGTTTACAGGTTACGATGAATTGGAAACAGAATGCAGGATTTTAAGATACCGGCAGGTTAATTTAAAAGGCAAAGAGCTTTTTCAGGTAATTTTAGACCGTACCCCTTTTTATGCGGAAGGTGGAGGGCAAACCGGAGACACCGGGCGGCTTGAAGATCATTCCAGACTATTTCAGTTTGAGGTTACCGATACCAAAAAGGAAAATGGTCTGATTATTCATTATCTGGATTTGCTTCCCGCTGATCTGGAAGGAAATTTTTTCGCGGTAGTTGATGAGGATAAACGATTATCAACCCAAAACAACCATTCGGCTACGCACTTATTGCATGCAGCCCTAAGGCAGGTTTTAGGTGCTCATGTAAACCAAAAAGGTTCTTTAGTTAATGAGCGTCACCTCCGCTTTGATTTTTCTCATTTTAACAAAATTAACAGTGTTGACCTCGAGAAGATTGAACGAATAGTTAATCAAAAGATCCGCGAAAACATAACTAAAAAAGAAGAAAGGAACGTTTCTTACCAGGAAGCATTACAATCCGGGGTAACCGCACTCTTCGGAGAAAAATATGGCGACTATGTTCGGGTGATCACTTTTGGAGATCATTTTTCCAAAGAACTTTGTGGCGGTACCCATGTAAATGCCACGGGTGAGCTAGGTTTTTTTAAGATCATTTCTGAAAGTGCCGTTGCCGCAGGAGTTAGACGTATTGAAGCCATTACCGGGGAGAAAGCAGAAAACTACATCAGCAAACAATTACAATCGTTTGCCAGTTTAAACGAAATTTTTAACAATCCGGCTGATATAAATAAATCTGTAAAAAACCTGCTGGAAGAGAATAACCTCCTAAAAAAGGAAGTGGAAAGGTATATTAACGAGAAAGCGTCTGGTTTAAAGCAGGAATTAATAAAAACCATGGAGGAAATAAACGGTGTAAATTTTATAGCCCAAAAGGTAACGCTGCCTAATTCTGATGCATTAAAAAACCTGGCTTACGAAATTAAAAAATTGGTGCCCAACCTTTTCTTGGTTTTAGGATCAGAAATTGAAGGCAAACCTGAAATTACGGTAATGTTGTCTGAAAATCTTGTGAATGAAAAAGGTTTAAATGCCGGAGCGATTGTTCGTGTACTAGCTAAAGAGATTCAGGGTGGAGGCGGAGGCCAGTCGCATTATGCTACCGCAGGCGGCAAGGATTTATCTGGACTTGATGCGGCTATACGTAAGGCTAAAAGTTATTTATCAATCTAATATTAGTTTAGGGTAAAGATGTTACCTGAGGTTACTAAACAATATATCCGCAATGATTACCTTTGCGATTGTTACATTTCATTTTTAATTTAATCATAAAATATAATTGTGAAGAAAATATTATTTATTGCTTTAGCCGGATTAGCAACATTCACTTCCTGTAAAAATAATGATGAATTTACACTTAATGGAAGAATCGAAAACCCGGGAGGAATTAAAAAAGTTTTGCTTTATGAGACTGACTCCCTAATCGATTCTGCTTTTTTAAATGAGAATAATGCATTTAAATTTCGCAGAACATCCCTTCAACCTAATTTTTACACCATGGTGCTTGGTGAAAAGAACTTTCTAATTGTAGCCAAAAACGGAGACCAGCTTGAATTCGAGGCCAATTTAGCCGACACATCAAATCTGTATAAAATTAGTGGCTCAACCGATTCTGAAAGCATCCGTAAGTTTAATAAGATTAGCAATGATTACGGCAAGGTTTATCAAAATATACAAGCCGAATACAGTCGGATATTAAGTAAAAGCCCGGGTCTGAAAGATTCAATTTATAAAGCTTTGATGCCACGTTTTCAAAAAAATATGGATGAGTTCTCAACGAAAGCATTAGAGTTTGCTGATCAGAATAAAGATAACCTGGCCGGGTTTTATGCGGTTGGCACCATTGATCAAAATAGGTATGAACAACAACTCATTAAGTATGCTGATGGCATCAAGGGTAAATTTGCCGGCAACAAAGCAGTTCTATCTTTTTTAAATAAAATGAATGAATTAAAACCGGTTTCAGTAGGCCAGCCTGCTCCCCAGTTTGAACTTCAAACCCCGCAAGGTAAAATGGTTAAGCTTGCCGATTTGAAAGGCAAATATGTATTATTGGATTTTTGGGCATCGTGGTGCGCTCCTTGCCGGCAGGAAAACCCGAATATTGTTAAACAGTATAACACTTTTAAAGATAGAAATTTTACTGTTTTGGGTATCTCTTTAGATAAAGCAAAGGAACCCTGGGTTAGTGCTATAAAAAAAGATCAATTAAACTGGACCCATGTTTCTGAGCTCAAAGAATGGAATGGGGTAGTAAGCGCCAAATATAAAGTTGAAGGTATACCGGCCTCTTTTATCATTGACCCTGCTGGAAACATAATTGCCAAAAACCTGAGAGGCATTGAATTAGAAAATTTTCTTAAATCAACGTTAAAATAGCCACCTTTTGTTTTTGGCTGATTAACAATTTGTTAACGATTAGTTAACTTGCAAGGTTTTTAATCTCATTAACTTAGCAAAAAAATAACACAGAATGAGTACTGCCAGGCAAAAAATTTTAATTGTTGATGATGAACCGGACATTCTGGAGCTAATCGAATACAATCTTAAAAAGGACGGTTATCAGGTTTATACTGCAATAAATGGCCAGGAGGGAATAGCTGTTGCTAAAAAAGTATTGCCAGACTTGATTATTCTGGATGTAATGATGCCAAAAATGGATGGAATTGAAGCTTGCCGGATCATGCGTGCAATGCCTGAATTTAAAAATACCTTTATGGTGTTTTTAACTGCCCGTAGTGAAGAATATTCGGAAATTGCTGGATTTAATGTGGGTGCTGATGATTATATAGCTAAACCCATTAAGCCAAGATCGCTTATTAGCCGTATCAACGCCATACTTCGACGTAATGTGCAAAGTGACGATCAACCCGAAAACAAACTGGAAATTTCTGATTTGGTGATCGACCGGGATGCTTATCTTGTTTTTCGTAAAGGAGAGAAAACGGTTTTGGCAAAAAAAGAATTTGAACTTTTGTACCTGCTGGCATCCAAGCCCGGTAAGGTTTATACCCGCGAAGTTATTCTAAAAAGCATCTGGGAAGATTCTGTAGTAGTAACCAATCGTACGATAGACGTCCACATCCGAAAGCTTCGCGAAAAACTTGGTGATATGTATGTAACCACTGTAAAAGGAGTTGGTTATAAATTTGAAGCGAAATAAAATAAAAAATCAAAAGCAGGTATAGGTTTTTAAATACCTCATTTGAAAACCAAATCGACTATTTTTTTGGTTTTTTTTATGCCTAAGATAACCTTCTATCTGCCATTTTTTGCTATTATTTTCTATCTCTTAATAGGTTCTTTTATTTGTCTCAGGCCTGTTAATCTTAGTGTTTGTACTTTATTCTTTGCCCTTTATCTTTGCGAATGAAGTTTCCCATATTTAAAGATCTGATCCTCTTTGAAAACAATGATTTAATTGTTGTGAATAAGCCTGCTTTTTTAAGTTCATTGGATGAACGTGAAGGTGGTGATACCAATCTTTTACGCCTTGCTAAACAGTATTCTTCTGATGCGCAGATCTGCCATCGGCTGGATAAAGAAACTTCGGGATGTTTAATCATAGCCAAAACACCTGAAGCATACAGGTTTGTTTCCATGCAGTTTGAACATCGTAAGGTGGAAAAAATATACCATGCGCTAATAAATGGAACCCATGTTTTTGAAGAATTGAATGTAGACCTTCCTATATTAAACCTCGGAAATAAAAATGTGGCTATCAATCGTCAGGACGGAAAACCTGCCAAAACTATTTTTAATTCGCTGGTCTATTACAAGCACTTTACGTTGGTGGATTGTCGGCCAATTACCGGCCGGATGCACCAGATCCGTATACATCTGGCATCACAGCGGGCATCCATAGCTGGAGATGAAATGTATGGGGGAACGCCCGTCTTTCTTTCAGCTATAAAACGAAATTATCACCTTGGAAAAGAGCAGGAAGAGCTACCGATAATGAAACGATTCGCTTTGCATGCAAGAAAAATTGCTTTTATGGTTAATGATCAGACTTCAATGAATTTTGAAGCACCTTACCCTAAAGACTTTGCGACCATGCTGAAACTGTTAGATAAGTTTGACGTTTAAAATTTGTGGTGTTGTAAAATTATGAGCTTTTCTGAAGTATCAAAGAGAGTTAAAATAAAGATGGGTTTCCTCCATGCCTGATTCTTCCCAGATGTTTGTAAGCAATCTCGGTACATTCTCTCCCCCGGGAAGTACGCATCAAATAACCTTCCTGAATCAGAAAAGGTTCATACACTTCTTCAATAGTTCCTTCTTCTTCGCCGACTGCTGTAGAAATGGTTTTTAAACCTACCGGCCCACCTTTAAATTTATCAATTATAGTTGCCAAAATTTTGTTGTCCATTTCATCCAGCCCATGCTGATCCACGTTAAGGGCATTTAGAGCATAATTTGCGATCTCGGTATCAATATTTCCGTTTCCTTTAATTTGGGCGAAGTCGCGGGTGCGGCGTAAAAGAGCGTTGGCAATTCGTGGTGTTCCCCGACTTCTGCGTGCAATTTCAAACGCACCTTCATCACTGATAGGTGTTTTTAATATTTGAGAAGACCGTAATACGATTGTGGTAAGCAATTTGGCATCGTAGTATTGAAGCCGGGAATTTATTCCAAACCGGGCTCTTAACGGTGCGGTTAATAAACCAGACCGGGTTGTGGCACCTACCAAAGTAAAAGGGTTTAATGAAATTTGGACGGATCTGGCGTTTGGTCCGGTTTCCAGCATGATGTCTATCTTAAAATCCTCCATGGCAGAATACAGATATTCTTCAACCAAGGGACTTAACCGATGAATCTCATCGATAAACAAAATGTCACCGGTTTCCAAGTTTGTTAACAATCCGGCCAGATCACCCGGCTTATCTAGCACCGGCCCGGAAGTAACCCGGATGTTCACACCCATTTCGTTTGCGATAATGTATGATAAAGTTGTTTTGCCCAAACCTGGTGGGCCATGCAGAAGTACGTGATCTAATGCTTCTCCACGCTGTTTTGCTGCCTGAACAAAAATCTTAAGATTCTCCATGATCTTATGCTGGCCAGTGAAATCATCAAAAACCTGCGGCCTCAAAACCTTTTCAATTTCCCGCTCAGTGGTTGAAAGATTCTCCTGGCCCGGGTCTAGATTTTCGTTCATTTTTTAAAAATAGTGGTTTTATACTTGAATTTTCAAGGTAAGAATTTTTGGATTTTAAGTTAGAGGTTGGAGTTTTGATTTAAAGATTCAAGGATATATTCTTAACTCTTTTCAGGATACTTTCTGAACCAACTGCTTACTTTGATTAGTATAACCCCTAAAAAAGCTTCCTGAAAAATCTTTGTGCTCATTTTTGAAGTGCCTTCTGTACGGTCAGTGAATATAATAGGAACTTCAACTACATTAAAATTATATTTGATCGCCGTAAATTTCATTTCAATCTGAAAGGCGTAACCAATAAATTTAATTCTATTTAAATCTAATGTTTCCAGCACCTTCCGGCGATAACATTTAAAACCTGCTGTTGCATCCTGAATATTTATTCCGGTGATCAATCTTACATAAGCTGAGGCAAAATAAGACATTAGAACTCTGCTCATAGGCCAATTTACCACATTTACGCCTTTTACATACCTGGATCCGATAGCCAGATCAGCACCTTCAATACAAGCTTTCTTTAAACGTATTAAGTCTTCGGGATTGTGCGAAAAGTCGGCATCCATTTCAAAAATATACTGATAGCTATTTTGCAAAGCCCATTTAAATCCATGAATGTAGGCCGTTCCTAATCCAAGTTTACCTTTTCTTTCCTCGATGTATAACTTCCCGGAAAATTCTCCTTGCAGATGCCTTACGATTTCAGCTGTTCCATCGGGTGAAGCATCGTCAATGATCAAAATGTGAAAATCATCCGCCAGGGAAAAAACCTTACGGATTATTTTTTCAATATTTTCTATTTCATTATACGTTGGAATTAAGACAAGACTGTCAGACAAATCAAAGGGGCTTTTATAATGGCCTAATATAATAGTTTAATTTATATGCCACATTAATTCAACCAATAAAAGCCATTAAAGTAAGGTAACAATTGCTTGATCAGAATATCAGTAAATTAATTATTTTGAAGAGTGGGTGAACTGTGCATCATTTTTTGCAAATACTTCGTTACAAAAAACAATATCAGAGAAGCAATCCCGGCAGAGAATACAAAGATCATAAAAAACTCGTAAAGCCCGGTTATTTCATATCCCATTAGCGTGGGCGAAGGTTTTCCGGCTTCGGGATATAAAGCACTTAAAACACCGCTTAATTTATTCGCAGCAGCATTAGCTAAAAACCAGACTGCCATTAATAAGGACGCGAAACGAAAGGGGGCGAGCTTATTTACAAGCGATAAACCAATTGGCGATAAGCATAATTCGCCCATGGTATGTAAAGCGTACATACTGGTTAACCACATCATACTCACTTTTACTCCAGGTCCAATACCTTTAACTCCAAACGCGATAATGAGATAGCCAATAGCAAGAAACAAAAGACCAATAGCCATTTTTGTAGGCGATGCCGGTTCAGAACCACGGTTTCCTAATTTAACCCATATCCATGCAAAAATAGGAGCAAATAGAATGACAAAAATTGAATTTAAGGATTGAAAATAGCTGGCCGGAACAAGGAAAAACCCCAGATCGCGACGTGTTTGCTCTTCGGCGAAAAACGTTAAAGATGCGCCAGCTTGTTCGAATGCGCTCCAGAAAAAGACAACAAAAAAAGAAACTATAAAAATCACGCTAATTCTTTGTTTCTCAATCTTGCTTAAAGCCTTATCAGAAAAGATTACAAAAGCGATCACAAAAACTGCCAAGACGAGCAGATAGGAAAGGATTCCGAAAACTTTCGCATCCATGTAGAGTAAGCCAATAACGGCAATGGCAAAAGCCAGTAAACCACCAAACATAAGCCCTAAAGAGGTTTTTGCTATTGGTTTTCCATTTACATCTGTGGGTGTTAAACCGAGTGTCTTCCCATCCGGAGACACCACATGCTTATCTTTTAATAATTTGAAAATGATTACACTTAGTATCATCCCAATACCGGCAGCAAGAAAGCCCCATTTAAAATCAGAGGGATTGCCGGTATCCCCGAAAAAACCGCACACTGCGGGGCCTAAAGCGCCACCGACATTTATTCCCATGTAAAAAATCGTATATGCCGCATCAGTTCTTCTATCACCCTGAGGATATAGCTGCCCAACCATTGAGGAAATGTTCGGTTTAAAAAAACCGTTACCCGCAATCAAAAATCCAAGACCTGCAAAAAATAAAAAGGTTGATAGTTGGATTGAACTTTCAAAAGTGCTCCCGCAAAAAAACAGCAGGAACTGGCCAATAGCCATCATTAAACCACCTGTTATAATTGATCTTTGGTTTCCCCAAAAACGGTCTGCAATGTATCCACCAATTAAAGGGGTTAAGTACACCAAACCTGTATAACTACCGTATAAATTTGAGGCATACGCTTTATCATAAAGTAAAGCTTTTGTCATGAACAAAATAAGGATGGCCCGCATTCCGTAATAACTAAACCGTTCCCACATTTCTGTTGCAAAGAGTACGTACAAGCCTTTAGGATGCCCTTTTTTAACATTTGCCAGGTTCTCAGGATGAAGGATTTCTGATTGATCCATAATTAATGTGTTGGTTTGAATTTAGAATTGGTTAATCGCAAATCACTTTGTGTAAAGGAAGTTATAAATACAAAGTCTTACAACATTTTACAGCGGTAAGACCTCAAGATTACGAATTAAATTGCTTAAAAGTTTAGGAAAGCAAAATTAGCAAGTCATAAAAATCACAACAATTATATACTATTGTTTACCTGCTGCAACGCCTCTGAGTTTCTTGGGATCATTAAATAATTCATCTTTATTGGTTGGCGGGTTCTCCAGCTTTAGGTCTGAAGCAAATTTGAGCCGGCCGTTTGATAATTTATAACCATCATAGGAAAAGTCAGGGCCGTACGTATCATATTTTCCTTCCAGGTTGGGATCGGGGGGAGCTAAATGATCAAAAATGATTGTGGTAGTGATTGGATCATAGTTTAAAACCATTGAGGCTTTGCGGGTATATTCAAATATAACCCGTTTTTTTACAGGCTTATTTTTATCGGAATCAAATACAGACATACCTAATACAGGTTTTGCTGCATTAAAGTGTAATATTTCAATCACCTTTTTATTTGATCTTATTGTGTTTCCTTTTAAGCCCAATAAAATATAATATGGTGTTTTAACATTGGAGGTTACCGGTATGATCTTGTAGTATTGAGCACCGTACCATTTTTCGTTGGATGTAACGGTATCAGAAGGGTTTTTTATTTCGGAAGTATGGTCTATTAAGGGGAACATTTCCAGTTTCCCATCCGGGTTATTTATTTGGATCGTACCGTAATAGCGATAACTTCCATCGTTATTCATTACATACCAACTAAATATTCTAAAAGTTTTATCAGGGGGGGACTGAATAGATATTGCTTTTAAAGAATCGAAGCTAAAATGGAAAGAATTGGGAGTTTTTAAAGCGCTGACTAAAGTCTTAATAAAGGTAAAACTTGCATTGTATCGTTCAGGTTCAGTGTTGTTATTATAGATCTGAAAACTTAAGGATTTTAAACTGTCTTGCCAGGCATTTAATTTTTTATGATTTTCTGAATCATCAGAATGCTGCGCTCTTAATGACAAAGAGCATATTATGAGAAATAAAAAAACAGGTAATAACTTCATTACTTAATTTAACATTTCAATAACCAAAGCACTAGCGCCGCCGCCGCCGTTGCAAATACCGGCAACACCAATTTTACCTCCGTTTTGCTTTAAAACATTAATGAGGGTTACCACAATTCTGGCACCGGAGGCACCCAGCGGGTGGCCTAAAGAAACGGCTCCACCATTTACATTTACTTTTATAGGATCTAAATTTAACTCTTTGTTGTTTGCCACCGAAACCACTGCAAATGCTTCATTAATTTCATAAAAATCAACTTGAGATGCTTCAATTCCGGCATTTTTTAAAGCACGGGGTATTGCTTTTGATGGCGCAGTAGTAAACCATTCAGGTGCATTCTGGGCATCGGCATATCCCAGAATCCTGGCCAAGGGCTTAATTCCCATTTCATCGGCTTTCTCCTTGCTCATCAGTACCAGCGCTGCAGCTCCGTCATTTAACGAAGAAGCATTGGCTGCGGTTATAGTTCCTTCTTTTTTGAATACAGAGTTTAATATGGGAATTTTCTCAAACTTTACGGTTGAAGGTTCCTCGTCAGAATTGATAACGGTAAGTTCACCTTTACGTCCGGTAATTTGAACAGGTACAATTTCATTACTGAACAAACCATTTGCTTGTGAAGCCTGAGATCTTTTATAAGATTCAATCGCATAAAGATCCTGCTCTTCCCGGGTAATATTGCATTCGGTAGCACATAATTCTGCGGCAGAACCCATGTGATAGTTGTTGTATACATCCCACAAGCCGTCTTTAACCAGTCCATCAATTACCTGGCCGTCGCCTAAACGATAACCGTTACGTGCTTTATCCAGGTAATATGGAACATTGCTCATACTTTCCATGCCTCCCGCCACAACAACATCATTTAAATCAAGAGCTATACTTTGGGCAGCAAACATAATCGCTTTGATACCAGAGGCACAAACTTTATTAATGGTTGTTGCAGGCACATCTGGCAAACCGGCAAACTTGGCCGCTTGAGTAGCCGGGGCCTGGCCTAAGTTGGCTGAAAGAACATTTCCCATAAAAACCTCCTGCACATCAGATTTTTTTATGCCTGCCTTTTCTACTGCCGCTTTTATAGCGGCCGCTCCCAATTGAGTTGCGGAAACAGCTGATAAACTACCACCAAAACTGCCTATTGGCGTGCGCACTGCCGATACAATATATACTTCTTTCATTATTTAGGAGGTAGGTTTAAGTTGCAAGTTAACGATTAGATAAAAAATATTGGTTTATAATTATAGATTGTAAACACGAAATACTGAATACAAGGGAATATAGACGCAATGCTTTTATTTAAAATATTGAGCTGCCAGGGTTTTATCATGGCTGTAAATATCATCGCGGAAACTCGCATTTCCACTTTCATCAGCCCATGCGGTAAAATAAACCAAGTAAACCGGAAGTACTTTCTTTAAAGAAACTTGCTTTTCTTTACGCTCGGAAATTAAGCTTTGTATTTTGGCTTTGTCATAGCCGGGCACATTCCGCAATAAATAAACAGCTAATTCAAGAGGCTTTTCCACCCTCACACATCCATGACTAAAACCTCTCTTAGTCTGGTTAAACAATTCATCGTGCGGTGTGTCATGAAGATAAATGTCATTGTTATTTGGAAAAATAAATTTAACATCTCCCAAATCATTTTCAGGTCCGGGTTTGCGTCTTACAACATATTTAAAATTGGTTTCATCTACAGATGACCAGTTTATTGATGATGGCTCAACCGGCTCTTTTTTATTATTAACAACTTCCATATCCAGTCTTTTTAGATAGTTAGGGTCATTAATTAGTTTCGGACTTAATTCATTTTTAATAATACTCATCGGTACATTCCAGTACGGAGAAAGAACCACATATTCCATTTTATCACTAAAAACAGGCGTAGAATTTAAGGCTTTACCAACAATAACTTTCATTGTCATTTTTTGCTTTGATTTTTCAAACACTCGTAGCCGGTATTCTGGGATATTGACAATCAAGTAGTCCGGCTCAAAACTTTTCGGAATCCATCTCCACCTTTCCATATTTAATACAATGGCTTTAATTTTTTGATCTACCGGTACATTTAATAAGCTAAGTGTTTCTTTACCGATTTTACCATCAGGTTTTAAACCCATACTTGTTTGAAATGATCTTACGGCGGATTGCAATTCCTCATCAAATAATTCTTGGTTTGATGTGTCAGCAGCAGCAGAAGTATTTAACAGACGTTTCCGGAGAGCGGTTACAGACGCAGAACTTTGGCCTGGTTTAAGTTTGGTGTCAAAAGTAATTATGGGCCATCCCCCGTCTAATTTAATTTTTTTATAATTAGCCAATGCTTTTTTAAGATTTATATACTCTTTATGTAATGGCTGAAAATTGGCGTACTCGTATTTGCTTTTCCGCGATTGAAGAACGGTGGCTAAGGCTTTATGGAGTTTAATTTTATTTTTTTTAACACCCCATTTAACGCTGTCATTTTCTTTGGGGATAACTTTACCCCGGTAAAAATCAGAAGCCCAAACGAAGTAAGTTGAAGATAACGCTACATCAATTTCTCTTTGAAGGCGGAGGAATGCGGCGGTGTCTTTTCTTGATTTCTCAAGGTCGGTAAAAAGTTTTTTGAATTCTACTATTTGGTAATCTTTTGCATTTAAACCATCATCATCTGATTTATCAATTACCGCAAGCATCGTTTGAGCTTGAGGAACTAATTTATTTTGTTTAAACCATCCCAGTCGAAACTTTCTGTCTCTATAAAATTTCTTATTCCAGGTAAGCTGAGCAGCAAACCCTGGTTGAGATTTTACATACGATACGATAAAATTACTGTCAACTGTCTGCTGGGTAGTCATGGAATTTACCTTGTCTCGATTACATGCACTTAGAAAATTAAGTAAGATCAATAGAGAAAGTAATGCGGGAGAAAATTTAAAAATCTGGAGCAGATTGGAAAAAGATGGATTTTTTATTCTTTCAATCATTTTAAATGGAGAATTTATTTTTTGGATGTTTGCAACAAATGTGCCGTGTTTATTTCAAGTTTCGCGGAAACCAATCAGTTTCGGGTTTTACAATTGGCGGAATAGTACGGGCTCATTTAGTAGTTGATACATCATTTCCAAATGAAGCATTTAAATATAACTGATAATAGTTATGGCCCGGTAGAATTTTAACCGAAGCGTTTGAGGCTGTACTTAGATATTTTATTGATATTCCGTTTCCATATCCATCTGTTTTGACCAGAAACCAATTATATACTAAATTGGTTTTTGTGTTATCAGCCAATTTCCATTGATTTTTAACATCTATCAAAGCATGATTTTTATACTTTGCGTTGGCATAAATCGTAATAGCCGGTTTTAAAATTTTAATTCCTGGAAGGGGTTCCCGTTAAAGGATTGTTTTTAGAAAGCTTTATAAATAAATAATATGGGTCTTTCTTTTCCCCCCGGTTACATTTGAGGCCATCAAATGGTACCAGATGGTTTCTTTTCTGGTTTTGCCTGATAAGTAAAACTCCAATTTTATAGGTTTCTTTTAAAGTTCAAACCTCCGTTAATCATTCTTAAATAATAGGTGGTTTATTTAAAATAGTTAGTTTTTCGGCCATGAGCCCCAAATACTGCAATGTCCGCCTAAATCTGTTTTTGATATTTCCGTTTGAACACCGGAGTAAGCCGCGTTCATAACCGCTTTAGGTGCAAAATGAAGTTTTCCGTTACCTGATCTGAATGCTTTTCCAAAATGCGCCTGGCTTAAACCATGACCTGATTCATGCAGGGCAATGGATTCTACATCATAATCTGAACCATCATTCCAATTTAAGGAGTTATTATAATAAATTTCCCGCCAGGCCACATCCGCTTTGTTGTCATGGTCAGAATCTAAAGGGTTGCCAAACTGATCTGAGAATACAATTGTAAATGTGACAGCAAGGATAAAATTTCCGCCGTTGGGAGCTATAAGATCAAAGAACCTTGCGGGAAGAAAACCGCCATGATTAATATCAGCAACATAACCTGAGCTGCCTCCATACCCATAAATTAGCGGAATCAAGCCGGTAGATGTAGTTGATGATTGTATCTTTTTGATTCTCAAATCTGAGCATTTTACATGATCCCAGGTTTGCATCGCACGATCAATAGCTTTCTCTGTTACCTGAACGTTTAAACTTGAAGAGGGCCGGGACATATCAACAGCATAGGAAATATCTTTTGAAACGTCTAAACTTAAAGTTGGAACAAAATCAGCATCTAAATGCTTGTTTCCACGATCATTGAAATAAATGATGTTACCTGCAGCACCATTTTTTCCGTTTGTAAGATACTCTGCCATGTAAACTTTAACCTTATTATTGCCAATATTAGCTTTCGAAGGTAATGTATAGCTTTCGGCAATAGAACTCATAAGCAGGTTTTTTGAGGATAGTGACATTTTTGGAAGAATTTTTTGATCTTCTTCCTTTTTAAGCACTTCTTTATCCTGGCAAGCAATTGTTAATAATACAATGGCTGCGACCCAAGAAATTTTTAAATTATGACCGTTCATATATGGGAGTTAGAGAGAAAACAAGTGCTTGAGGATTTGGATGAGAACAGAAAATATGCTTGTTCTAATGTCGCAAGGTTAATAGAGATTTGCAAGAAAAATTAAAAATAAAAACAGTTGATTTTTTTTAATTATTGTTTAACAATTGACTCGCATTTTTCCTTTAACTAAATATGGAATTGTAGTTTGTAAATAAAAATACAACATATAATTTCACGAACACGTTTAAATTAAATGCGTGTTATTGTCATCTTAATCAGCGACATCCCTTAATAAATGCAAGCAAAAATTTCTATTGTCTAAATTCTTATATTTGTGCACGATGAAAAAGTCATTACTTTTCATATTTGTTTTATTCTACTTTGGCGTAGCCAGTGGCGCCACCATGGAATTTCACTATTGCATGGGTAATCTGGTAGAATGGGGCATTGCACACCAGGAAGAAACGAAATCTTGCAGTAAATGCAAAATGCTCGAGTCAGACTCTAAAAACTGTTGTAAAAAACAACAACAGGATGTAAAAATTGAAAAAGCGCAAAAAGCTGAATTCAGCCATCAATTTAAAGTTGATTCGTTATTAGTTGTCCAGTCTTTCGGTTTTAAAAATGATGCCAATATTTTTTACAAAACACAATGTCCTGTCATTTACAGACAGGTTTCTCCATTAGAAAAGACACCAATTTTTATTTTTTTACGAACCTTTCGTATCTGATTTTTAGCGTAGGCCACTAGGCCTGTCTTTAGGCAATATCTTTTGCCGATCCATTTTATTTCAGGTTCCTTAATAAAATGTAATCCGGAACCGCTCCCGTTTTTTTTAATAATCCATCTGCCATTGTCAGCTTCGGCCAACAGGGTTATCAATGGATTTCAAAAGCAATTAATCAGTTCAATCATTTATAATTAGTTTATGATCGAAAACCTAATTTCATTTTCCCTGAAAAATCGGATTCTGGTTTTAATGGTGTCTTTAATACTATTTGTAGCGGGAATTTATTCCGTGAGAACCAGTAAAATTGACGCTATCCCAGATTTGTCAGAAAACCAGGTAATTGTGTTTACCGAATGGATGGGTCGCAGTCCGCAGATTATTGAAGACCAGGTAACGTATCCATTGGTTACAAATATGCAGGGAATTCCAAAAGTGCAATATGTAAGGGCTTCATCCATGTTTGGGATGAGTTTTATTTATATCATTTTTGAAGACAACGTTGATATTTATTGGGCCCGGAGTAGGGTTCTGGAACGGTTAAACTCTTTAGGAAACGCACTGCCTGATGGAATAACACCTACTATTGGTCCAGACGGGACAGGTGTAGGCCATGTTTTATGGTATACACTAGAAGCACCGGGAATGGATTTAGGAGAACAACGAGCCATTCAGGATTGGTACGTAAAATTTGCGTTGCAGAATGTTAAAGGGGTAAGTGAGATTGCTTCGTTCGGCGGATTTCAAAAGCAATATGAAATTACCATTGATCCTAATAAGCTCATTTATTATAATCTCACCGTTCCACAGATCATGGCCTCTGTCAACACAAATAATAACGAAGCTGGCGGACGTAAGTTTGAAATGAACGATGTTGGATATATTATTAAAACCACCGGCTATATACAGTCTTTAAAGCAGATTGAAAACATACCTCTGCGAACAAAAAACTCAATATCTGTACTTATCCGTGATGTTGCTACTGTTCAAATGACCGGTGAAAGCCGTTTGGGCATTTTTGATTATAACGGAGATGGTGAGAAAGTGGGCGGTATAGCCGTGCTTCGTTACGGTGAGAATGCGCATGAAGTAATTGATCGCGTTAAACTGAAGATGGAGGAAGTTGGGCGTGGTTTACCGGAAGGAGTACGATTTAATATTATTTATGATAGGGGTGAACTTATTGAAGAATCCATCTCATCAATTAAAACAACCCTGATAGAAGAGATGATTGTAGTATCGATCATCGTAATTCTTTTTCTATTACACTGGCGAAGCGCTATCAGTATTATTATTCAAATCCCGATCACAATTGCCTCCAGTTTTATTCTTTTAAATGCTTTTGATATTTCCTCTAACATCATGTCTTTAACCGGAATAGCTCTTGCGATAGGCGTAATTGTGGATAACGGTATTATCATGGCAGAAAATTCTTACAAGCATCTGGCTATCCGTCAATCGGAATTAAATCAACAACATAAATTAGGAGGAAACCAGCATGCTAACTAAACTTAAAAACCTGTTTAGCCGGAAAAACCGGGTAAAAGATTACGTCGAGTTAAGTAATGAAGAGCGGATGAGCATTATTGAGAAAGCCTGCAAACAGGTTTCGAGAGGTGTTTTTTACTCTACCATTATTATTATCGCTTCTTTTTTACCTGTGTTTTTACTCACCGGGCAGGAAGGGAAATTGTTTCATCCGCTGGCATACACCAAAACTTTTATTCTGTTAATTGATGCTTTGCTGGTAGTAACATTGGCGCCAGTGATCATTTCCTATTTTATGAAAGGACGATTCAGGTCTGAACATGAAAACCCGATTAACAGAAAGATGGAAAGCTTTTATGAGCCGCTGGTCAGGAAGTGTATTAAGTATCGAAAAACAACTATCGGCATAAATATCCTGGCTCTTTTAATCAGTATCCCTATGATGATGAGTTTAGGGCGTGAATTTATGCCACCACTTGATGAGCAATCAATTTTATTTATGCCTGTAACTCTGCCGGATATCTCTAACTCTGAAGTAAAAAGGATACTTCAGGTACAGGACAAGATCATTAAATCGGTGCCGGAAGTAAGTAAAGTTTTGGGAAAGGCCGGCCGGGCAAGTACCGCTACAGACAATTCTCCCATTAACATGATTGAAACGATTATCATGCTGAAGCCTAAAAGCGAGTGGCGGCCGGGCATCACCAAAAAGGACCTCATTAATGAACTTGATACAAAACTCCAGATCCCCGGAGTAGTAAACGGCTGGACCCAGCCTATTATCAATCGCATTAACATGCTTTCAACAGGAATTAGAACCGATGTTGGTGTTAAGGTTTATGGACAAGATCTGAAGCAAATTGATGCAGTTTCTAAAGAAGTAAAAATAATTTTGCAGAATATTAAAGGTGTTAAAGACTTATATGTAGAGCCGGTTACAGGTGGCAAATATTTGGAAATTAATATTAAACGAGACCAACTTGAACGTTATGGTTTAACCGTAAATGACATTAACACAACGGTAGAAACGGCAATAGGTGGGTCTCCCTTTGCTTCAACCGTTGAAGGTCGTAAACGGTTTAATATCAATCTTCGCCTTGGGCAGGATTTTAGGAACAGCATTGAGAGTCTGAAAAGAATCCCAATCAATTCTCCGGACGCAGGTGTGGTGCCTTTATCGTCTGTAACTGAGATCAGATTTGTAGATGGTCCTCCGATGATCACTTCAGAAAATGCGATTCTTAGGGGTGCTGTTATGTTTAATGTTCGCGACAGAGATCTGGGCTCAACGGTTCAGGAAGCGATTAACAAATTAAATGGGAACATCAAGTTACCTAACGGTTATTTTATTGAATGGAGCGGCCAGTATGAAAATTTAATTCGCGGTCAGCAGACTTTATTTTACGTACTTCCCATCGTTCTGATTATTATCTTCATTGCTTTGTATTTGGCTTTTAAATCTTTACGTGAAGCATTTCTGAGTTTGATTACCATTCCTTTCGCATTAATCGGCGGGGCATTTCTCGTTTTCTTTTGGGGTATAAATTTGTCTATCGCTGTGGCGGTTGGCTTTATTGCTCTTTTTGGGATTGCGGTAGAAACCGGGGTTGTGATGGTGATTTATCTGAACGATGCCATGAAACAGCTAGTGTTGTTAAAAGGAAATTCAAGTGAAACGATTAGTAAAGAAGAGCTACGGGAATATGTAATTGCCGGGGCTGCTAAACGTTTGCGCCCAAAGCTGATGACGGTATGCGTCTCGCTGTTCGGATTAATACCTGTATTGTGGTCAACTGGGGTAGGAAGTGATGTTATGCAGCCAATTGTTTTACCTATGATAGGAGGTGTATTAACTTCATCGACACATATTTTGCTCGTTACGCCACTTATATTTTTAATGACGAAGGAATATGAACTAAGAAAATTTGGAAAATTGGAGGTGCACGATGAAAAACATTAAGATGTTGATTAGTATCGTTTTAAGCTTTTTAAGTTTCAATTGCTTCTCGCAGGAAGTTTTGACTTTACAGAGAATTTTAAAACTAATTGAAGAAAATAATCAGGGATTAAAAGCTTATGACAGCCGTGTTAAAAGCCTCGATGCAAAAATTGCCGGGGCAAATTCATGGATGGCACCGATGGTTGGTGTAGGAAATTTTATGACACCATATCCCGGCGTCCGTGTGGAAGACGAATCTGACCGGGGCGCTTTGATGTTTTCCGCCGAACAGGATATTCCCAATCCGGCTAAATTAAGAGCCAGGTCAAAATATCTGCAATCGCAGTCCGCGATTAGTGAAGCTGAGAAAAAGGCCGCTTTTAACAATCTCCGGGCAACCGGTAAAGAATTTTATTTTGATCTCCTGATCGCGGCAAAAAGGATTAACTACCAAAAGGAAAACCAGCGCATTATGCAAACCTTGCGGAAGCTGGCCGAGATCAGATATCCTTTTAATCAGGGTGGCTTAAACAATGTTTTTAAAGCCGAAGGCCGAAGTTATGAGGCGGAAAATATGATTCTGATGACAGAAGGGGAGATTCGGTCAAAAAAGATAGCTTTAAATGCATTAATGTATCGGTCGCTTACTGATTCCTTTGAGATTGATACCAACTTTAAAGTGGCCTTTGAACCTCTTGCCACATTGGATACAACTTTCTTGGCATCAACAAGAAGTGATATTCTACAAATGGATCGGTCTATTAATTCGATGAACCTAAATATTAATCAGACCAGGCAAGAATCAAAACCAGAATTTAAGCTTCGGTTTGAACATATGGCTAACCGTTCTTCAATGATGCCCAATCAATATACATTGATGGGAATGGTTTCGATTCCAATCGTTCCGTGGTCTGCCAGAATGTATAAATCAGAAATTAAGTCAATGGGTTTTGAAGTTGACGCGATGGAGCTGCAAAGACAGGCCATGCTTTATGAAGTGCTGGGAATGACCCGATCTATGGAGACAGAACTCATTTCTATGCAAAAACAGCTAGGAAATTTTGAAACAAAAATTTTGCCTTCTTTGGGAAAAAACTTGAAGGTTTCCATGCTTGCTTACCAGGAAAATAAACTGGAACTGCCAATGGTAATTGATAGTTGGGAAACAATTAATATGGCACAAATGAATTATCTCGATCAGTTACAGAAATTTTATAAAATGATTGTTGAATATGAGAAAAGTATTGAAAAGTAATGTATTGATTGTCTTTCTTTCCTTGCTAATATTAGCAGGGTGCAATCGAAAACAAGAATACGTACACGAAGAAGGTACCCGATTTACCTGCCCGATGCATCCGCAGATTGTTGCAGAAGAACCAGGTACTTGTCCGATATGTAAAATGGAACTCGTTCCCCTTTCCGGTCCCGGACAAGTAAGTGCGAACGATAGCTTAAAATATCTTGTGAAGCCTACCAATGAATTGGTGCTATCCTCAATCACAACTGTTAAGCCTCAAAAAGGGAAAAGGTTTATGCAAGATTCCATACGTGGCATAATTAATTATAATTCAAATAACTGGAACAGTATTTCCAGCAGAGTGGGCGGGAGGATAGAACGATTGTACATAAAGTACAATTATCAACCGATCAGCAAAGGTCAAAAAATCATGGATATTTACAGCCCAGACCTGGTCAACGCACAACAGGAGCTCTTGTTTTTAAAGCAGAATAACGAGCCTAAGCTACTTAAACTAGCCATGCGCAAATTAAGTCTACTGGGAATGAGCGCCCAGCAAATTAATTCCGTTCTTAAAAGTGGTAATGTAACTTACCGAACAAGCATTTATAGTCTTTATTCTGGTTTTATTTCTGAAGGAAATACGGTTCAAAATTCTTCGATTGTGGGCAACAATGC
>JACMND010000171.1 GCA_014378705.1 Pedobacter sp. | reverse complement strand
TAGCCTGCTTAGCAATAATGTGAGCACCCAGTTAAATACGGCTGATGCCTTTCTGCTTCAGACCGCCCTTGACTTCGCTAAGACTACGGTTAACAATAATCCCAAAATAAAAAACAAAGACTGGCTCTTAAAGCTAATTAAAAACCATTTGAGGCCCAATTATATATATGATGAGCAGCTTACCGATAAACAGGAGGAAAACGCGCTAAATAGTATTTCGGTAACCCGCGGCATGGTACAACGGGGTGAACTGGTGGTCGCGCGAGGGACGAGAGTAAATGCGGAAATTTACCAGAAGCTTGAATCTTTGCGCACTGCTTACGAGGATGATGCCAAGATAATTGGAAATCGTAATCTGATTATGCTGGGCCAGTTTTTAATCTCCGGTTTGATCATTGCCCTGTTAGTGGTATTCCTATACCTTTTCCGTAAGGATATTTATGCTGATAACAGGCAAATGTCATTAATCTTACTGATAGTTACCGGGATGCTGTTCACCCTGTCGTGGGCAATTCGCATCAAGATTCCCAGTATCTATTATATGCCCTTTTGCATCGTTCCGATAATTATACGCATACTTTTTGATACCCGCCTGGCACTCAACATACACCTTTTGGTGGTTTTGATCGCCGGCTTCTTTGTGCCTAACAGTTTTGAATTCGCCTTTCTGCAGATCTCCGCGGGTATGGTTGCAATTTACAGCATTAAGAATCTGATAAAAAGGGAACAATTTCTAATCTCGGCCTTACTCATTTTGCTAAATTACTTCATCGCTTTCCTGGGTATCTCTTTAATCAGGGATGGTTCGTTGGCCGATATTGAATGGCTTAACTTCACGCCTTTTATTTTCTCGGTATTGCTTTCTTTACTTGCCTATCCCTTGGTATATGCATTTGAACGGGTGTTTGGCATCACTTCGGATGTCACCCTAATGGAGCTTACCAATACTAATTCCAAACTTTTGCGCGAACTGGCCCTTAAAGCTCCGGGAACATTTCAGCACTCTTTACAGGTAGCAAATCTCGCCGAGGCTGCAATCTTTAAAATCGGCGGGAATGCCCTGCTAGTCCGTGCGGGAGCCTTGTACCACGATATTGGCAAGACAGTAAATCCACAATATTTTATAGAGAACCAGAACCGCGGCGCAAATCCGCATGACACTATTTCCTACGAGCAAAGTGCCCAGATCATCATCCAGCACGTTAACAAAGGCGTGGAAATTGCCCGTAAAAATCAAATCCCGGAGATGCTGATCGATTTTATCCGAACACATCATGGCAACACCCGGGTGGATTACTTCTATCAGTCATTCCTTAAAAACTTCCCCGAAAAGTTCGTCGATGAAAATACCTTCCGCTACCCCGGCCCTATCCCCTTTTCAAAGGAAACCGCCGTTCTTATGCTTGCTGACTCCGTTGAAGCGGCCTCACGAAGTTTAAAAGAGCCTGATGCAATAAGTATTAATAACCTGGTTGAACGCATCATCGACTATAAACTCGACCAGGACCAGCTGACCGACAGCAACATTACCTTAAAGGATATTGAGACTATCAAGCTGATCTTTAAGACCATGCTCATGGGGATCTACCATGTAAGAATCGATTACCAGATCGATAAATAAGCGATCCAAAAAATAATTTCAACCTAAGTGAAATTATTTTTTGCCAGCCTGACTGATTTGCTATATTTGCAGTCCTCGAAAGAGGATTTTTTATTTAATACGGAGAGATGCCTGAGTGGCCGAAAGGAACAGTTTGCTAAACTGTCGTACTGGCAACGGTACCGAGGGTTCGAATCCCTCTCTCTCCGCCATGATATTATAATTATAGCCTTTTACATACCGTAAGAGGCTATTTTTATGTAATAATATTTTAGTGGTGCAATTAGTGGTGCAATTTTTCCGTTCTTACTTGCAATAAATGTCCGTATATTAGATTATTCCTTTGTCGTTATTGGAATAAAAATCTAAAAGGGTGTAGCTAAACAGTTGCTCCCTTTTTTATTTACCCTTAATTCGTCCTGCATTTGTATTTGTCGGAAATAATATCGACCTTGATTCTGCAAACAGTATACATTCTAAATTCAAAACTTAATTATTTAAACAAAGGTATCCCCGGCTTATTGGTGCAAGTCCATAGCTTTATATCCTTTCGGGTGTATCTGTTTGCAGAGACCGGGGTATTTTTACAAACGTAATTATTATGCAAACAGAACAAAGCAAACAGGATGCGGTAAAAAAAATTAATGATCGTCAAAGGGAGGAGCTTCATACAACTATAGAAGATTTTTATCACATGGGCGGCTTATCTTCTCCAATTGACACTTTATTAGATTCGGTACAACAACTGTTTAATGGTATTGATGGTAATTCAGATCCTGGTGAAGATGGTAAGCCACAAAGATTATATCAAATGTATTCGCCAGATGCGTTATCTGATCAAATATTTGGAACTTTTCTAGTGATAAGGTTTTTAATTGAGCTAAATGAAAAGTTTGAAATGTCACCGGATAACCCTAAAATTAAACGTAATTCTATATCCTAGACTTAAATACTTTGGGGAATGATGTTGAAGTTTTGCCCCCTCTCATAAAGGGGGCTTACTCTTTTAAACTCTATCCGCGCACGCGTTATGATAGTGGCATATACTTTAACCTAACCGCCCTGTTTAATCTTTCTTAGATTGTAATTATTAAACTTTATGCTGATTACTTGGTGTTTAGGTTTAAAGTAACATCATATTTAATCCCCGTATGTTTTAGATTACTTTCTTCATAAACTTCCATTGTGCAAGATGTGCCGTTCTTATAATATGAAATAGTGTCACCTAGTACCATCTTTAATAAATGTTCCTGAGGTCTGAGGGTATCCGCTCTTATGATACCTTTGGCTATATTGTTTAATAGCGTTATTTTTTCTTTTCTGTCCATTTTTTTATTGTTTTAATCGTTTAATAATTTCATCTAATTGGTTATCTGCCAT
>JACMND010000170.1 GCA_014378705.1 Pedobacter sp. | reverse complement strand
TCTAAATGGGTAACAAAAATCTACTACCCTATATTTTAATCTGTCTTTGTTGCATAGAGGGTTTTGTTTTCAGCGGTTGAAACACTCAACAATTTTCCTTCACTTGTTAGAACTATCCAACGGCAAGCACCTTTATCATTCAATTTTGTAATAAAACTGAGCTCATTAAAATTAAAAAGAGAATTGACCCAATACTTAGGAGGCAGAAATTGCTTTTTCTCGGTGCTATATTCCATTGTTGCTAACCCTAAAGCATCGTACTTTCCTTCAAATGGAATAACGCCCCAGAAATTTCCGTTTACCACTACCTGGCCAGGATTGGCAGTTGTTGATATTGAAAGGATTGGAGCTTGCTGATAGAGAAAAGGCAGATTAACCGCATTCTTGCTTTTTAAAATATCACTAACAAAAATACTTTGAAAAGATTTTGCTTCCAGCCTGCCTTTGGTGCGAAGGCGGCCTTTAAAAATTTCATCAATTGTTTTGTCGGCCATTTTCTGATAGCTCAACCATTCTTTTTTAAGATAAGGAAGTTCTTGCTCAAGATCATTTTTAGGTCTGAAAGGGTAATGGTTTCCTTTGTGGAAGTAAGATAAAATTAAGTCTGCTTTACCGTCTTGATCTACATCGTTGTTATAGGCTTGAAGCGGCTGGTTATCCGCAACGTTATATTTATTGTTTAAGCCCCAGTTACCGGCAATCAGATCGGCTTTACCGTCCCCGTCAATGTCGGTTATAGCAGCAGATTGCCACCAACCTGTTAATTTATTTAATGAAGGTATAGCTTGCTTCTTTAAAGATTTCCCGTCATTTAAAAATACAGATACAGACTGCCATTCAGCCGAAACAACCAAGTCATCTTTCCGGTCGTTATTTACATCGGCAACAGCCAGGTCTTTTATAAAAGGGATTTTTGCAACATCGGCGAACAGATTTGAAGGTGCATTTTTAAAATTTCCGTTACCCTGATTTAAAAATAAAAAGGAAGGCAGTGTTTTGGTATAATTTTTAAAATACACAGCCCCTGCCAAAAAAATATCTTTAAAACCATTCCCATCATAATCAATGATTGCCATTTTAGATGTGAGTGAATTTATTGCGGGCAGCTCTACAGCTTTAAAAATTAAATTACCCAAATTAATATAAACCCTGTGTTGTTTGATTTTAGGAAAATCAATAAATGGGTGTTCCATATTGGTAACAACCAAATCCAGGTCTTTATCGTTATCCAGATCAACCCACTGCGCTTCGGAATCTGAGTAAAGAATATAATCAGAAAATGCTTTGACGGTCACCTTTTTGTATTTCGCATCCGGGCCACCAATCAGTAGATACTTCTCTTCACCAGTTATCCCACCTGCATAAATATCGTCAAAACCATCGTTATTAATATCTCCAACCGCAATTGCTGGCGTATGCTTTAAATATGTGTGTGGTAAAAGGGAATAATAATTAAAATCGGGTGTCTGGCTAATTTTTAGTTCGGCTATCAAAGTAGAACTCACATTCTCGTATTTAAACTGAGAACTTCCCTTAATAAATTCTGAAATAATACCGGAGATATTTTTACCTGCTAAAGAAATAACAGCTTTATTCCAGACTATTTTTTGC
>JACMND010000010.1 GCA_014378705.1 Pedobacter sp. | reverse complement strand
TAATGTTGTTGTTAAAGGAACAAAACGCGCTACACAAACAGATTTTGATGGAAAATTTTCAATCAAAGCAAAACAGGGAGAAACACTTTTAATATCTTTTGTTGGAATGTCTGACGCATCACTTGTTGTAGGATCAGCAAGCAACGTCAATGTTACAATGCAGGATGGAGTGAAACTTGAAGAAATTGTAATTCAAGGGTATCGTGAAGTAAGCAAGAAAACAGCGGTTGTCTCTGCTGCAACTGTATATGCGAAAACCATTGAAAACAGACCAAATGCAAACGTTATCAACACACTGCAAGGACAATTAGCTGGGGTTAATATTACAGCCGGTTCAGGTCAGCCAGGGGCTAAATCCACCGTTATTATTAGAGGTTTGGGAACGTTCAATAGTAATACCGATCCTTTATATGTTATTGACGGTTTCCCCTCCAACAGTGATAATTTCAGGTCTATAAACCCAAATGATATTGCGTCTGTTGATGTCTTAAAAGATGCAGCTGCAATTTCTGAATATGGTTCCAGAGGTTCGAACGGTGTAATTGTTATTAAAACAAGAAAAGGAAAATTTGGTGAAGCCAAAACTACTTTTAGATATTCTACTCAATATGGCGTAAGTGATTTACAAAAACCAAAATACAACTATGCAACTTCAAAACAATTGTTGAGAATTGAACGGAATTTTGGTCAAGGTTTTGGAGCAGTTAATCCTGTTACGGGCAGCCCGTTTACTGATGCCGAAATTAATGCGTATTCCATTCAAACGGACTGGGTTAAATATTTTTTTAGAAAAGGAATTTCATCCAGTAACAACTTGAGTATTGAAAATAGCTCGAAAAATTTAAACTCCTATACTTCGGTTAGTTATTTTAATCAGGAAGGTGTGCTGTTGACAACCGGTTTGAAAAGATTTACAGTTAGAAACAATATTAATGGAAAATCTAACAATGAAAAATTCAATTATACTGTAAATACGGCTTTTGGATATTCCAAAAATAATGAGGCAACAACTTTAGGAACAGGAGCAATTAATAGAAATTATGCTCTGGGAGCGTATCTTTCTGCACCCTATATTTCGCCTAGTCAGTACACAGGTTCGCAAGATGTTTATAATTTATATCAAACAGATGGTACATTATTGTACACGCCATTGTTTCTGATTGATAAATTAAATACGTATTCCAACTTAACTGAAGAAACTAGAATTGACGTTACGACTCAAGCTTCTTACAAATTAACCGATAATTTGACTGCAAGAGTAAGAACTGGTGGTCAATTGTTAACAACCAGATTCAATCAAGCAGAATTTCCAGGGTCGTTCAATGCACTTTTATTTGCTCCTGCTGATAACATAAGTGGTTTTGAAGATATTAATCAAAGAAGAGAGTTTTTATTTAGTAATTTATTTACACTAGAGTATAATAAAACTTATAAAAAACACACTTTTAACCTTACAGCTAATTCAGAATACAACCATTCCAGATTAAGTACTAATAACATGCGACAAAGAGGGTTAGATCCATTGACTTTTGTGCCAAACACAGGTGCTGGATGGGTTGCTGATACTGGAGCAAATGATTTTCATGTTCCAAGGATTTCGGCGTCTCAATTAAGAGTTGACCTCATATCATATTTTGGTGCTTTTGACTATGATTATAATAAGAAATATGGTTTTGTTGCATCCGTTAGGAGAGATGGTGCGAGCAGATTTAAAAAACAACAATACAATGATTTTTGGTCTTTGGGCGGGAGATGGAATCTGGATGAAGAAAATTTCATTAAGTCTGTAGATGCCATAAAAGTACTAAAAATTAGGGGGTCAATTGGCACAATAGGAAATCAAAGATTAGATCCGGGATCGATTTATGCGGGAGTTAATCCACCGCGTTTTCTTGATACTTATGGTCTTATTAATAATACTTATAATGGCGGTCAAGGATATAGTATCAATTTTGGATACCCTGATTTGAGATGGGAAACAACCAGAGAATATAACGTTGGTATAGACTTTGAACTTTTTAAAAATAGTAAAATCAGAGGTTCTTTTGATTATTACAACAAAAAAACTGTTGATTTATTTATAGCGCAACCTGTTTCTCCAGCATCAGGAACTACAGAGTTGAACGTTAATTCAGGTGGATTTATTGTGAACAAAGGTTTTGAACTTAATCTTGCTTATGATTTGGTTAAAAATTCCAATCTTAAATTAACTTTACGCGGTAATGGTTCATTTAATAAAAATATCATTGATGGTATTAAAACCGGTGGTGGTAAAATTTTTGAAGGAACGCAGCCAACTTTTGTATCTCAAAATGGCGGTCAAATTAGAGAAGCCTATGTTTATCATTATTTAGGGGTTAATCCGGTAAATGGTAATCTATTATATGAAGATATAAATGGCAATCCAACCGAAAACATTACTGGAGCCGACAGAAGAGCTACTGGTAAAACTTCTATACCGAGATATCAGGGTGGTTTTGGTTTTGATTTAGATTATAAAGGTTTCTTTTTGTCTACCACATTCACATGGACGAAAGATGTATGGAGATTCGATACTGATTTAGCAAATTTGTATGATCCAAGCAATATTGGTACTTTTAATGTGACAGGAGATTTGTTAAATGCCTGGACTCCATTAAATACATCAGCGTCTATCCCTGCTTTGACGGCAGGAAATTTAGGAGCGGCTACAGACTCTGATCGTTTTTTAAGAGATGCCTCTTATGTCAGATTAAGAAACATTCAGTTAGGTTATAAATTTCCGAAAAAGTTTATTGATAAAACATTCTTTACCGATGTTGCTATAACAGTACAAGGGGAGAAATTAATTAACTTTACGAAATGGCAAGGATTTGACCCGGAAAGTGATCGAAATGAGGATGTATACCAGTATCCAACGCCTAAACAGGTAACTTTAGGTCTTGATTTGAAATTTTAATTAAATAAAACATAAAAAATGAAAAAATTACTCTTATTATTTTTACTCACCGGACTGTTTACAGTTTCATGTGACGATAATTTGTTAAAACCTTTTACGCCTGGAGCGGTGACTGATGCTGTTGCTGTTCAAGATTCTAATGGTTTAAGGAAATTGATGAATAGCGGTTACAACCTTATGACTGACCGTGAAGATAGCGTATTTACCTCTGTTTTTACAGATGAAGCAGGAATCGGTTATGCCAATGGCGGACAAGGTATTACTGACAATTATATCTTTTTTGTAAATCAGTCTTCCTTTTCTCCAGGTGAAATTTGGGTTAATACTTACTTTGCATTAGCAAGAATTAATCGCGTTATCACCTATGCAGATAGGCTAACGCCAGTTGATGCTGCTGATGCTGAAATAATTGCCAGAACTAAAGCCGAAGCATT
>JACMND010000169.1 GCA_014378705.1 Pedobacter sp. | reverse complement strand
TTAAAAACGTAAAAGTTATTTTTAAAAAAGACGATTTACACGATACTTTAGGAGAAATTTTAGAACGGAACGGTAAAAACCAGATCAGGATAGCCGAAACGGAAAAATACCCGCATGTTACATTTTTCTTTTCTGGTGGTCGTGAAATTGCTTTTAAAAATGAAAAAAGGATTTTGATTCCTTCGCCTAAAGTTGCTACCTATGATTTAAAGCCACAAATGAGTGCTTTAGAGATAACAAGGGAAATTTGCACTGAGTTAAAAAGCGGCTGGCCAGATTTTGTATGTCTTAACTTTGCAAACCCGGATATGGTTGGGCATACCGGCGTTTTTAAAGCGGTAATAACTGCTGTAGAAACCGTTGATAACTGTTTAAAGCAAGTTGTAGAATGCGGTATAGCTAATGGTTATTCGTTTATTATTCTCGCAGATCATGGAAATGCCGACTATATGATCAATACAGATGGATCGCCAAATACAGCTCATACTACCAATCTGGTTCCATGTATACTCATTGATACACACTTTACTTCGATTAAAAATGGTAAGTTGGGCGACATAGCTCCAACAATCTTAACCATGATGGAACTTGAAGTGCCCGAAATTATGACAGGCAATATTCTTGTTTCCCAATGATATACAGGTTAATTTTCATTTTATTATTGGCGGGTTGTTCAGGCGGTCCGGCAGTAGTTCAAAAAAAAACATTCATTGATGTTAAGGGTTACTTCCAATCAGAAATTAAACGGCTGGGTAATTACAAAACTGAAGTTAAAAAGACAGTATCACGAAATAACCAGACAGAAACTCAAATGCTTAATAACATTAATTGGCAAACAGAATTAAGCCTATTTGTAGAATCTGACATAAATAAATCAGCCTGGAGAAACAGCTATAAAATTAGTAAAATAGGCAAAGAGGTGATCTACTCCGCTACCGACAGTGCTCTTAAAACTCGGCAAATACGCGTTTTAGAAGGAGTAAATGGACGTATTAAGAAAGTTCAGATAAAGAACAATACAAATAACATGCTTTATCAGTCATCAGAGATTTTGACTTATGTACCCGATTCGTTATACAAGGTTGTTAAAAATCAAAAAGTTTTTATTATTGGTGAAAACCGATATGTTATTTCAGGAAGTTTTTAGATCATTCTTAGCAGATAGAAATAACTATTTTATCGAATATTGTTCAAATAAATTTTTGCGTCATCAAGCTGAGACGTTATATCTTTTCGGCCCGGACTAAACGTTAAAACTTTTTGAAAATCGGTTATACAAGATTTGAAAGCATCTGTTGCTTTTGTCTTATCGTAAAATTTCGCAATTTTTTGTGCCTTTAAAACGCCGTAATCCCGGTAAGCAATTGCTCTGTTCTGATAAAGTTTAACATCGTTCTCATTAATTTGTATAGCCTTTGAAAAATCCCTGATAGAGGCTAATAGAAGCTTTTCGCGTTCGGTATTAGATAAATTTTTGACTTCCGTTGCCATTATATTCCTGGCTTTTCCGCGATAATAATAGGCACTGTTTTCATCAGGCTTTAAGGAAATAAGACGGTTAAATGTAGCAACAGATTGCTTATAGTTTGTTGCATGGTAATAAGAGTAACCTAACATATAAAGCGTATTTACATTGTTAGAGTCCGTACTTATAGCCTTCTCCAAATGCGTAACCGCTAACTTAAAATCGCCATCAATCAATGCTTTCTGACCCATTTTTTGATACGTGTTTTGGCTGATCGCAGAACCGCTTAAAAGAACAAAGAAAATTAAACTGAATGTTGATCTCATAAAAAAATGTAACAAACTTAATATCGAATAATTAACGGTGTGAAGATAGTATTATTTCTAAAAGTATTATTTTTAGCCCCTTAAACGTTTTACATAATTTATGAAGCAAATTTTATTTTTATTATCCGTAGTACTTTTTCCTTTTTATGTATCCGGGCAAAACGATTACAATCAAAATCAATTCCAGCAGTTAGGTGAATTATTACCAACCTCTAACAACTACCGTACCGCCTCAGGTGCACCCGGACATGAGTATTGGCAACAAAAAGTTGATTATGAGATTCAGGTAAGCTTAAATGATGATAATCAAAGCCTTAAAGGTTCTGAAAAAATTACTTATTTTAATAATTCACCGGATCTACTTCCCTATTTATGGATTCAACTGGACCAAAACTTATTTAAATCCAATTCAGATACCTATTTAACAGAAACATCATCCAATAATACCGTTGGAAAAGCAATGGACTTTCAGGCATTTGAAGCTTTAAACCGGGAGACGTTTGACGGGGGCTTTAAGATAGGCGCTATTAAGGATGCTTCTGGGAAAAGTTTGAAATACATCATTAGTAAAACAATGATGCGTGTTGACTTGCCAAAGCCTTTAAATCCTAAAGAAAAATTTCTGTTCTCAATTGATTGGTCTTATAATATCACCAATCAAAAAAAGCAGAACGGCCGTAGCGGATATGAATATTTTGAAGGTGATCAAAATTATCTATATGAAATGGCTCAGTTTTACCCTCGATTGTGCGTTTATAACGATGCAGCGGGATGGCAGAATAAACAGTTTTTAGGCGATGGTGAATTTGCTTTGGAGTTTGGAGACTATAAAGTAAGCATAACCGTTCCGTCTGATCATGTTGTAGCAGCAACAGGTACTTTACAAAATCCGGATCTGGTAATGAAGAAGAGTTGGACAGACCGGCTTAAAAAGGCAAGTACTTCTGATAAGCCTATTAAAATAATATCCCAAAATGAAGCAGAATCAGCTGAAAAAAATCGATCAAAAACTTCAAAAACCTGGATTTTTCATGCTGAAAACGTGAGAGACTTTGCCTGGGCATCATCACGTAAATTTATTTGGGATGCGATGAACGTTAAAGTTGGAGGTAAAGATGTGATGGCTATGTCGTTATATCCTAAAGAAGGAAACCCACTATGGGAAATGTTCTCCACTCAGGCTATCGCTCACACTTTAGAAGTTTATTCACGCTACACCATAAATTATCCGTATCCGGTTGCCTGGTCTATAAATGGGCCTGTTGGTGGGATGGAATACCCGATGATCTGCTTTAACGGACCCCGTCCTGAAACGGATGGAAGTTATTCGGCGCAAACCAAATATGCCCTTATCGGAGTAGTCATTCATGAAGTAGGACATAACTTTTTTCCGATGATTGTAAATTCTGATGAACGACAGTGGACCTGGATGGATGAAGGTTTAAATACATTTTGCCAATATTTAACAGAACAGGAATGGGAAGAAAAATATCCATCACGGCGTGGCGAACCTCGGGATATAGTTCCTTATATGTCTTCAGACAAATCAGTTTTAGATCCCATCATGACTAATTCTGAATCTATTATTCAATTTGGACCAAACGCTTATGCAAAACCCGCAACCGCCTTAAATATTTTGCGTGAAACGGTAATGGGACGTGAACTTTTTGATTTTTCTTTTAAGCAATATGTAGAGCGTTGGGCTTTTAAACATCCTGAACCTGCTGATTTCTTTAGAAGTATGGAAGATGCTTCAGCGGTTGATCTCGACTGGTTTTGGCGTGGGTGGTTTTACGGAATTAAACCGGTAGATATTGCCATAAACAACGTAAGCTTGTATACAATAGATTCCGGCAATCCAGAAATGGAAAAAACACGTCAAAAAACTATAATTGAAAAAGAAGCATTGTCGGTTTCAGAACAACGGAATAAAACGTCAATTCCAAAATATCGTATAGAAACTTACCCGGAACTGGTAGATTTTTACACCAAGTATGATGCTCTAGAAATTACAGACTACGATCGAAAACAATATAAAAAATATTATGACGAATTAGACCAAAAACAGCGAGATGCTTTAAAAGCAGGTGTGAATTATTACATCCTTGATCTTGAAAATGTGGGAGGTTTAGTTATGCCCGTAATTATTGAAATGGAATTTCAAGACGGCACTAAAGAAGTAATACGCATACCTGCAGAAATCTGGCGGGTTAACAACCAGAAAGTCTCAAAAATGATTATAACTAAAAAGTCGGTAAAGCAGTTCAGCCTTGATCCTTATCAGGAAACTGCGGATATAGAGCAGAGTAATAATTTTTTCCCCGCCAAAACCATTGAGTCAAAACTTCAATTATTTAAACAGCGTCAGGAGAAAAAAGAAAACCTGATGCAATTGAAAAGATCAGGGAAGTTATAACAGTGTATGGTAACGTAATGATTGCCTTTACGCAATAACTGACACCAATCTGCCAAAAACCAGCAGGTATCAAATTTTTAATATGTTAAGAAGATCAATCATCGGTACATTTATTTTTTGTTTTACAAGCTTTTTAGTTAGCGCACATAAGTATTACACTTCAATTACCCAGGTAGAATACAATGTAACAACACAGTCTGCCGAAGTAATCATGAATGTATTTAGTGATGATCTTCTACTTGCCATATCCAACCAGAATAAGAGGGTGGTTAAAATGACAGATAAGGATTTTACAACGCTTACATACCATTATTTGGATAGCAGATTTGCCATCAAAGACACTAAAAATCACCAGCTTAAAAATGAATATGTTGGTTTAGAAGTAAACCGTGACATGGTTAGTATTTATTTTGAAATAAGATCCGTCCGGGAATTGGACATGGTTTCAATTAAACAAATTTCTTTGCTCGAAACTAACAAAGAACAAACTAATATTGTAAATTTAAGGAGCGGTAAGCAAAAAACTTCGATGGTTTTTAACGCCGGTAATCCAGGTATGCAAACGGTAAAATTTGATCAGTAATTCTTAATTATACTTTCATCATTACAATTCAAATGTTGATTGGCACAAGGCTTGCAACTCTAAGTTCAGGCCCAAAACAAGGCTCTTCAAAAAAATTCACTGTCAGTTTGACGTTTAAAGTAAATAATGAGTAATTACGATAATTTTGATTTTCACCGAACTATACCTTTAATAAGCGAAGATACCGAGTTTTTCCCCTTAATGTCTCAGGAAGACGAAGAGGAGATGAACAATGAAGACACACCCGAAATTCTTTCAATTTTACCATTACGTAACACTGTTTTATTTCCGGGGGTTGTTATTCCAATAACTGTTGGGCGGGATAAGTCTATCAAACTAATTAAAGAAGCGTATCGTGGTGACCGTATTATAGGTGTTGTTTCTCAAAGTGATGTAGGCATTGAGGATCCTTTGTTTGACCAGCTAAACACAGTTGGTACAGTAGCATTAATTATTAAGATGCTTCAAATGCCTGATGGAAACACGACGGTTATCATTCAGGGCAAACAGCGTTTTCGTTTAGATGAGGAGGTACAAAGCGATCCTTATATTAAAGCTACTATCCAAAAATTTGAGGAAATTAGACCCAAAACTGATAAAGAATTTAAAGCGATCATGGCATCTATTAAGGAGATGGCCATGCAAATTATCCAGTTATCCCCAAATATTCCCAGTGAAGCAGGAATAGCCATAAAAAATATTGACAGCCCTTCATTTTTAATCAACTTCATATCATCAAATATGAACGCTGATGTTCCGGCCAAGCAAAAAATGCTGGAGGTGGCTAATTTACATGAACGTGCAAAGTTGGTTATGGAGCACCTGACTTTAGAATTACAGATGCAGGAATTAAAAAACCAGATTCAATCTAAGGTACGCGTAGATCTTGACAAGCAACAAAGAGATTATTTTCTTAATCAACAACTAAAAACGATTCAGGAAGAACTCGGAGGGACTTCTCCTGATCTTGAAATTGAAAATCTTCGTATACTTTCTTTAAAGAAAAAATGGAGCTTAGAAGTAGCTAACCATTTTAAAAAAGAACTTGATAAGGCCGGAAGAATGAATCCGGCTGCAGCGGATTATTCAGTTCAGGTTAACTACCTGGAATTGTTATTAGATTTGCCATGGAACGATTTTACAAAAGACAATTTTGATTTAAAAAGAGCGCAACGCATTCTGGATAAAGATCATTATGGTTTAGATAAAGTAAAAAAACGCATTATCGAATATCTTGCTGTTTTAAAGTTAAAGCACAACATGAAGGCGCCTATCTTATGCCTGGTTGGGCCTCCGGGGGTTGGTAAAACTTCTCTTGGAAAATCTATTGCAAAAGCTTTGGGCCGTAAGTATGTGCGTATGGCTTTAGGTGGAATTAGAGACGAGGCAGAAATTAGAGGTCATCGTAAAACCTATATCGGTGCCATGCCTGGAAGGATTATTCAATCCGTTAAAAAATCTGGAGCATCTAACCCGGTTTTTGTATTGGACGAGATCGATAAAGTAGGAAACGATTATCGTGGAGATCCATCTTCAGCTCTTTTGGAAGTGTTAGACCCGGAACAAAATTATGCTTTTAATGACCATTACATTGAAGTAGATTATGATCTCTCGCGGGTCATGTTTATCGCCACTGCTAACTCTTTAAGCAATATTCAACCAGCGCTTTTAGATCGTATGGAAATTATAGAAGTGAATGGTTACACCATTGAAGAGAAAATTGAGATCGCAAAACAACACCTTCTACCAAAGCAAAGAGAGCAGCACGGCTTAAAGTCTAAAGATATTTCAATAAAAGGATCTGTAATTGAGAAAGTTATCGATGATTACACACGTGAATCCGGGGTTAGAGGTTTAGAGAAAAAAATTGGTTCATTAGTTCGTGGTATAGCAACTAAAATTGCGATGGAACTGGAATATAACCCCACCATAAACAAAGAAGACGTAGAAGTAATTCTTGGTGCGCCCATTTATGATAAAGATCTTTACGAGGGAAATGAAGTTGCCGGTGTAGTAACGGGCCTTGCGTGGACGCAAGTTGGAGGCGACATCCTTTTTATAGAAGCAAGTTTAAGCCCGGGTAAAGGTAAATTATCTCTTACCGGAAACCTCGGAGATGTGATGAAAGAATCGGCGTCTATAGCGATGGCTTATTTACGTGCCCATTCAAGTCAGTTTAATATTGATCATCGTTTATTTGATCAGTGGGATGTGCATGTTCATGTACCCGCAGGAGCTACTCCAAAAGATGGACCCTCTGCAGGTGTTACGATGTTAACTGCATTAACATCGGCTTTTACTCAACGAAAAGTAAAACCGCACCTGGCAATGACGGGTGAAATTACGTTGCGGGGAAAGGTTTTACCAGTAGGTGGGATTAAGGAAAAAATACTTGCCGCCAAAAGAGCTAATATTAAAGATATTATTCTTTGTAAATCCAATCAGAAAGATATTCTTGAAATTAAAGAAAGTTACATTACCGATCTTCATTTTCATTACGTTACCGAGATGAAAGAAGTAATTGAGGCCGCTTTAATTAAAGAAAAAGTTAAAGATCCGATTGATCTGACTGTAAAAGAGATTTCTCCGGTAGTTTTAAATTAATGAAAGCGTCTAAGACGCTTTTTTTATGGGGGTATTTATATCTTCATTTAAATTTATTTAAGATGTGATGAAAAAATATAGCTTTTTAGCTCTCATTATCGTATGTCTTTGTAGCAATGGAACATTACATGCGCAGCAACTTAAGGTTTCTTCTATATCAAACGCAGGCAAAAAATTTCCTGCTGGCGAAAGTGCCCGGGCTCAAAATGTTTTTGTGGAAATTTTAGGGCAAGGCTTGTTGTTTACAGCAAATTATGATACCCGCTTCGGCAACCGCCGTGACGGCTTGGGTGGACGAATAGGTATTGGTTATGTAGCAGCCGACAATGATAATGCAACTACTATTCCGGTTTCACTAAATTATTTACTTGGCAATGGTGGAAAACATTTTTTCGAAATTGGTTTAGGAGCTACTGTGATTGCATCAAAAACAACCGGTTCGTTTTTTTTTGAAGATAACCAAGGCATTAATAAAAACAGCAACGTTATTGGTACCATGAGTTTCTCTTACCGCCTGCAGCCTGTCAATAATGGGTTTTCATTGAGGGCTGGTATCACCCCAATATTTAACGGAGATTTCTTTCTTCCATATTTCGGAGGATTAAGTTTGGGTTACACATTTTAAATTGTTTATAAAAGTCATTCAAGTTTAACAAGAAAAAGATTTTTTTTATTTATGAAATCAAAGATTTTTTTGGCTCTATACTTTGCAAGTGCATTCTTTTTTACACTGAAGGCTCAGACCAAAAATTTTAAGAATGAATTTGGTTTTAAAACCGATAACGACTCATACTTAGGTTTAGGCCAGGATCGTTATTATACCAATGGATTATTCCTTCATTTAAGGCATGCAGTAGATCAAACCCGGTTGAACTCCAAAGTTAACAAACGTATCTGGGGAGTTGAGGTGGGCCAGCAAATCTACAATCCATATTCAGGCTCAGTAGAAGATATTAGCAAAGTTGACCGGCCATTTGCTGGATATTTGTTCGCAGGGATCAATTTAAGCTGGTTTTATAATAAAGAAAATAGTTTAAAGATAAGTGCGCAGGTTGGAACTATCGGACCATCTTCACTGGCTGAAGATGGCCAGGTACTGCTTCATAAAACTATTGGTTTTTATCAAATTAAGGGTTGGAAAAGCCAGGTGAGCGACGAACTTGGTTTAAATCTGGCAGCAGAGTACAATTATTTATTGCAGAGAGGTACATCGCAAAAAACTGATTTTACTTTTACTTCTAATGCCCGGATTGGAAATACTTTTAGTGGCGGAGGTGTGGGCTTATTGTTTAGGGCCGGTTCAATTAATCAATTGTTTAATTCTGCAATCACGTCAAGTAACATCTCAAATAAAAGCAAAATAGAACCTTTTAAAACCAAAGAGCTGTTCTTTTACGCTGCACCAAGCATAAACTACATTGCATATGACGCTACTATAGAAGGTGGATTGTTCAGAAAAAATAAAGGGCCGGTAACGTTTGGTGTTAAACCTTTAGTTTTTATCCAGCAGTTAGGACTTATATATTCCCAAAACCGATGGACAGCAGACTTTTCTCTAATCTTTAAATCCAGGGAAATAAAAAGTATTGCGAAAGCACATCAATATGGTTCCGCGGCTTTATATTACAGGTTTAACTGAAGGAAATTAAAGTAAGAATTTCAAAAAATAAAATTTTTGATTTAAACTTTTCAGGTCAATTACCACCTTAAACTGCCATCCCTGACTCACTTAAAACTCAATGCTCCCCCTGTTTATTTTTTTAATTGAATTAAGTTGTTTGCTCTTTAACCTCTTTTCGACAGCCGCTTTTTTAGGTTTGGAAGCTTTTCTCGGCTTAGGCTGAAAAAGGGCCGTTTTTATAAGTAAAATTAATTTCTTTAGGCTACGCTGTTTATTCTGGTGCTGGCTACGCTCCTCTTCCGTAATTATTTGTAAAATCCCTTCAGCATTTATGCGGTTAACTAACTTTAATATTAACCTCTGCTTTTGAGGTTCCGAAAACAATACTGATTTTTTGATATTCAGGTTTAGTTCAACTTTGCTTGAAACTTTATTTACGTTTTGCCCACCTTTGCCGCCACTTCTGGAGGTTTTAAAACTAATTTCCTTTAATAATTTTTCCTGCGAAATATCCATGGATAAAAATACTTAACATTCTTAACAGCAAACATTAACTTTGTCTGCTGATGAGCAAAAATTTAGTAGTTGCTATTGACGGATATTCATCTTGCGGAAAAAGTACACTTGCAAAAGCTTTAGCAAAGAAACTACACTTTATTTATGTTGACAGCGGAGCCATGTATCGGGCTGTAACTCTGTATTTTATTAGAAATAACATTAAGTTAGATGATGAATTTGCTGTTGAAAATGCGCTCAAACAAATTCATCTCAACTTTCACTCACTTGATTATCAAACTCATATAACTTTAAATGACGAAGAAGTTTCTACTGAAATTAGGCAGATGCCCGTCTCTGAGAACGTGAGTGAAGTAAGTGCACTTAAATCTGTTCGCAAAGAAATGGTTAAACAGCAGCAGCGGATGGGGAAACTTAAAAATATTATTATGGATGGCCGGGATATCGGGACAACCGTTTTTCCTTACGCCGAAGTTAAGATTTTTATGATTGCAGATCCAAAGATTCGGGCAGAAAGACGATTTAAGGAAGCCAAATCAAAAGAAGAAAACATATCTTTAGAAGAAATATTTGACAATATAGCACATAGGGATTTTCTAGACACAACTAGAAAGGAAAGTCCGCTTACACGAGCAAAAGATGCAATCGTATTAGACAATACTACACTTAGCGAAAAGCAACAATTGGAGTTTGCGCTTGAAAGAGTTAAACCGTTTATTTTTCAAAATGATTGAAGATTTACAGTATCCCATCGGGAAATTTATTGAACCTTCCATTATCAACGATGCTTTAATTCAATCCGGCATCAACGTTATTACTCACTTTCCTGCAAAATTAAAGCAAGAAGTTAGTACCTTAAAAGATTATCAGCTTGATACTCCATACCGACCAGAAGGTTGGTCCATCCGCCAGGTAGTGCACCACTGCGCAGATAGCCATATGAATAGTGTTATCAGATTTAAACTTGCCTTAACTGAGGATGAACCTGTCATTAAACCTTACTATGAAGATCGCTGGGCTAATTTATCAGATAATCAAATGGATATAAATCCGTCATTATTGTTACTTGATTCATTACACATCAAATGGGTATATCTTATAAATTCTTTTACCGACATTGATTTTAAAAAATTCTACGTACATCCGGATAATGGCAAAATGTATACACTAGAATTAGCGGTGATTTTGTACGCATGGCATTGTAATCATCATTTGGCTCATATCAAAACTTTAAAACACACACAGCAATGGGCATGATTTTTATGTATGTTCCATTATTCAAAAAAAATAAAAATACCTTTTAGTTCTAAAAAAATACTAACCAATAACTTGAATGAAGATTACGTTATTTACTTTGGGCACTCGCGGTGATGTTCAACCCTTTGCTATTTTGGGCGAAGCATTGTCTCAACGTGGGCACACGGTTACCTTATGTACTGCAAAAAATTTCCGTGGCCTGGTAGAAAGTCATAACATAAATTTTCATCCGGTAAATATTGATTCTGAGGATATGATAAACTCAAAACATGGTCAGCAGATTATGAAAGTGAATTTATTCCATCTAAAGAAAAATTTAAATCAATTTGTTTATCCGGTTATTAAAGCTTCATTAAACGAATTTTATAAGCTGGCGCAAGAAAGTGACTTGATTATTTATCGCACCAAAACTCTTGCTGATGTTTTTTTAAAACAGTTAGATTGTCGAGCTATTCGTGCCGCTGTAGTACCGGCAATGCAGGAAACCACGGCATTTTTAAACCCAATTATGAGTGGCCTTAAGCTCCCGTCATTTTTAAACAGGCTTAGTTATAAGTTTAATGATTTAAGGTTCATGTTTTTTAAAAAACCGATAAATCAGTTCAGAGATCAACATGGTCTTAGTGATGATGTTAGCGAAACTCAGGATATCCCGGGAATTTATGGAATCAGTTCCCATTTTTTAAGCAGACCAGAAGATTGGGCATCACACCAGCACTTAACCGGTTTTTGGTTTTCTTCAAAAAAATCAATTCTTGACCCTGAACTCGAAAAATTTATTAATAAAGGTTCTCAGCCGTTACTAATAACTTTTAGTAGTATGCACGTTGAAAAAGAATTAAGCAATCTTATATTAAAATGTATAAACCAATTTAATGAACGTTTTATAATCATTAAAGGTTGGGGTGAGTGGGATATTGAGGATAGTGAAAAAGTTAAAGTAATTGATTCTGCGCCATTTGACGCTCTTTTTCCTAAGGTTAAAGCGATTATACATCACGGAGGAATCGGAACTACGGCAGAGTGTCTTCGTGCTGGAAAACCAATGTTTATTTGCCCGCCTGTTTACCCTTTCGGGGATCAGTTTTTTTGGGGCGACCTTGCATATAAACAAGGAGTTGGCATAAAACCGGTTCCCTTATCCCGTTTAACGGAAAAAAAATTCATGAAAGGAATTAAACAATTAATCATGGATGACAGGATCTATCGGAATAGCGAACTTTTATCCTTAAAAATTAACGCCGAAAAAGGAGTAGAAAAGGCAGTTCAAATTATTGAGAAAATTTTAAAAACCTACATATTCCAGCGTTCCGCCTAATTCGTACTACAAGGATTCTAAATAAAAATATTTTTGTATTATTTCCTTTCAATTTCAGGCCTCTTAAAGTGTTACAAATAAAGCTTTAAAATCTTTTTGATTAAAAAGGTATTTTTTTACCTTTGCAATCCGATTTAAATCGGAACAAAGGAGATAAATTAATTAATGGCCAAAAAATTAGAAGCTGAAAAAGAGTTAACTGCTAAACAAGCGGAACTTGGCGGCGAAGAAAACACTGCATTTAAAGCAAAAGAAAACATTGAATCAGAAGCTGATACAATGTCTATTGAAGAGATCAAATCAAAAACAATGATTACGCCTTCCGGCGATTTTGATTGGGATACAGATGATAAAGGGTTTGGGAATTACAGCGACGACGACCGTAAAAAGTTTGAAGATATGTATGCCGGAACCTTCAGCTCCATAAACAAAGGAGAAATCATTTCTGGGGTAGTGGTATCCATAAATAATAAAGATGTAGTTCTGAATATCGGGTTCAAATCTGATGGTTTGGTATCATTATCGGAATTCCGTGATATGCCAGATCTTAAGATCGGCGATCCGGTAGATGTATTTGTTGAATCTCAGGAAGACGCTAACGGGCAGCTAGTATTATCCCGTAAAAGGGCAAAAACCCAACGTTCATGGGAAACCATCAATGATGCCCTGGACCAAGATAAAATTATCACCGGTTATGTAAAAAGCCGGACTAAAGGAGGTTTAATTGTTGATATTATGGGTGTTGAGGCCTTTTTGCCAGGATCTCAAATTGATATAAAACCAATACGTGACTATGATATTTATGTGGGCAAAACCATGGAATTTAAGGTTGTTAAAATCAACCATGAGTTTAAAAACGTAGTGGTATCACATAAAGTGCTGATCGAAGACGATTTAGAAAACCAAAAAACTGAAATTGTTGCCAAGCTTGAAAAAGGACAAGTGTTAGAAGGAACGGTCAAAAACATTACCGACTTTGGCGTATTTATAGATTTAGGTGGTGTTGATGGCTTACTTCACATTACCGATATTTCTTGGGGACGCATTGAACACCCACGCGAAGTATTAAACTTGGATCAGAAGATAAACGTAGTGGTATTGGATTTTGATGATGAGAAAAAACGTATTGCATTAGGATTGAAGCAATTAACTCCGCATCCTTGGGAAGCTTTAGATACGAATTTAGAAATTGGTTCGAAAGTTAAAGGTAAGATTGTAACTGTTGCTGATTATGGTGCTTTCTTAGAAATTACTCCCGGAGTTGAAGGATTAATTCACGTTTCTGAAATGTCATGGTCTCAGAACTTACGCAACCCACAGGAATTTCTAAAAGTTAGTGACGAAGTTGAAGCTCAAATTTTGACTCTGGACCGTACAGAACGCAAAATGAGCCTTGGCATAAAGCAGTTAACTCCAGACCCTTGGAAAAATATAGCAGAACGTTATCCTGTTGGTAGCCAGCACAAAGCTGTAGTTAAAAACATGACCAACTTTGGTGTTTTTGTTGAGATCGAAGAAGGGATAGATGGTTTGATCCACATTTCTGATTTATCCTGGTCTAAAAAAGTAAATCACCCTAATGAATTTACGAAGGTAGGTGAAGAGTTAGCTGTAGTTGTTTTAGAACTTGATGAAAGCAATCGAAAATTAAGCTTAGGACATAAGCAGTTGGAAGAAAACCCATGGGAAACTTTTGAAACTATCTTTATTTTAGATTCAGTTCACGAAGGAACTGTATTAAAAATTACAGATAAAGGTGCTATCATTGCTTTACCTTATGGCGTTGAGGGTTTCGCCCCATCTAAACACATGATTAAAGAAGATGGTTCATCTATAAAAGCAGAAGAAACTATTCCATTTAAAATCATAGAGTTCAACAAAGATTCTAAGCGTATAGTCGTTTCGCATTCCCGCATTTGGGAAGAAGTGAAAGCCGAGGAACGTAAAGAGGAAATGAACCAGAAGAAAAAAGATGCGAAAGCTACGATCAGTGCTGTAAAGAAAGTAAAGGAATCTGTTGAAAAATCTACATTAGGTGATTTGGGAGTTCTTGCACAATTGAAGCAGCAAATGGAAGGCGCAGAGAATAAAGCTAAAAAAGCAAAAATTTCTGAAGAGCCGACCGATACTGCTGAATAAATTACTTAATATAAAAGGTAAACCTCTCCGGCTTCGGAGAGGTTTTTTTATTTTAAAGCCTCTAAACTTCTCTAAAATTTGTATTTCCTATTGCGCCTTGTTTACGCTATTTAGATAAAGGCTGAATGCGGTTGTATATCACGCTTCAATTATTAAAAAAAAATTATATTTTTGGTCAAATAAAACCAAATGCAAACATTAAAATTGCTAGACGGTTCAAAGTTCCAAATTACCATACAGCGTCTTTGTCATCAACTTATAGAAAATCACAACGATTTTTCAGAATCTGTCATTCTTGGTATTCAGCCGAGAGGAATTTATTTGGCTAACCGGATTCTTGCACAGCTAAAACTTATCTTTCCTAAATCAAACATTAAAAACGGAATACTTGATGTTACGTTTTTTAGAGATGATTTTAGAAGAAAAGAAGGGATCTTGTTTCCAAGCAGTACACAGATCGATTTTATAATTGAAGGCAAAAAAGTAATCTTAATTGATGACGTATTGTGGACTGGAAGAACTATCCGCTCAGCAATGGATGCCCTCCAGGCTTTTGGAAGACCGGATAAAGTGGAACTTCTTACCCTGGTTGATCGGCGTTATTCACGGCACGTACCTATTGAGGCTAATTATATTGGAATAAAAGTAGACACAATTAATTCTCAAAAGGTTAAAGTTAGCTGGAAAGAAACGGATGGAGAAGACCAGGTGATTTTAATATCCGGGGTATAATGGCAAATCAGGAACAAAGGCTCAGCACAAAACATCTTTTAGGGATTAAAGAGTTAACCATACACGATATTGAACTTATACTTGAAACCGCTAAAAATTTTAAAGATGTTATTAATCGGCCAATCAAAAAAGTTCCATCCTTGCGTGACATTACCATTGCCAATATTTTTTTTGAAAATTCTACACGTACTAAACTGTCATTTGAGCTTGCAGAGAAGCGCCTTTCGGCAGATACTATAAATTTTGCCGCGTCTTCTTCTTCGGTAAGTAAAGGAGAAACGCTAATAGACACCGTGAATAATATACTTGCAATGAAGGTTGACATGGTAGTGATGCGTCATCCATATGCCGGGGCTGGTGTATTTTTAAGTAAACATATTAAAGCACAAATAATTAATGCTGGCGATGGTGCTCACGAACATCCAACCCAGGCACTGCTTGATGCGTTTTCTATTCGCGAAAAGTTTGGAGAAGTAGCGGGTAAAAAAATTGCTATAATTGGTGATGTTTTGCATTCGAGAGTGGCTTTATCAAATATTTTATGCCTTAAAAAGTTAGGTGCAGAAGTTCTGGTATGCGGTCCCACTACGCTTATACCAAAATATATAGGAGCTTTGGGAGTAAAGGTTGAACATGATTTGTTAAAGGCTTTAAACTGGTGCGATGTTGCAAACATGCTCAGAATACAACTCGAACGTCAAGAAACTAAGTTCTTTCCTTCTTTACGGGAATATTCTATGAATTACGGGTTAAATAAACAAATTCTTGATTCAATAGATAAAGAAATTATCGTAATGCATCCTGGCCCAATAAACCGTGGAGTTGAAATCACCAGTGATGTAGCGGACAGCAAGCAATCTATTATACTTAACCAGGTAGAAAACGGCGTTGCCGTTAGAATGGCTGTTTTATACTTACTGGCAAATCAAAGTAGTTAAGCTTACATAAAAAAATAAGGCCATTTTAATAAAATCTTAATTCATTATATCTTAATTCTCATACCATCTTTAAATTCTATGCGTTAAATGGCTGTTTTCAACAGTTGTTAATTTCTTCTGTTAATATCCCCTATTCAATTAAATTACTTTTACGCTATCAGCATTAACTACCTATGTTTAAATATTTTTCCATTCTTGCTATACTAATTTTCCTTCACGTTTCAATTAGCTATTCTCAGGAAACTGCGGGATTTTCAATCAACGAATCTTATAAAAGTGGTTTGGAACTTTTGGAACATGGAAAATTTGCCGCTGCATCAGAACAATTTGATCGTGTTAAAGGCTGGAATTTAATAGCAGATGCACAAATTCCTTATGATAAAAACGTGAGTCTGATAAAAGAAAACGCACAATACTACAAGGCTCTTTGCGCATTAGAATTAGGAAACCAAGACGCGGAAAAGCAGTTTTTGAGTTTTATAAACCGTTATCCCGTAAATCCATTTACACGGATGGCTTACTATCAGGTTGGCCGCTCCTATTTTTCTCAAAAAAATTATTCCAAAGCAATAGAGTGGTTTAAAAAAATTGATCAAAATGCTCTAAAGTCCAACGAAAGCAATGAATTTCGGTTTAAATTGGCTTACTCCTACTTTGAAACAAAAAATTTTACTGATGCGGAGCCTTTGTTTGGAAGGTTAAAAGATGAAAATACGCAGTATAAAGAACCATCTATTTATTATTATGCATACATCAATTATCTGAGTGCTGATTACAAAACAGCATTAGTTGAGTTTGAACGCTTAAAAAATTATAAAGCCTACCAAAATTCGTATCCATATTATATTTCAGCACTCTATTTTTTAGATCAACGCTATGATGAAGTTATAAGCTACACGATTCCAGCATTAAATTCTATTGAGCCACAATACAAAATAGAAATGTTTAGAATTGTTGGTGCTTCTTATTTCGCTAAGTCAGATTATAAGAATGCCGGTGTTTATTACAAGCAATTTCAACAAAGTGATAACGGAAAAACTCAAAATAATCAGGATAGTTATCAGATCGGTTATACCTATTACAAGTTAGGAGATTATCAAAAAGCAATTGCCGAACTTGAAAAGTTAGATACGCCGGATCAATATTTTCAAAGTGGGATGATCGCACTTGGGGAATCATTTTTAAAAACAAATAATAAACAATCAGCAAGAAGCGCATTTTTTAAAGCATCAAAACTAATTTTTGACAAAGCCCTGCAGGAGGAAGGTTTATTTAATTACGCCAAATTATCATATGAGCTAGAGTTTCATCAGGTTGCATTGGACGCTGCGCAAGAATTTTTAAAAACCTATCCTAAATCTAAAAGAGTAGATGAAGGAAAAACACTTTTAGGTGAGATTTTATTAACCACAAAAAATTATAAAGACGCGATAGACATTCTGGAAAGCATCCCAAATAAAAATGAAAACGCAAAGGCTGCTTACCAAAAAGTAACTTATTACCGTGGTTTAGAATTTTATAATGAACGTGCTTTTCAAAATGCTATATCTGTCTTTATGCGTTCAAATAATAATGCAACTGACGAAGAAATAGCTGCATTATCAACATACTGGCTCGCTGAAGCGATGTTTGAGGTACGCAAGTTTGGCGAATCTGTAGATAATTTTGAAAAGTTTATGTCTATGTCTGCCGCAAAAAAGACAGCTGTTTACAACTTCGCAAATTACGCCCTGGCTTACGCGGCTTTTGAAAACGAAAACTACAATAAAGCTGCAACCTACTTTCAACGTTTTGTAAAAAGTAACGAGCTTGATAAAAACACGATAAATGATGCTACAGTAAGGTTGGCTGATTCTTATTTCGTGCTTAAAAATTACGCTAGTGCGCTTGAAAACTACAATAAAATTATTTTCGCGAATACCTCCGGCCAGGATTATGCCTTATTTCAAAGAGGAATGATACAAGGCCTGCAAACTCAGAATGATTCTAAGATCGCAACCCATCAATCTCTCTTAAGCAAATTTCCGAGCTCCAACTATGCGGATGATGCAGGCTTTGAGATCGCTTATACCTATTTTGTAAAAGGAGATTTTGAAAAAGCAAAGACTGATTTAAGTGCATTAATATTAAAATATCCCAGAAGTAGTTATGTTCCGCGTGCTTTGGTAACCATAGGCTTGGTAGAATATAACCAGGATAATGATGAAGCTGCGCTTTTGACATTCAAACGCGTTGTAAATGAGTATTCAACAACTGATGAAGCGAAGCAAGCATTAGAATCTATCAAAAATATTTATCTCGATAAATCTGACGCCGATGGATTTTTAACGTATGCCAATACGACAAGCATCGGAAATCTGACCACCTCAGAACAAGACAATTTAACATTCCAGAGTGCGAATAATCGTTTTTTAAAAGCGGATTATCAGGGAACGTTTGAAGCAGTGAACGCTTATTTTGATAAATTTCAGAATTCAATACACGAAAAGCAGGCGAAGTTTATAAGAGCAGAAAGTTTAACAAGATTGAATCGGCCAAATGAGGCGATACCGGATTATGAATTTATCCTGAACGACTGGACAAGTGAATATACTGAAAGGGCATTAATCAGTATTTCTAAAATATATTTATCACAAAAAAAATATAATGAAGCGATAGTGCATTTAAAAAAGCTCGAACTAACTTCTGAATATAAGGCCAACTATGGTTTTGCGGTTAATAACCTAATGGAAGCTTATTCAAATATTGACATGCCGGACGAGACTTTAAAATATTCAAATCTGATAAAAGAATCAGAAAAAGGTTCTGAAGAAGATAAACTCAGGGCAGGTTTGTATGCCGGCAAGGCTTACCTTCAGAAAGGCGACACAACTTCTGCGGTAAAACAATTCAGCCAGGTATCCGAGAAAACAAAAACTGTAACCGGTGCTGAAGCAAAATACAATGTGGCGAATCTTCAATACTTAAAAGGGGATTTTAAAACTTCTTTAAAAACTTCATTTGATCTAACCAACAAAATGCCATCACATGATTATTGGGTTGCTAAAACGTTTATTCTTATAGCTGATAATTATGTTTCCATGAAAGATAATTTTCAGGCCAAAAGTACGCTACAAAGTATTATTGAAAATTATGAAGGAAAAGAAGCGGACATTCTGCCGGTTGCAAAAGAAAAACTTTTAAAATTATCTTCTAAAAGCTAGCAATAAAAAAGCAAACACACCACAAGACCATTTTTCAAATGAAGTTTAAAAAATTATATATCATAGCCTTTCTGTTTATCTTTTTTGTTTTCAGTTGGTTTAATACCCGGGCACAAGTTAAAAAAGAAGAGCCAAAAAAAGGTTCTGAAAAACCTGCATTAACAGAAGAGATTGAAATTGTAAGACCATACAAGCCCATTTTGGCAGAAGCTGTAAAAATAAGGCGCAGCCCGGATTTAAATGATAACAAGCTTTTTAAACCAGTTTTGAGTTATACTATTTTGGATAAAAAGCTGGATTTAAACTCAAATATTAAAGAACTGCAGGCTCAGAAATTAGCAGACAATCAGAAGACCGTATTATCAAATAATTATTTTAAGATAGGCGTTGGCAACCTTAACACAGGTTTAGGTGAAGTTTATGTTAACACAGGGCAGGATGAAGCTTTGCAAGCCGGAATGTTTATTAAACACATTGCCCAACAAGGAAGTTTAAACAAACAGCAGTTTTCTGAACAGGAAATTTCCGGTTTTGGCAGAAGCATAGGTACGAAGCAAACATATGCGGGTAAAGTTTCTTACAACCGTAGATCTTCATTTTTTTATGGATTTGATCCGTTGTTTAAACCATCCTCAGAACCCTCGAAACAACGGTTTAATCTAATTGAAGCTGAAGGAGAATTGGTAAGTAATTATACAGAAGATCCCAACATAACAAATTACGCAGTTAAATTAAATGCCTATTCGTTTGGAAATATAGGGAAGGCCAGGGAAAATTCTTTTTTGATTAATGGCTTTGTAAATCAGGGATTAGGCAATTTTACAATTGGTTTTGGCGCTTCTGCGGATTACACAGCCGTTAAAGACTCTCTTTTTGATATCCGTAATAATATTCTGAAAGCCAACCCATTTATTGAATACCAAGGAAATGGCATTAAATTAAATTTAGGTTTTAACCTGGTTAATCAATTCGGAAATCAAAACCGCTTTAATATTTTACCCGCCATCTCTGCTGAGTTTAATATTGCTGAAGAATATGCAATTCTGTTTGGAGGTTTAAACGGCGATGTTCTTAAAACCAGCATTAAAGATCTTTCTAAAGAAAACCCCTTTCTCGGTAAAGATTACCTGATTAAAAATACCCTTCAAAAGATGAATCTTTACGGAGGTGTAAAAGGAAATGCCGGAGCAGGTTTTGGATTTAAAGCGATGGCTTACCTTAAAAGAATTGAAAACCTTCAATTGTTCGTAAATGATCCTTTTCAGGTTAACCGCTTCAATGTGATATATGATGAAGGTGTAAGTGATATTTTAGGATTTGAAGGAGAAATAATTTTTAAAGCATCTGATGTTATAGATATCAGCGGTAAAGCAGAAGCTGCATCCTACAAAATGGCAACCGAAAAATACGCCTGGTTTAAGCCGGGAATTCGTTTAAGCTCAAACTTGCGGGCTAAAGTTAATTCAAAAATAAGCTTAGACGCAGAGGTTTTTATAAACGGAGAAAGCCGGGCGAGAACAGTGAACTTTACTCCCTTGCCTGTCGAAAATTTTATATCTATAAACAGTTTTGCTGATTTAAGTGCAGGTGCCGAATACCGCATAAATCCTAAAATTGGAGTATACTTAAAGGCAAATAACATTTTTGGAAAATCCTATCAGCAATATCTATATTATCAAAAGTTAGGCTTTAATATCTTGGGCGGGTTTAATTACTCCTTTTGATAAGTTTGCCAGATTTTAGAATTAAAAATTATCTTTACCCGAAATGGACATAGCCCTTTATATAGCTGATTTATTACGACAGCATAATGCGGTTAATGTTCCTTCTTTAGGAATATTTTACAATTCGAATAGCGCCGCTTTTTATGATCATTCGAAAGCTGTACTTTTTCCTCCTTCACGTACTGTTTCTTTTAAAGATGAACATGATGATAGCATGATCTTAGCTGAATACATCAGTTCAGAAAAACATGTATCAAATAGCACATCCCTTTATTTTATTGACAAGTTTGTAACCTTTACAAAATCTTTAGTAACATTAAACGGTCAGGCTGATATTCACAGCTTAGGGATACTAAAAAAATCGGGAGATGGGTATGTGCTTATCGATGCCCCGAATTTAGATGCTCTTGGTGAATATTACGGATTATTTCCAGTTAAAGAAAGTAAACCGGATATCCCTCCTCATACCGAAACCGTTGCAACTCTTCCTCCTAATGCCGTTACAGAAGATTTTAAAATACCAGAAGTTACCAACGTTGATTCTCATGATTATGAGGAGCAAATTGAAGAAACCGACGAAAGGTTAAGCACTTCGGGCATTTTTTTAATAGTTGCCGGCTTTCTGATTATTGCAGGCATCATCGGTTTTTTGGCTTTTCCTCAGTCCTTTAATTTCGTATACCAAAGAAACACTGTCCCGGTAAAGAAAATTACTGTAAAGAAACCCTTTGTTGCCCCTGTTCCCATGACTATGGTTGATTCTCTAAACCAGGCTGATACCATTTACAAGGAACTTAGTAAGCAAGGTTTTGAGGTTGAAAAACCTCGTGACACGCTTTTAGTCACTACCAAAATTAAACCCCCTGCTCCTCCTTTAGATAAGGTTACTTATGAAATTATCGGTGCTGCTTTCGCACGGCGGAACGAAGCTGAAAATTATGTAAAGCAACTTCAGAATAAAGGTTTATACGCCAAGATAGTTGATAATATGCCTGGCTCAAAACTTAAAATCAGCTTAGGAACCTTTAATTATGAAGCTTCCGCACAAAGAGAATTAGTCCGCATTAAAAGAGATATTAATAAAGAAGCCTGGGTTGCCAGAGTTAAACAAAAGAAAACAAATAAATAACGATGTTTTTACTACAAATAGATACCCTTAAACCTTTAGCCGATAGTGCAGCCGCGGCAATAAACGTAGTTGCACCTCAGGCTGAAGAATTGCGTTTTATTGACCTTCTTTTTAAAGGGGGCTGGGTTATGGTTCCCCTGGCATTACTGGCATTTATAGGTCTGGTAATTTTTATAGAACGATATCTTACTATCCGCAAAGCATCCTCAGATGAATCGAATTTAATGCAACAGGTTAAACAGAGTGTAATTTCGGGTAAATTAGATTCTGCCATCGCTATTTGCAGAAACAGCAACACACCACTTGGCCGCATGCTCCAAAAAGGTTTGCTCCGCATTGGGCGTCCGATTAAAGACATTGAAGGTGCAATAGAGAATGTTGGCAAACTGGAAGTATCAAAACTTGAAAAGAACATTAGTATTCTCGGTATTATTGCCGGGATTGCACCCATGCTGGGTTTTGTCGGAACGATAATCGGTGTAATCACCATCTTTCATGACGTTTCTGTAAAAGGTATTATTGAGATAGGAACAATCTCCGGTGGATTATATACCAAGATGATTACTTCCGCAGCCGGGTTAATCATTGGTATAACGGCATACGTCCTTTATCATATACTTAATATTATGGTTGATCGGATTATCTTAAGGATGGAAACTGATGCGATTGAGTTTATTGATCTTTTAGAAGAACCGGGAAAGTAGGTGGCAGGTATCCGCTTAAGCGATGAGCTTTAAAGCAATTAAATGAAGTAAACCCTGTTATAAAGAAATAACAAAATATAGAAGTGAGTCTAAAAAACCAATACTATTTTAAATGAATCTAAGAAAAAGAAGCAGAAGACCTGCGGTTGAAGTACATACATCCGCATTAAACGATATCATGTTCTTTTTACTGTTGTTCTTTTTGCTTGCTTCGGCAGTTGTAAACCCCAATGTTGTTAAACTTTTTTTACCAAGGTCAAGTTCCGGGCAGGCTGTTCCTCAAAAAACGATCAACGTGTCAATAACTAAAGAACTGGAGTATTTTGTTGAAAAAGAAAAAGTTCCGTATGATCAGTTATTCTCTAAAATTGAAGCCTATCAAAAGGCATCACCAGAACTTACCGTTATATTGTTTGCTGATCGCACAATAGCGATTGAAAACGTGGTCGACTTAACAGACATTGCCAATAAATTAAAGATAAAGCTCGTTTTAGCAACAGAAACAAAAAAGTAATGGAATATTACGGCATACAGGAAGAAAATAATTATCCGAAAGCTTTTGCTATATCCACAGGGATTATGGTGGCTTTTCTGTTGCTTAGTTTTTTTATCATTGCAAGCCGTGCCACACCAGCGGAAGAAGTTGGAACCGGAGGTATTATTGTCAATTATGGAACTTCTGTAATTGGTATGGGCGATGATTACATGAGCGTTGATGAACCTTCCGTTGCTCCTGATGCCAATAGAACACCTCCCGATAAAGTGGTCACCAAACCAGATCAATCCAATACTCCATCATCAGAAGTTACTGATAAATCCATTGTCACGCAAAATACTGAAGATGCCCCGGAAATTGTGAGTAAGCAAAAAAGTACCGCAAACAATCCTTCCGTAAGTCTTCCTGCAAAAGAAAATAAACCAACCGTAAATGTGAACGCACTTTATAAGGGTAAAAAAAATGACGGTAAAGGCAAAGGAGACGGAACTGGAACTGTTGCAGGTAACCAGGGCGATAAGGATGGAGATCCGCTTTCACCAAATTATGGTGAAGGTGGTTCTGGAAATGGCGGCGTGAGCCTTTCATTAGCTAACAGGCGTTTTGTAAGTATTCCTTCCATTGATGATCAGGGACAAAGTGCCGGCAAGATTGCGGTTGAAATAAGAGTAGACAAAACCGGTGAAGTGATTTTTGCCCGTGCGGGTGCCCGTGGAACTACGTTATCAGACCTTAAACTTTGGCGAAAGTGTGAAGCTGCCGTATTGGGTGCGAAATTAAACCGTCTTGAATCCGCACCAGAAGTTCAGATGGGTGTGGTTATGTTTAATTTTAAGGTAAAGTAAGATAGCTCCACTAATCTTAAAATGGATTACCAGCAAACTATCCAATACCTGTACTCCCGATTGCCCATGTTTAGCAAACTAGGGAAAGACGCTATTAAACCAGGATTAAATAACATTATCCGTTTTTGCGATATCCTGGGAAATCCTCATCATAAATTCAGATCCGTTCATATTGCCGGGACAAACGGCAAAGGTTCAACTTCGCACATGCTTGCCGCGATTTTACAGGTTGCTGGTTATAAAACCGGTTTGTACACTTCTCCGCACTTACGAGATTTTCGTGAAAGGATCCGTGTAAATGGTGAAATGATCAATAAGAATGGTGTTGTTCATTTTGTTAAAT
>JACMND010000168.1 GCA_014378705.1 Pedobacter sp. | reverse complement strand
TTAATTAAGCATAAGCTTTTTTCGCTTATCAATATTTTTGGGTTGGCATCCGGCATGACCGTTTGCATCCTGGCCTTAACCCATATAAAAGGTGCTTATGATTATGATACCTTTCATCCTGATGCAGAACGAAGTTATCGTGTAATAACAAACTTAAATTTTAAAGACGGCCGGCACATGTTGGCGGCCAGTTCTCCGCTTCCATTAGGCGATTACCTCAAAAGCAACTATAAAACAACAATTGATAAATGTACCCGGGTTTACTTTTCTTATGATGAAGTAACAGCCAACAACAAAAATTTGAATGCGAAAGAAGCGTATGTTGATGCGGACTTTTATAAGATATTCGGTTTTAAATTGCTCAGCGGTTCGCCGGCCACAGCTCCGCAAACGGTTGTATTAACCGGCGAAACCGCAAAACGATTTTTCGGAAAAGAAAACCCCATCGGGCAAACCATTTCAATAGGTAAGTCCGGTGAGTACATGGTAACCGGGATTTTAGCAGAACCCAAATATCAATCTCATTTAAAATTTGATCTGCTGGCATCTATCCCTATAGGACTTGATAAGCAATTTTTAGATTGGTCCGATGAAGCAGCGGGATACACGTATGTGCAACTCAAACATAATGTGGAGCCTTCCGTATTACATCCTATTTTGCAAAATGCTACAAAAGAAGCAAACCGGTTAATGAGGCCTTCTGCAAATAAAAGTTACGTGTTTGAAGCGCAGGCACTAACAAAAATTACTCCTGCAATGAGGCCGATATACAATATTGCCGCCGGGCCGGCTTTCCCAAATCTCATCGCTTTCGCTTCCATAGGCCTGTTTATTCTGCTGCTTGCCTTTTTCAATTACATAAATCTCACGCTGGCACGTTCGCTTGACCGTGCCCGGGAAGTAGGGATCCGCAAAGTTGCAGGTGCTTTAAAACATCATTTACTATTGCAATTTCTGAGCGAGTCGGTGTTGATTGCCTTGCTGGCTTTCGGCCTGGCGCAGTTACAATTAAAACTGATCAGCACTTTACCGGTAGTTCAAAATTTAACAGGTAGTGTTTCGCACGATACTACTTTATGGGGGTTTTTAATCCTGTTTACCATCATAACGGGTTTACTGGCAGGATGGATCCCGGCGCAGGTACTATCTTCGTTTCAACCAGTGCGGGTTTTAAAGGGAAGGTTCAACGTTAAGTTATTTGGGGGTGCGGGCTTACGTAAATCGCTAACCGTTATTCAATTTTCCGCATCGCTTATTGCGCTTGTAAGTCTGCTGGTATTTTATAAACAATCTGAATATATGGCTACCGCCGATTATGGTTTTAACCGGGAGCGTATTTTAAACATTCCCTTGCAGGCAAATTCTTATGAAAGAACGGCAACAGCTTTGGCTGCAACAGCCGGAGTAGAACAGGCATCGGCCACATCGAGTTTGTTTGGATATTCTGGTGCTGACAATAAGTTTATTAAGCCTGAAAATTCAAATGATTCCCTGTCAGCCGACTATTTCTCGGTAACACCTTCTTTTATAACTATTATGGGGATTACGTTTGTTGCCGGACAGAACTTACCCGTTTCAAGCTCTGGCAATGCAACACGGTATGTGGTTATAAATGAAGAAGCCAGCAGACAATTGCAGTTTAAAAATTCTTTCGAATCCGTAGGAAAACTAATTCGTGTAAACGACAGCACAAAGTACCGGGTTTCAGGTGTGGTTAAGGATTTTCACTATGCCAGTTTCAAACGTTCTATCAAACCGTTATTACTTACCAATAACCCTGATGAATTTAAAACACTTAGCCTAAAAATTGAAAAGGGGGCAGAGCAAACCATCATCTCAAGGTTAAACTTAAGGTGGAAAAAATTGTATCCCAACCAGCCTTTTGAAAAGCGTTGGTTAGACAATGAACTTTATCAGCAGCATTTGCATAAAAGCGATTTAATATTTGTTGGTTTATTAACCGGAATGGCTTTATCTATCGCATGCCTTGGGTTGTTGGGAATGGTGATCTGCACAAGCAAAAACCGTTTAAAAGAAGTAGGCATCAGAAGGGTTTTGGGTGCGGGTGCCTGGCAAATTGTCTTTGTAATCTCTAAAGAATTTATTGTTCTTATGTTCATATCCATCTGTATCGGCCTTCCACTTGGATTTTTAACTGGCAGTCAGTTTTTACAACAGTATGCCTATCGAATACCCATCAGTCTTGAAATTTTAGCAGGAAGTGCCCTTACCTTAATTTGCCTTGGAGGATTAACGATCGGATGGCAAACCTATCGTACGGCGCTGGCCAACCCGGTTAAGAGTTTGAGGATGGAATAGGAGGTGTCAGCTATCAGCCCCTAATCAATGACGATATTTTTGGATCTATATAACGAATACCTAATATCTAAAAGCTAATAACTGATTACCTGATTGTTAAAAGCTAATACCTGATAATCTAATTGCTAATTGCTGATAGCTGATAGCAAAAACTTAAACCCCATGATACGATACTATATTAAAATAGCTTGGAGAAGCCTAATTAAAAGGAAATTTTATTCTGTTTTAAATATTTCCGGGTTAGCTATCGCAATCGCCTGTTCTTTGTTTTTGTATTTGTATATAAGCTTTCATTTGAGCTTTGACACCTATCATGTAAAGTCTTCAACAACTTACCGGGTTGTGAACGAACTGCTTTTAGAAGAAACACTTTATGAAAAAGGAGGCTCGATGGCCATGTACAAGGCGTTAAAACGTGGTCTTTCCCGGGTTACTGATGCAGCATTGATGCTGGATAGCTACTCTTTTACTGTTACCGTAAATAATGGTTCAAAAACAGAAAAACGGTTTAAAGAGGACCGAAACGTAGCTTTAGTATCCCCCGAATGGTTTAAAATGTTTAGTTATAGCTGGATAGCAGGAAATCCAGCCCAATTAAATGCGCCAAACACGGTCTCCATTACCCGAAAACAAGCCATTAAATATTTTGGGAATGTAAATCCGATTGGCAAAACAATAGTTTTTGATAACAGGCAACCTGTAAAAGTTGTAGGGTTAATTGATGATAAACCGGGCAATACTGACTTAAAGGCCGGTATGTATGTGTCTTTATCATCTCTAAAAAATCTTTACCCGGATATATCCAATGATTTTTTTACAGACTGGGGCTGGATAAATTCGACCACTTCGATATACCTTTCTATAACAGACAAAAAATCAAAAAGAGAAGTAGAATCTGCAATTGCTGATCTGGCAAAAGTGCACATGGGCGGTAACTCAAAATATTACAAGTTCAGGTTGCAGCCTCTCGCCGATGTGCATTTCGATAGCCAGTACGGGGGCGCAACTCAAAAGCCTCTACTAATAACTCTTACGATTATAGGCATACTCATCTTAATTATTGCCAGTGTCAATTATATCAATCTATCAATTGCACAGCAAGCAAAACGCAGTATAGAGATTGGAATGCGTAAAGTTTTAGGTGGTACATCCAAGCAACTTTTTATCCAGTTTATGACCGAAACTTTACTCACCAATTGTTTAGCAATGCTGATTGCAGTTGGCCTTGTCGTTTTAGTTTTACCGTCCGCAAATCAATTTCTGTTCGCCCAGGAGCCGCTTTTATTGATTTCATACAATGGAATCAGTATATTTTTAGGAATACTGTTTATCCTTTTGATCACACTTTCGGGCTTTTATCCTGCTTTTGTGTTGAGTAAGATCAATGTTTTTAAAGATTTGAAAAACGAAACCCAGAGTTTGAAAGCTGGTTTTTTAAGAAAAATACTTGTTGTTATCCAAAATTCTGTAGCGCAAACCCTGATTATTTGCACATTGATTATGGTTTTGCAGGTACGATTTTTAAAACATACCGATATGGGTTTTAACCGCAACGCCGTGGTATTGATCCCTTTGCCTGATTCGGCTGAATTAAAGAAAGATTTTTTAAGAAAGAAACTGGAAGCAATGCCGCATGTACAAACCTTCAGTTTTTGTTTTAAGTCACCTTCTTCTGAGAACGATCGTGGAGGTTCTGTTCATTTCGATAACCGGCCCGATTGGGAAACGTGGCCAGCCCGTTCTGCAATTGGGGATACATCTTATGTAAAATCGTTCGGGCTCCAAATTATTGCAGGACGTAATATCAGGGAATCAAAAACCACTCACGAATATTTGATAAACGAAAAAATGGTTTACAAATTGGGATTGAAAGATCCAGATGACGTTATCGGGAAACCGTTAATTGCCGGAGAACTTGATGAGCAAAAAGGTATTATAGTTGGTGTAGTAAAGGATTTTAATACAAAGTCATTGATTAAACCTGTTGAACCTGTTCTCATCGCCAGCTTCCCCGACCTGTTTAGTACTTTGGCTGTAAAACTAAAAGGGCAGGATTTACAGGAGGCAATAAGCGGTATCCGAAAAAGCTGGGAAGAAATATATCCACAGGAAGTTTTTGATTATCAATTTCTTGATGATCAGATAGCCAATTTATACAGAAAGGAAGACTTACAGCAGAAAGTAATCTTACTTGCTGCTTCGGTAGCCATTATAATCAGTTGTTTAGGATTACTTGGCCTTGTTTCGCTGGTTACCTTGCAGCGTACAAAAGAAATCGGTATCCGCAAGGTGCTTGGCGCATCGGTTACCAGTATTATCACACTCCTTTCAAAAGATTTCATCAAGCTTATATTCATAGCTATAACAATCGCCAGTCCGCTCTCCTGGTTTTTTATGAATAAATGGCTTCAGAATTTTGCGTACCGGATAGAAGTTCAATGGTGGGTATTTGCCTTGGCCGCAATACTGGCAGTAATGATCGCATTAATAACAATCAGTTTCCAGGCCATAAAAGCGGCGCTGGCCAACCCGGTTAAGAGTTTGAGGATGGAATAGATTTGTGCTATCAGCTATTTCTACTGTCCGAAAACGGACGATGATTGTTCGGCAATGAACGGTTTCACTTCCTGGAGAGTTTGTAAATAACTATTGTTCAGTATTTTAAGATAATGGCTTAGGTTGTGTTTGAAATGATATAGAACATAAACAATATCCTCATAAAGAATAAATTACCATGATCCTGAGCTACCTCCAAATCGCCTGGCGGAATATTGTTAAAAACAAGTTGTATTCGTCTATCAATATCGTTGGCCTTGCAACAGGTATTGCCACTTGCCTCATTATCATGCTTTTCGTAAATCAGGAGCTTGGCTATGACCGCTACAATGAAAAAGCCGATCGAATAGTACGTGTTACCTTTCAGGGAAATGTGCAGGGGGAAAAAATGAATGAATCTACGGTAATGCCGCCCGTAGCACAAACTTTAAAAGCAGATTTTCCGGAAGTAGAGGCTGCTACGCGTATCCGTGATTATGGCAAACCCAATCTTATTTACAAGGATAAATCTTTCAAGGAGGATGCTTTCGCCTTCGTTGACTCCAATTTTTTCCGGGTATTTACACTTCCGCTTATAGCCGGTAATTCAAAAACAGCGCTTGTAGAACCCAATACGATTGTAATAACAAAGGCATTCGCTAAAAAGTATTTCGGCAATGACGATCCGATGGGAAAGATCATTAATTTTCAGGACGGGAACTTTTCTCCTTTTAAGGTTACCGGATTAATTGATAGAGTTCCGGTTAACTCACATTTTCAATTTGAAGTATTCGCCTCAATGTCTGGCTTACCCGAAGCCGCCAAACCTTCATGGACAAGTTCAAATTTTTATACCTACCTGGTTTTACCAGTGGGTTACGACTATAAAAGGTTAGAAACAAAATTATCAAAAGTAGTTGAGAAATACATTGGGCCACAAATGCAGCAGGCGTTGGGAATGACAATGGCCCAATTTAAGGCTGGCGGCAATCGCCTTGGCCTCGTTCTTCAGCCCTTAACCGCTATCCATCTTCATGCTGATTTTGCCAATGACCTTTCTCCTTCCGGTGATATCAGGTACATCTATATATTTTGTGCCATCGCCATATTTATGTTATTAATCGCTTGTATCAATTTCATAAACCTTTCTACGGCAGGTGCATCTAAACGTGCCCGTGAAGTTGGGATCCGTAAAGTTTTAGGCTCCAGCAAAACAGAGCTGGTATGGCAATTTCTTACTGAATCAACTCTGATTACGGCAATAGCCTTGCTAATGGCAATCGGTTTTGTTTATTTGGCGATACCGTTCTTTAATCAGCTTGCCTCACAAAACTTAACCCTGAATTTTACTGAAAATCTCTTTTTAGTTCCCGGCTTGTTTTTATTTATGTTAACAATTGGTATTCTGGCTGGTGCATACCCTGCATTTTTTCTTTCTTCTTTTAAACCGGTAGCGGTCCTTAAAGGGAAACTAACTTCCGGGAATCAAAGTGTCGGAATTCGTAGCTCTTTAGTCGTTTTTCAGTTCCTGATCTCCATCATCCTTATTTTTAGTACAACGGTTGTTTTTAATCAACTATCCTATATTCAGCATAAAAAGTTAGGTTATGATAAGGAACAGGTAATCATATTGCCCGCGTATTTACTTGGTAAAAACTCGGAAATTTTCAGACAGCAACTTCAAAATGATCCGAGGGTGAGCAATGTAAGCCGTTCCGGATTTTTACCGGCCGGGCCGAGCAATAACAATAATTTTTTTGTCAGCCCCGGAAACAATTCTACTCAACTAATTAAAACGCTCAGGTATGATGTGGATGAAAACTACATTCCTGTGCTGGGAATCAAAATATTAAGCGGAAGGAATTTTTTTACGGATTTTTCTTCCGACTCATCCGGAGTAATAATTAATGAAACTGCCGCGAGGGCTTTTGGCTGGAAGAATAACGCTACGGGTAAGACTCTAACAACCAGCCTTAATAAAGGCGAAAAAAAGACTTACACTATATTGGGTGTGGTGAAAGATTTTCATTTTAAATCTTTGCATGAGCGTATATCGCCACTGGTTATGGTGCTGGCACCTGACCCGGGTATGCTCATCGTAAAACTTAAACCAGGCGATACAGGAGAATTTTTGACGTCGCTTAAAACTAAATGGACTAAACTAACTGCCGAAGAACCGTTATCTTATTCGTTTCTTGATGATCGATATTATCGTACCTATGAATCTGAACAAAAGGCAGGGCAGATTCTGGGCATATTTTCAGGGCTAACCATATTTGTTGCCTGCCTGGGTTTATTTGGCCTTGCTACTTTTACCGCCGAACAACGCAAAAAAGAAATAGGCATCCGTAAAGTATTGGGGGCAAGTATCGCCGGTATTGTAAACCTGATCTCCATTGATTTTCTAAAATTGGTGCTCGTGGCATTCATCATCGCCTCTCCGCTTGCATGGTATATCATGAACCAATGGCTGGAAAACTTTGCCTATCGCATGGTTATTAGCTGGTGGTTGTTTGCGTGGTCGGCCGCGGTTGCTATGCTTATTGCACTAATAACTGTGAGTTTCCAGGCAATAAAAGCAGCATTGGCTAATCCGGTGAAAAGTTTAAGAACAGAGTAACGAATTATCAGCTATGAGTAATAAGGAAAGAGTTTTTAATTATCAGTTTCAAGCTAAGGAAATAAAATGCCAAAACGCCAATACCTGACAGATAAAAATATAACGACACCTAAGACCTTAGAGCTGATGCCTGACAGCTTAAACACTTAAAAAAATGATAAAAAACTACACCAAACTCGCATGGCGCAATTTGCTTAAAGACAAAGCATATTCAGCAATCAATATTCTTGGCCTCTCTATAGGGATGGCTGTTGCCTTGCTAATTGCCTTATGGATTTGGGATGAAGTGACATTTAACGAGTATCATAAAAACCATAAGCAGATTGCCCAGGTATTGGGTAACCAGACTGTGAACGGAGAAATAGAAACCTACACTTCGGTAGCAATGCCATTAGGAAATGAACTTAGAACTTTGTTTGGAGCAGATTTTAAGCACGTATCTATGGCCTCATGGAATTTTAGACACACACTGGCTATTGGCGACAAAAAAATTAATCAGGAAGGCATGTGGGTAGAGCCGGTGTTCCCCGCCATGTTTACACTTAAAATACTGAATGGAAAGCTGTTAGGACTTGACGACCCCACATCAATCATGCTGAGTGAATCAGTTGCCAAAGCCTTATTTGGCAAAGAGGATCCATTGAATAAGCTGATCAAAATGGATAATAAAGATAGCTATAAAGTAACCGGAGTGTACGAGGATCTTCCTAAAAATACCACCCTTAGCGGTGTTAAAATATTGCTTCCATGGGAAAAATATTTGGCGACAGAACCATGGTTAAATAAAGCAAAAACCGAATGGGGCAATCACTCCTTCCAGACTTTTGTACAGATAAATGATAAGGCAATTTTTGATAAAGTAACCAATAAAATTAAAAATGCTTCCATGATTCATCTAAAAGAAGCAGTAAATGGCAAAGAGGAACTGTTGCTGCAGCCTATGGATAACTGGCGCTTGCACAATGAGTTTAAAAACGGAAAACTTCAGGGTGGCCGCATTCAATTTGTTTGGTTGTTTAGCATCATTGGTTTTTTTGTACTGTTGCTTGCCTGTATTAATTTTATGAATCTATCTACCGCAAGAAGTGAAAAACGTGCAAAAGAAGTGGGCATCCGCAAAACAGTTGGTTCATTGCGCCGGCAATTGGTGGGGCAATTTCTTTCAGAATCTGTTCTTGTTGCATTGATTGCCATTCTATTTTCTATCACAATGGTACAATTATTACTTCCCTTTTTTAACGAGATGGCAGATAAAAATACGTCTGTTCCTTGGAGCAATGGGTTGTTTTGGCTGATAATTTTATGCTTCACAATCGCTACAGGCCTTATTGCAGGCAGTTATCCTGCCTTTTATTTATCAAGTTTCAAACCAATCCAGGTGTTAAAAGGAACCTACCGTATCGGACGGTTTGCCTCGCTTCCACGTAAGGTGTTGGTGGTAATACAATTTACCGTATCAATTACTTTAATAATAGGAACCATCATTGTATTTCAGCAGATAGAATTTGCTAAAAACAGGCCTGTTGGTTATACCCGGTCCGGATTAATTACTGTAGACATGACTACTCCGGATCTTTACAGGCATTATGATGTGATACGCGGCGACTTATTGGCCACCGGTATGGTAGAAAATATGGCAGAGTCATCCAGTCCTACCACGATGGTAAATTCAACCAATATTGGCTTTAGCTGGGATGGGAAAGATATAAATTCATTGCCTTCTTTAGGTACCATTGGGGTAACCCATGAATATGGTAAAACCATAGGTTGGAAAATCAAAGAAGGCAGAGATTTTTCTAAAGATTTTGCCACCGACAGTAATGCGTTTATATTAAATGAAGCAGCCGTTAAATTAACGAGATTAAAGAACATTATTGGTAAAAACATCAAGTGGGGTGACAAGCAATTTACAGTAGTAGGCATTGTGAATGATATGGTCATGCAATCACCTTATTCGCCCGTACAGCCCACTGTATTTTTAATGAATCCCGAATGGGCAAATCTCATTACAATACGTATGAAGGCAAATTCAAGTATTCCGGATGCACTTTCAAAAATTTCTAAAGTTTTCAAAAAATATAATCCCGGTGCTCCATTCGTTTATCAATTTACCGATGAAGAATATGGTAAAAAGTTTTCTGATGAAGAACGTATCGGAAATTTAGCTTTGTTTTTTGCAGTACTGGCCATACTTATTTCCTGTTTAGGATTGTTTGGATTAGCATCTTTTGTGGCGGAACAACGCACTAAAGAAATTGGTGTTCGCAAGGTTTTAGGAGCAACCATTCTTAATATCTGGGGAATGGTATCTAAAGAATTTGTGTTGCTGGTAGTCATCTCCTTTTTAATTGCGATTCCTATTGCCTGGTTTAATTTGCACCAGTGGCTTCAAGGTTATGAATACAGAACAGAAATATCGTTTTGGGTTTTTGTATTGGCGGGTATGGGTGCGATGTTAATTACGTTATTAACGGTCAGTTTCCAGGCAATAAAAGCAGCATTGGCTAATCCGGTGAAAAGTTTGAGGACGGAATAGGCCTCATTTTAACCCTCTCCAAAGGGAGAGGAAGTTGATTGATAAACCCGCTGATCTCTCATGCTGACAGCTCAAAACTTAAATAAATGTTACGAAATTATTTCAAAATCGCCTGGCGGAATCTATTTAGAAACAAGCTGTACAGTACAATAAACATCGGTGGACTGGCGCTTGGCCTTGCCGCATGCATGCTGATTATGCTTTACGTAGCCCATGAATATAGTTTTGATCGGTTTCACAAAAATGCTAACCGGATTTTTACAGTTTATTCTAAAACGGTGATGGGTGCCGACACAATGCAAATGCTGAATTTTAGCTACGCTTCCGCACCAATTGTTGAGAAAAACGATGGAGCTATAACAGCAAGCATGAGGGTAAAGAAGGAATATAAACCGGTTATTATTCAAAATCCTGAGAAGGTTAAAGCCAAATTTGTAGAAAGCAGCCTGCTCTATGCTGATGCAAATTTTTTTCAGTTTTTTTCTTTTAAATTGTTGAAGGGGAATTCCAAAACGGTCCTAAATCAGCCTTTCTTCATGGTAATTTCAGAGGATATAGCCCTCAAATATTTTGGTAACGCTGATCCGATTGGTAAAACATTACAGGTAAAGAATGACAGCACATACCTGTTCAGGGTGAGTGGTGTTATGAAAAATAACCCTTCAAATACCAGCATCCGTGCAGATTTTGTGGTATCACTATCAAGTCTAAAAAGTATGCCGGAAGCTGAGCCATTTATGGAGTCAGAAAGTTTTCAAGGCGGTGCGTTTTTAACTTTTTTTACACTTAAAAATCAGAATGATGTTGCACACGTCCAACACACCATGCAAACGCTGGGCAAAAAAGTGGACAAAGATTCTAAAGACAGGTATTTGCTAACAGCCCTGCCTGACATGCATTTGAAATTTGATGATTCTGCAAACATAAAATACATCCAAATATTCCCGCTTGTAGCGATCTTAATTTTGCTTTTGGCTTTGGTCAACTACATGAGTTTATCAACCGCGAGGGCAACGCTCCGGGCAAAAGAAATTGGTGTACGTAAAGTAAACGGTGCCAGCCGTAAAAGTGTAGCATTTCAGTTTTATGTTGAATCTTCCTTGTATGCGGTTTTATCCTTCGGTTTCGCCTGCCTGTTATGTGTCCTGTTTCAATCCCGGTTTTTCAATTTATTGCAATTAAATATTGATGCATCTTTTGTGTACAGTCCTGCATTTATAATCAGCATAGCCTTATTGCTGTTGTTCACGATTTTAATCGCAGGACTTTATCCTTCCATCGTTATGTCGTCCTTTAAACCGGTTGAAATGATGAGCGGAAAAAAGAGCAGTAATGGCAGCGGTGTTTGGGTTAGAAAAACATTTACTGTTCTGCAATTCGCTATTGCAGTAGCCCTTATTGTTTGCGGGTTAATTATAGACAGGCAGCTACATCATTTGAGGCACACGGAAACCGGTGTAAATCGTGAAAATGTGCTCGTTGTACCTGTACAAAAAACGATGGGGATCTCCGGTAACGCGTTAAGAAAAGACCTGCAGGACCTTCATGGAATTATAAGCACTGCTATGGCACATTACCCGCTTTATAAAGGATATGATATGTTTTTTATTCAGGGAAAGGCAAAAAACGAGAACATAAGTTTGCCAATCCTTTCGGTAGATGAGCACTTTATATCTACGCTTGGTATCAAATGGAGAAAAGCACCTATTGATAAGTTTGTGATAAGCCAGCCAAAAAAAGTGGTCATCAACGAAGCCGCCGTAAACAAACTGAATATACAGGGAGATCCCATCGGCAAAACTATTGATTTTGGCAGGGATGAATATGCGATTGCCGGCGTAGTAAAAAACTTTAATTTTCAATCACTTAATGCAAAAATTGATGCCCTGGTCATGTTTGTAGCACCGGACACCACAAACACTTGGGGAATTGAAGGTAATTCGGGGGCTAGCATGTTTATTCGGGTTAATCCAAAAACAAACCTGCCTGTACTTATCTCACAAATTAAAAATACGTATGAAAAGTACGATAAGGATACACCTTTTGAGTTTCAGTTTGTAGATGATGCGTTCAATGCCATGTTTAAAGCTGAAGATCGGTTAGCAGGGATTTTTAGCCTTTTTATTATACTAACAGTGCTTATAGCGGGCATGGGGTTATTCGGGCTTGCAGCTTTCACTGCCCAGCAACGCACCAAAGAAATTGGTATCCGCAAAGTATTAGGCGCTACAGTGACACAAATAACCACTTTGCTTTCCAGCGATTTTCTGCGACTGGTTTTAATCGCTTTTTTTATCGCTTCGCCCATTGCCTGGTATGTTATGAACCAATGGCTAAATGATTTTACTTACCGGATCGAAATCAGTTGGTGGATATTTGCCCTGGCCGGAATAATAGCTGTTTTGATTGCTCTTTTGACTGTCAGTTTCCAGGCAATAAAAGCAGCATTGGCTAATCCGGTGAAAAGTTTGAGGACGGAATAGGCCTCACCTTAACCCTCTCCAAAGGGAGAGGAAGTTGATTGATAAACCCGCTGATCTCTCATGCTGACAGCTCAAAACTTAAATAAATGTTACGAAATTATTTTAAAACCGCCTGGAAAAATTTAGTAAGTAATAAGGTATACAGCATCATCAACATCTCCGGGTTAAGTATTGGCCTTGCCTGTTGTATGCTAATTATATTGTACAACAAAGATGAAGTTAGTTTCGACCGCTTTCATGAAAACGCGGAGAATATTTACCGTATTGTAAATACCTCTTATGCCGAGGATGGAAAAGCGGAAGGCTTTAATGCAGTTACAGGTATGATGCCAGGCCCTTCTTTTAAAAGGTCCGTACCCGAAGTGAAAGATTTTGTAAGGGTGCAGGAGCAGGATTTTACTGTAAAAATCGGTACCAAAATTTTTGATCAGAAGGCAATTTACGTTGATGATAATTTCTTCAATGTGTTTTCATTTCCTTTAATATCCGGCAATAAAACAAATGCTCTGCGTGATATTTATTCGGTTGTGCTGAATGAGGAAACAGCAAAAAAATTCTTTGGCGCATCTTTATCCGCAATGGGCAGAGTAATAGAACTGCCCACAGGAAAAGAAGGTGCTTTTGAAAATTTTACGGTAACCGGCATTGTTCCCCAATCGCCACAAAACTCTTCCATCAAATTGCAAATGGTGCTTCCCATAAAACTGAACATGCGGTCAGGCTTGGCGGACAATCAATGGATCAATTTTTACCTGAACACTTTCGTTGTATTACGCCCGGGGGCAGATATAAAAAATGTAGCGGATAAATTCAGGCAGGTTTATAAAAGAGAAGCCGCAGAACAAATAAAAGAAATAAAAGAAAAGTACGACATGAAGAGTACTTTCGAATATGGTTTGCAACCCTTACTGGACATTCACCTGAGTACAAAGTTTGCTGCTATGAATGGTTTGCAAGACGGAAGCAATCCAATTTATAGTAAAATCTTAGGCGGTATCGCATTTTTTATGCTGTTGATAGCCAGCATCAACTTTATTAACCTTACCGTGGCCCGTTCTTTAAAGCGGGCAAAGGAAATTGGTGTAAGAAAAGTGGTTGGCGGGGGAAGAAAGCAACTGATTATACAGTTCCTTGGCGAATCATTTATTTTGAGTTTTTTTTCATTTGTGCTGGCAATTTTATTGGTGCTGTTGGTGATGCCATTGTTCAATAGCCTGTCAAACAAGATGCTGTCATTTTCATATTTGCTGGATACAACACTTATTGCTGGATACATTGCATTATTTGTTGTTACCTCTCTGCTGGCTGGCTTTTATCCTGCAATTGTATTATCTGGTTTTAACCCGGTACAAACATTATACAACCGCATGCCTTTGTCGGATAAAAATTATTTATCCAAAGGTCTGGTGGTTTTGCAGTTTACATTAACCACGTTTTTAATTATCGGTACCATTACCATTTACCTACAATTTAACTACTTAGCAAATTTTAATTTGGGTTATAATGACAAGAACTTGGTCGCCGTAGCTACAGATCAGATGAAAGCCGGTAAAGTGGAACTTTTCAGGCAGCAGTTGCTGCAGGATCCCGCCATTAACTCTGTAGCTGTGAAGAATAGGTGGAATTGGAATACCGGGGCCAAGGTTGATGGCAATGATATCTCATTTAGAATACAGGTAGTTGACAGTAGTTACTTTCCTGTTTTACAAATACCCATAGTAAAAGGCAGGAATTTTTCCTCTGCTTTTCCTTCTGATTCTACTCAGTCTGTTTTGGTGAATGAAGCATTTGTAAGAAAAGCTGGTTGGAAAGATATTTCGGGCAAACAAGTTGACTTTTTTTATGACAGCCTTAAATACAATGTGATTGGTGTGGTAAAAGATTATCACTATGCTTCATTGATGGAAAAGATTAAACCCGAGTTATTTATCATGCACCCAAAGTATGATTACGGGCTTTTGCTAATAAAAATAAAACCGGCAAATACTTCGGCCACCTTGCAGCATATCGAAAAAGTGTTTAAAGCACTAATGCCTTTTATCCCTTACCAGTACGATTTTAAAGATGCACAAAATATAAGGCAATATGCGGCAGAGGAAAAATGGAAACAAATTATTTTGTTTGCTGCCATCCTCACCATTTTTATTTCCTGCATTGGTTTGTTTGGCCTTGCCACACTGGCCGCCGAAAAGCGCACCAAGGAAATTGGCATCCGCAAAGTTTTGGGTGCATCGGTTGCAAGCATTGCTGGCACCTTATCAAACAGTTTTGTAAAACTAGTTTTAATAGCGGCCTTAATCGCTTTTCCGGCCGCAAACTTTGCCATAAAAAAATGGATGGAAAATTATCCCTACCAGGTAGAGATAAACCTATGGATATTTCTTTTTGCAGGATTTGTTGTACTTGTCATCGCATTGGCAACCGTGAGCTTCCAGGCAATTAAAGCAGCATTGGCCAATCCGGTAAAAAGTTTACGAACAGAATGAATAAGCTTTAAGCTATGCGCTTTTAGCACTAAGCAATCAGTCTTATCAAAAAATAATCATTAAAATCACAAATTATAAAAACTCATCCCTCTTACCTCAAACCAAACCAACCATGCTTTTACAACTAAACAAAATTTTTAAATGGGTTAATGTAGGTGGAAGCCGCACCTTTCTTTTGAGGGATATCAATCTTACCGTTCAGCAGGGCGAATTTATTTCCATTATGGGGCCGTCAGGTTCCGGGAAATCTACCCTCCTGCACATCATCGGGATGCTGGATGATGCCGATGAGGGAGAATATGTTTTTGCGGATCAAAATGTATTTAAACTGAAAGAAAAGCAGCGGTCGCAATTATATAAACAACATATCGGATTTGTTTTCCAGGCTTATCACCTGATTGATGAGCTCACAGTTTATGAAAATATTGAAACACCGCTAATTTACCAGGACATGAAAGGTTCTGAACGAAAAGCAGTTGTAGCGGATATCCTCGACCGTTTTGGAATTGTAGGCAAAAAAGATCTTTTCCCGTCACAGTTATCCGGCGGGCAACAGCAACTGGTCGGGATTGCCAGGGCGCTGGCTTCAAACCCAAAAGTTATTTTGGCGGACGAGCCTACGGGAAATTTAAACAGTAAACAAGGAGAAGAAATTATGGAACTGTTTAAAAAGCTAAATAAAGAAGACGGTGTAACCATTATACAAGTTACCCATTCAGAAAAAAATGCTTCATACGGATCACGAACCATTCATTTGCTGGATGGCAGAGTGGATCAGATAGTTAACTCTTAATGGGATTATGAGAACTTTATTTCTGATAACATACCTGGCGCTATTTGTTCCATCAACCGGTTTTTCGCAAGATATCGTCCGGTTAAACCTTAACCAGTGTATTGATACCGCATTAAAAAACAATCCGGATGTTTTGAGAAAAGGCATTCAATATGAAAGTAGCCGGATCAACTGGCAACAGCAACGTGCCAATTTACTTCCGGTTGTTAATGGAGGTGTAACCCACGGATTAAACCAGGGAAGAAGTATAGATCCGCTGACGAATACGTACGTTACAGATCAGGTATTTTATGCCAGCCCATATATCGGTGGTTCTTTATTGCTTTTTAACGGGCTGGCCTTACAAAATATCATTAAACAGTATTCATTTGTTTACCAGGCAGCCAAACAGGAAGAACAGCAAGCCAAAAATGACCTGGTTTTAAATGTGATCCTGGCTTATTTGCAGGTGCTAACCAACCAGGATCTTTATGGTCTTGCCATCACACAACAGCAAACAACTGTTGAACAGTTGGTACGTCTGGAAACGCTAAACAAAAATGGTAATATAGCCCCGGGTGAATATTTTGATCTGAAAGGTCAGTATGCCAATGACCAGCTTTTTGCAATTAACAGCGCTAATTCCTTGGAAAATTCTAAAGTTTTGCTTGTGCGATTACTCAATATTGTGTACAACAAAAATCTGTTATTAGCGCCTCTTTCAACTGAACAGTTTTTGTTACCGTATGAAATAAGCCCAGAGGAAGTGTACCAAACAGCTTTGCAAAACTTTGCTTCTGTAAAAGCCGCTGACCTTCGCAAACAAAGCGCTGATATGGAAGTGAGATCAAGCCGATCGGCGTTCTTTCCTTCTATTTATTTCAATACCGCACTGGCCAGCAATTTTTCAAACGCGGCACGTGATGTACAAAACCAGCGTATTGGTTACTTCAATCAGTTTGACAATAACTTAAGTAAATCTTACAACATCAGTATCAGCATACCGCTATTTAATTCTTTTAAAACGAAGAACAGGGTTTCACTAGCCAGGCTTAATCAACGGGATAATGAAATAATCGCTCAAAGTACCCGTACACAACTACAGCAGCTTACCGAGCAGGCCTATTTTAATATGACGGCTTCCGAAAACCGATATAAAAGGTTGAAGGAACAGGTTGAAGCTTATTCTGAATCTTTTAGAACGGTTGAAATTCGCTTTAACGCCGGGGTGGTTAATTCGGTTGATTACCTGATCGCTAAAAATAACCTGGACCGTGCGAACGCTAACCTGTTGAGCAACCGCTATGATTTTATACTTCGAAAGAAAATACTTGATTTCTACCAGGTGAAACCACTTAATTTATAATTTTTGCCAATCTTCCACTCAGATTGGCAAAAATATGTCTGCTAATTTTCCGTACTGTATTTGGACTTGTAACCATTCATCCCAAAAAACAAAATATAAACATAACACAACATGGGTATAATAAATGCAATTTGCCAGGTAGACTGATCTTTCATAAAACCTTGTGAATATGAAATGACGGCTCCCCCTACAATTGCGGTGGACAGTATACCCGAAGCTCGTGTGGTATAACTGCCTAAACCGTTAACCGATAAAGAAAAAATAGTAGCGAACATTACGGAGTTAAATAATCCCACCATAATCATACTCCACACAGCTAACTGACCTGTTGAGGTTATGGAGATGATGATCAATGCGATCGCCACCCCAGCACAACTGCTCAATACGTAAGCAGGTTTAAATATTTTTAACAGGAAGGCCCCTATTAAACGCCCAATAACCATACTTCCCCAATAAAAAGCAACAAACCAGTTTGCGTCTTTAATATTGATACTCAACGTATCAGAAATATAGTTGGTAAGGAAGGTGCCTATAGAAACCTCTGCCCCTACGTACATAAAAATGGCAACCATCCCAAAGTTTAGGTTCCTGAAAGCGAACAAACTTTTCACTTCCTGCAATTCAATGCCGGGAGTAAGGCTGGATCCCGTTTTTAATACGGGCAATTTTAATCTGTAAACTACAAAAGCAATCAATAACAGCATGGCTGCGATACCTAAATATGGATACCTGACAGCTTCGCTTGATGCTTGTGACTCACCCAATCTGGAGAGAATAAAATAAGATCCCAAAATGGGTGCTACAGTGGTGCCAACCGAACCAAGTCCCTGAACAAGGGTTAACCTGGAAGAGGCAGTTCGTGCCGGCCCCAAAATGGTAACGTACGGGTTGGCGGCCACCTGTAACAACACAATTCCGATAGCAAGAATGAACAACGCTGCCAGAAACAAGGAATACTGATGGTAAACCGAGGCCGGAAAAAATAAAGAAGCACCAAATGCCGCAACGGAAAATCCCAGCACCATTCCATTTTTATAACCAATTCTTTCCACTATTTTACCTGCCGGGATGGACATGATGCCATAAGTAAGAAAAAAGTAAAATTGAACCAGGGATGATTCAGCGTAGCTTAACGTAAATCCACTTTTAAAAAACGGCACTAACGTATCATTTAAACACGTTATCAGCCCCATCATGAAATACAAAACACCTAATGAAATAAGTGCAGGTGTGTAACTTTGCTTTTCATGGTTAAGCGGTTGCTCTACAACTGCTCCTGGTATTGATATGATAGCCATATTAATTTTCTGTTTAAATTACCGGTTTATGTTTCTTTTCTATCGCATCCAATGTTTTCCATCCTTGATATAAAGCTCTTGGAACGTGAAAACATCCTTTCCATTTACCACCTTTTGCCTGAAAAAGCACTTCTCCCTGCCTGTTTAAATATCCAAACCATTCGCCGTTCTTTTTATCCGCAAAATGTTGCCAGGCGTAAGCGTGAATTTTTTCAAACCACTCCCAGCAACGAATGTCACCTGTGTGATAATATCCTTTTAACAAACTTACTATCGCCTCTACATGCACCCACCATAGTTTTTGATCCCATTCAAGTTGTTGAGGAGGATGCCCTTTAACATCCATAAAATAAAATATGCCTCCATGTTTTTTATCCCAGCCATATTCTATTGTGGCAATTGTAATGTCAACCGCTTTCTTAATCAAATCCATGTCACCTTTACGGGATGCAAGGTCCATTATAAACCACATCGATTCGATGGCATGACCAGGGTTAATTAACCGGCCTTCAAACGAATCTGAAAAAGTTCCATCGGGAGAAACATTTTCTAAGATCAAGCCTAATTCAGGTTTGTAAAAAACTTCCATAACAGAATGGATCCCTTTATTTATGGTATTTTCAACCAATCCCGGATCCATAATGTGTTCCATTTCCAACACTAAATTGCAAAGTATCATGGGTAATGAGAAACCCTGCAGAGGCCTTGTGCCGGGAAACGCCTTATTATAAATTCCTTTTGGATTTTCCTGCCGCTTAATAATATTGTTAAAGGTATCCAGTGCAACCTTTTTATAAACATCATTTTTTGTTGCCTTATAAAGCTGCGCAAAAGCCATTGCCGCAAAACAGTCTGAGAAAATATTATAAGGCTGTGTAATGGGTTTTCCTTCGCGGGTAAGAGAGAAATACCAGTTACCAGCCTCATCGCGACCGTTGGCCATCATGAACGCTGCACCCTGGACAGCTAAATCGATCCATTCTCCCTTTATTTCTACCTCATTGTATAACATACTGAATGTCCATATCTGGCGGCATTGCAGCCACACAAATTTGTCAGTATCATATACTTTTCCTTTTTCATCCAGACAGGTAAAAAAGCCACCATATTCTTTATCTACCGAATTATTGATCCAAAAGGGGATCACATCATTCAATAAATTGTCTCTGTAGAGCTCTTTGTATTGTGAAATTTCCATTGTTTTTATGTGGTCAAGTTAATTGGAATTATTCCCTACTTATTTTTTTTGTTTTGTCTGCGCCCTCGTAACAATTCCCTGGATAGAATCAAGGTAATTTTTATAATCCAGGTAAAGCTTGACGGTGTTTTCGCCACCCGGTTTTATCGAAGTATCCGGGCTGTTTAGTATGTTATGCCATAAATGCCAACCAGAAAAATTAGAATCGTGACTTTGTAAATTTTTCCTTTCATTTCTAAAATTTCAGAAGACTAAGTAATGAAAAAAAATTAATAATAATCATATCTTGTTAATAAAAATTAAAAACTCTTGTTTTTAATTATGGGATACATATTTTGTGTATTCTTAGCGATTGCTTATGTCAAAACAATAGCATCATAAATTTATAGCAATGAGGAAAACATTTTTTGATGAATTAAACAATGATAGCGCTACAGGGGTAGCCTATAAAACCATAAATCTTAAGAAAAGTGTCTTAGAATATTTTGCCAATGTGGGTAAGTCGACAATAGCGGAATTAAGCAAAGAATTGAACTTAAGCGTGCCAAAAATAACCTCGGTTATAAATGACCTGATCGAGGATGGTATGGTACAGGATTATGGAAAAGTAGTAGGATCAACCGGGGGTAGAAAACCGAATGTATTTGGGCTATTGCCTGAATCGGCTTTTTTTGTTGGGGTTGATGTTAATCAATCCTACATCAGCATTGCGCTTTCTGATCTGGAGAAAAACTTGATTAAGGTTTGCGAAAAAATTTCTTTTAACCTGGAAAATAATAAAGAATCGCTGGAATTATTATGCAGCCTGATCAACAACTTTATTGATGAACTGACCATACCTAAAGTTAAAATTTTAGGTATAGGCATAAATTTAACCGGAAGAATTAATTCTACTACGGGCTACAGTTATAGCTTCTTTTATTTTAATGAAGAACCCTTAAGCAAAATAATTGAATCAAAGGTTGGAATCAGGGTATTTTTAGAAAATGATTCTCGTGCAATGGCTTTCGGGGAATTCAACTCAGGAATAGTTAAAGGCGAAAAAGATGTGTTGTTTCTTAACCTTGATTACGGAATAGGTCTTGGAATATTAATAAACAGCCAGCTATATTATGGAAAATCGGGATATTCCGGTGAGTTTGGGCACATTCCCTTATTTAATAATGAAATTTTATGCCGTTGCGGCAAAAAAGGTTGCCTTGAAACGGAGGCCTCAGGCTGGGCCCTTACCCGAATGCTTAAAGAAAAATTGCAGGAAGGTTCAACATCCATACTCTCTAAAAATAATGATCCTAATAAAGCCATACAGATGGATGATATTATTTTGGCGGCGAATAACGATGATGTTTTAGCGATAGAATTAATTGCCAAAATCGGAGATCACATTGGTCGGGGGATTGCTTTGCTTATCAATATTTTTAATCCGGACCTTGTTATATTGGGGGGAAGCCTTTCACAAACAGGTGATTACATTAGGCTACCCATTAAAAGTGCTATCAATAAATATTCTTTGAGCCTTGTTAGCAATGATACACCTTTAAAAATTTCTAAATTAGGCAAACAAGCCGGAATTATAGGGGCATGCCTACTGGCCAGAAAAAGGTTGTTGTTTTTATCTTAAATAAGGAATTGAAATTGCCCTGGTATTACTCCGCCTTTGCGAAATCCGTTTTACTGCCAGCTATCGCCTCATAAATAGCATCCTGAATGCGGGGACGTACACGCATGCTGTTTAATTTATTACTGGCTGAAGGGTAAACACGGTTTGATAAAAAAATATAAATCAGTTTTTCTTTTGGATCAACCCAAACGCAGGTTCCTGTATAACCCGTATGACCATAACTTTCTGCAGAAGCGCTCGTTGATGGATACCCGGTTCCGTTACCACGATCAAAACCCAGCCCGCGTCTGCTTACGTTTGACTGGCTCGAGGTAAATAATTTTACTGTTTCAGGTTTAATATATTCAACTCCGCCGTAGGTACCGCCGTTTAATAACATCTGGTTTAAAATAGCCAGGTCGTTGGCGCTGGCAAATAATCCGGCATGACCGGCAACACCATTTGCCATACAAGCTCCGGGATCTTGAACGTAACCCTGCAAAAGGGTATTCCTAAAATAATTATCCTGTTCTGTTGGTACGATCTGATTTTTATTGAAACGCTTTATTGGGTTAAAACCTGCTGTACGCATGCCTAATGAACTATAAAATTCTTTTAGAACATATTGATCCAATGGTTGCTGAGTTTGATGTTCAATAACCTCTTTCATCATATACATGCTGATATCACTGTAAACATATCGGCCGCGGGTTGGCAAAGACGAACTCAGCATCTTTCTCCACATTACATCCTGGTAGTAATTATTCCTTAAAAAATAATGCTCAGAAAGTTTAACGGAGTATAAATTTGACGAATCAGGCTGGTGATCCAATGGTTTTAAATAACTGTAAAAATCAAGATTTACAAAACCTGCCTGGTGCAAAAGCACATCCTTTACAGAAATATTTTCTTTATTGGTATTCTTTACGTCCTCCAGATAGGTACCTAAACCAGCGTTTAAATCAAGTTTTTGTTCATCATAAAGTTTCATGGCTGCCATTGTGGTAGCCGCAACCTTTGTAACCGAAGCTAAATCATAAATATCGTCAACCTTAGTTGGGATTACACCATCATAGGTATGCAATCCGTAAGCTTTATTGAAGATTACATTCCCATCTTTTATAACCATCACTACTGCACTTGGCGTCGCGTGTTCGCGAATAGCTTCATTTACAATGTCATCTATCTTGTTTAATTTCAATGTGCTGATGCCTGATTCTTCGGGGTGCGTGTATCTTAACCTGGTTTGATCCGTTTTGTAACCAGCACCTTTATTAAACCGAACACTGATACTATCCGTTAGATGACCCTGAACCGTTTCTCCACCAAAAATTATCTGCGCAGTAAATTCGGCTGTAGCTGCAATTTCATGTTGGTTCCATATAACCGGGCTGCGTAAAGAATCAAGTGCCGATAAGGCCGCCTGGTTTCCAAAACCTGCAACAACAACCGTGTGTAATTTTTCAGCGGCTAAGATAAAATCAATGTTTTTTCTTTGGGTTAAAGCTTCAGAAGTTACCTGTATAATTAGGGTATTGTACTGATCGGGTATGTGGAGATAGGGCAAATTTCTAAAATCCAGGCTCTTCATATCAGCATAATTTCTAAGCATGGCATCAAATTCTACCGAATATGCGGAACCCAAATTGATGCTGACTATTTTAAGATCGGCAAGATTTTTAAAGGGAATTATTTGTGAACCATTATTAAACAGCAGGGAATTAAAGTAGGATACGGATTTTTTAGGCAGGTCAGTGTTCCAGGTTTTGTTTTCTTTAACAAATTTAAAACCCCCTAAAATAAATATCAAAAGAATAAATGAAGCCTTTATCAGGATGTTTAGTTTCTGTATTTGAATTTTCAACCTATTTTTATTTTAATCTTCTTAACGATGAATTTATGAGGTAGGTATATTTTACTAAAAACAAAAATTTAGGTTACAAAAAGGTTGAGTAAAATTAAAGGCAGGCTGACAGTTAAACATTTAAGATTTTAGCAACAGGATTATGATGGATAGGAAAATTGACAGAATTTGCGATAAAACATAATTTATTGGCTTCTGTGTGTAATTGAGAAGTTTTATTAATCATTGAATTTTCTGTAACAGTTACCACCGGGTTTAAGATTATTTCGGTAAACCGTCCTCCTCCGTTTAAAGTTAAATTTAAAGTTCCGGTTGCACGATCTACGTAATGCGTAACCACAACACCGGCTTCGGCGCACAAATGTAAAAACCACAACATGTGACAGGAAGAAAGCGAACTTATAAAAAGCTCTTCCGGATTGTATTTGGTACTATCCCCGCTAAAAGCAGGATCTGCAGAGCAAACAAGCTCTGCTTTATTCTCAATAAAAACGGAATGACTTCTCTGATAATCTTTATAACCTGAGGTTCCTGTTCCTGTATTACCGGTCCATTTCAAAGTAAGATGATATTGATGTTGCCTGGTCATAATCTGAAAAGCTACTATCCCAATCAGGTCTTAACTACAGTTTCCGGATATTTTCTGGCATAACCAATTGACCAAAAAACGCCACTTACGCCACTTACCACTAAAATAAAAGAGATCAGTTCAGCTTGGGTAAAGCTTAAACCAAAAGCATGATATTTTGAGTTTACGCGGATCAGTTCAATAAAAAAACGTTCAAGGCCATTTAAAATGAGATAAATAGACCACATTAAACCCGGAATTTTTATGTGCTTTCTTATGGACCATAATAAGGCGAATAAAATGAGACAGATCACCACCTCGTAAAAAGGTGTCGGGTAAACCGCAACCATTAATTCATTACAATAATTGCCCACGCACCCGGAGATTGGTACGCCCTCGTTCACTACATTATGCGGATATTTAAATGCCCACATCCAATCCGGTGCCCACGCAAGCCAGGATGGTTTTGGAGCAATATTATCTATACCCCAATCTCCGTCGCCCGCCATATGACAACCGATGCGACCCACTGCGTAAGCCAGCATCATTCCGGGTGCACCGATATCAAGCATATGAATCCACTTAACCCCGTATTTATTGGCATGATATAAAACCGCCGCTCCTCCGCAAATGAGTCCGCCGTAAAAAGTTAACCCACTGAAAGAAAGTAAGCCATCAATAGGATCTTTGATAAAGTCATCCCAATACTCCAGGTTATGAAAAATCTTTGCCCCTAAAAATCCCCAAAAGGCAGCCCACATTATTAATGTACCCATTAATTGGTAGGGATGAACTGTTTCTGTAACCATTTTTGGCTTAGGCAACTGCTCTTTTTTCTTTTCGGCGTAAGCCCAGTAGATAAAAACCGCAGCGGTTATAAAACCACTAAGGATACTACCCCTGCCGGAAAGAAGAAACAACTGGGGATTTGCTACAAACTCACTGTAATTTAATAGACCGCCGATTAGTTTAAATCCCACCAGAAAACCAAAAATGCCATTAAGGGCCATTTCAATTAAAGAAGCTGGTTCGCCAACGGTAACATTGCGGGTAAAAGGGTGAACGAGGCCCAGCTTCTCTTTCCGCTTAAATTCCTCACTGAAAGCCCAGTATGCGGCCATAAAAGCAAAAGCTACAAAAAAGCCAAACGTTTGAATAGGTAAGGGAATGTGAACACCAAAAATGTATTCAATGAGGTAAGTTATGGTTGGAAACATGGGCTAATATACAATATTGCGTAAAACTGAAAAAGATGGCTTCTTTTAGATCAGAAAAGAGAAATGTAAATCAAAAACTTAAAAGCATTTTTAAACTATTCGTCGGTGGGAAGTAAGATCAAAAATGGCGGATAAAATATCCTTTTCGGTATCGTCAAAATTTTCATGTCTACGTTCATACACCTTTTCAGCGGTTTCAAACATTTTATTTAAAGCATAAACGCTAAATCCCTGCGGACCACCCCATACAAAATCCGGAATGAAATTGCGTGGAAAACCTGAACCAAAAATATTTGCGCTTACCCCTACTACTGTCCCTGTATTAAACATGGTATTTATTGCGCATTTAGAGTGATCACCCATAATTAAACCACAAAACTGAAGGCCGGTACTTCTAAAACCCTCCGTTTCATAATCCCATAAACGAACTTCAGCGTAGTTATTTTTTAGATTGGAATTATTACTATCAGCGCCAATATTACACCATTCTCCAATTACAGAATTGCCAAGATAGCCTTCATGCCCTTTGGAAGAATAACCCATAATTACACTGTTGCTAATTTCTCCACCAACCCTGCAGTAAGGCCCAATGGTAGTCATTCCGTACATTTTAGAACCCATTTTTAATTGGGAATCATGAGCCAGGGCAAAGGAACCGCGGATATGGCAACCTTCCCAAACCTGGGAGTTTTGCCCCAAATAAATTGGGCCGGCTTTAGTGTTAAAAGTAGAGCATTCTGCTTCAACTCCTTCTTCAATAAAAATCTGACTCCCGATAAGGGTATTGGTACTGCTTAATGTTGCAGATTGTCTTCCGGAAGTTATCAGCGTAAAATCTTTTCGAATCTCCGAATCGTTAAAAGAAAAAATATTTTCCGGGAACCTGATACGGGTAAACAGTGATGAAAATTTAACTGCCTTGTATTGCCCGGTTATCTCCGCGTCAAAGTCTTTGGCAGCAACCTTCGTTAATTTTACCGCGATAAGTAATGTTGTACTAAAAAGAGCTTCCCCGTCTTTTAGTTTACCAATCGCTTCTAAAAGCTCGTCGTCAGGACAAACTGATCCATTGATAAAAATATTATTATCAGAAATTTTTATAGGAAATTTTTGTTGAAGATAACCCTGGGTAAGAAAGGAGTATTCACAGTTCAATCTGCGTTGCCATTTTTCTGCAATGGTTAATATCCCTACTCTTAATGCCGCAACGGGCCTGGTAAAAGTTAATGGTAACAAACCTTTACGGAACTGGTCATCGAAAAGAATGATCATCATGCGACAAAAATAAAAAAAGTCCCGACTGTTTAAGACGGGACTTTTTATATTAAACTGGAACCCAGTAAATTTATTTCTTTTCGTAACGGCTACGGAACTTATCAATACGGCCTGCTGTATCTACCAACTTCATTTTTCCTGTATAAAACGGATGAGATGTGTGCGAAATCTCCAGCTTAACTAAAGGGTAATCGTTGCCATCTTCCCATTTAACAGATTCTTTGGTTTCTATGCATGATTTGGTTAAAAAAGAATATTCGTTGGACATATCCTTAAAAACAACTAATCTATAATTCTTTGGATGCAATTCTGCTTTCATTTTCGATACTTTTTAAGAGGTGCAAATATAGAACAATATATCAGGTTTAAAAACGTAAAATTTAGATATTGTTATCCTTGATGCTTTGGCAAAGTTCTATTAAAACCCCGTTTGCTGATTTCGGATGTACAAAACAAACCAATTTGTTATCAGCACCTTTTTTTGGTTCTTCGCTCAATAAAACAAAACCTTCCGTTTGTAATCTTTTCATTTCCGACACAATATCTTCAACATCAAAAGCCACATGATGTATACCTTCGCCCTTTTTTTCGATGAATTTACTAATTACACTATCATCAGAAAGGCCTTGGAGCAGTTCAATTTTGCTTTCTTTTAAAAGCAAAAAACCGGTTAGCACCTGTTCACTTTCAACAACCTCTCTTTTGTAGTTTTTTACGCCAAGCAAGCGTTCGTAAACACCTACAGAGGCCTCTAAATTTTTAACAGCGATACCAATGTGTTCAACCTTAATCATGCAACATTTTTAGCGGTAAAAATGACCTTTTTGTGAGTATTAGCAAAGTTTCTAATGGCATTTTCTCAATATTTTATTTCGTATATTTGTATTCATTGTTACAATAAACAAAAAATAAATGAATCTTCCAATCTATTTAGATAACAACTCAACTACTCCTCTTGATCCAAGAGTATTAGAAGCCATGTTACCATATTTTAATTCCAAATTTGGGAACGCAGCAAGTCGCAACCATGCCTTTGGCTGGGATGCAGAAGAAGCTGTTGATTACGCCCGCGAGCAAGTTGCACAACTTATAGGCGCTTCTGAAAAAGAAATAATTTTTACCTCCGGAGCAACAGAATCAGACAACCTTGCGATTAAAGGTGTGTTTGAGATGTACCAAGAGAAAGGAGATCACATTGTTACTTGTGTTACAGAACACAAAGCAGTTTTAGATGCCTGTAAGCACCTTGAAAAACTAGGGGCAAAGGTAACTTACCTTCCGGTTATGCCCGATGGAATGATAAATTTAGATCAACTGGAGTCGGTTATGACAGACAAAACCGTCCTGGTTTCTATTATGTACGGCAACAATGAAATTGGTGTTGTGCAGCCGGTCAAAGAAATTGCAGCAATAGCACATAAATACGGAGCGTTATTCATGTCAGATGCAACTCAGGCGGTTGGAAAAATTCCAGTAGATGTTATTTCAGACGGAATTGATCTGATGGCTTTTACCGCCCATAAAATGTACGGACCTAAAGGCGTGGGTGCGCTGTATGTGAGAAGAAAAAATCCTCGTGTTAAAGTTACAGCTCAAATGGATGGCGGAGGCCATGAACGCGGAATGCGCTCCGGCACGTTAAATGTTCCCGGAATTGTAGGTTTGGGAAAGGCCGCCGAAATTTGCAGGTTAGAAATGGCAGAGGAATCATTGCGTCTTTCTGCTTTAAGGGATAAACTTCAAGTTTCATTATTGCAAATGGAAGAGAGCTATCTTAACGGCCATCCCACCAGCAGATTACCCCATGTTGCAAATATTTCTTTTAAATTTGTAGAGGGCGAGGGTTTAATGATGGCTATGAAAGATATGGCTGTTTCGTCCGGATCGGCCTGTACTTCCGCATCTCTTGAACCCTCTTATGTTTTAAAAAGCCTGGGTTTATCTGATGACCTTGCGCATTCTTCCATTCGTTTTGGATTGGGTAGGTTTACAACAGAAGAAGAAATTAATTTTGCAATAGAACAAACTAAAAAAGCAGTTAATCATCTTCGGGATCTTTCTCCGCTATGGGAGATGTTTAAAGAAGGCGTAGACATGGATTCAGTTGAATGGGCTGAGCACTAATCAACAGTTAACTCTAAATTGACAATTTGCCAACGTATATCAATTGGCAAACTTATTGAAATATAATTTTACCGGTTAAACCGAAAAACATAAAAACTATGGCTTACTCAGAAAAAGTAATTGATCATTATACCAATCCACGAAATGTTGGTACGCTTGACAAAAGCAATAATAATGTCGGTACCGGACTTGTCGGTGCTCCTGAATGCGGTGACGTAATGCTTTTGCAAATTCAGGTTGATGCCAATCATGTTATTACAGACGCGAAATTTAAAACCTTTGGCTGTGGGTCTGCCATTGCTTCTTCATCTCTTGCAACAGAGTGGTTAAAAGGAAAATCAATTGATGATGCGATGAAAATTGACAACATGGATATTGTTGAAGAATTGGCATTGCCACCGGTTAAAATTCATTGCTCTGTATTAGCGGAAGATGCGATCAAGGCTGCAATAAATGATTACAGGGT
>JACMND010000167.1 GCA_014378705.1 Pedobacter sp. | reverse complement strand
GACGCCAATATTTGGATTGGCTTGCGCCAGCACCCAGCGCCACTGTCCGTCGGCCCTTAAAAGGCGGCACTCCAACGAGTAAGAACGGCGTACGGCAATCGCCGAATTAATTGTTTCAAACGTAGACTGAATATCATCCGGATGAACAATTTTTTGCCAATCAGAAATGTCTTCGTCTTTTGAAACACCTATAAAATCAAGAAACGTTTTGTTGTAATAAGAAGATAAACCATCAGCACTAATGGTCCAGATAAGTACTGGTGACGCGTCTGCCATAGTGTGGAATCGGCTTTCACTTTCTTTTATTTTTTCTTCAGCTTGTTTGCGTTCCGTGATATTCCGAAAAAGTACCGCAACCCTGTTACTACCCTTTGGGCCGTGAGAGAAAGCAGAAGTTTGAAACCATTGGTTGCCAAGTCCCTTAACGATATGTTCTAGCTGGACAGGCTGACCTGTTTTGGCTACGCCTCCATATTTTTCGAGCCAGAATTCCTCCATTTCAGGCACAATTTCACTAATCCGTTTGCCTTTCATCTCCACGGTTGCGTGCTTCGAAAAAGCCGGATTTGTCTCTACATAAATCCAATCAATTGGCTCTCCTTTTTCATTAAAGATCATTTCAATGATACAAAAAGCGTCAAGTATGGAATTAAATAATGAGCGGTATTTTTCATCGGACTGGCGTAAGGCTTCTTCTGCTTTCGCTCTTTCTACTGCTACCCAGGTACGTTCAGCGGTTTCTACTGTGATTTGCACCTCCGCATCCGTCCATTTCCTTGGCTTACTTTGTACAAGGGATAGTAGCCCCACAAGCTGGTCGTTTTTTATGACCGGTACATTGATAAATGAACCATACTGGGACTGCAAGCACAGCTTTTTTAGGTCTTCATCTATTAAATTATTGGTGCGCACGTCATCAACAACAAAAGGCACTCCTGCATTTAATGCCGCTTTATACATTGCAAAGCTGCTTATGGTATGAACGCCGGAAACGGTTGGCAAATTTTCCCGCGAGGCGTCTTGCAGGATAATGACATTATCTCCCTCTACGCTACCATAATGACACCTGTCCGCCTCCAAAAAATCCAGGGCTATTTTTGTAACTACTTCTTCAATGTCCACGGGGTTGTCCAGCGGTCGAAGAGTATCGCTGAGTTTTAATAGGAACGTCTTTAGCTTAGCGTTTGTGCTTTTTGCGTCAACCGTTTCTTCCAACTTTTTTTCCATGGATATTGTATTACGAATTGTTGATATTCTAATCCCTTTCCAATATAATTATAATAGAGACCTAATATTTTAAAAATAGTTTTGTAGAGTTGTATTTTGCTGAATATTAATTTGATGTTTTTTATAAAATATTTTTTAAAACTAGTATGGCTGAGCAAAAAAAAGTACTCATTGTAGAAGATGAATTTAAAGTAGCCACTTTTATAAAAAAGGGCTTGCTTACCCAAAATTTACTTAGTGAAATTGCGTTCACAGGACTTGAAGCAATTGATTTATTTAAAACTAAGCATTTTGATTTAGTAATACTAGACATAGGTCTTCCAGATATTAGTGGATTAGAAGTGTGTAATGAAATAAGAAAAATTAGTTGCAAAGTTCCCATTTTAATGCTTACTGCGATGGGTAGTTTAAATGATAAGTTATCCGGGTTCGAGGTGGGAACTAACGATTACATGGTTAAGCCATTCGATTTTATGGAGTTATTGGTTAGGATAAGGTCATTATTGAAATATTGTAATGATGCCACTGAAAAAATGAACATAATCAATGTTTCAGATTTAGAATTAGACTTAAATGAAAAAATTGCCCGAAGGAGTGGAAATGAAATTGAATTAACTGCCAGAGAATTTAGCTTATTAGAATATTTGATGATCAATAAAGGAAAGGTGGTTTCTAAAGTGGATATAGCAGAAAATGTATGGGACATAAATTTTGAAACTCATACTAATTTTGTTGAGGTTTATATAAATTACATACGTAATAAAATAGACAAAGGATATTCCAATAAATTAATTCATACGGTAATTGGAATGGGTTATATGCTGAAACAAAAATGAGCATTAGAACCAAAATGACGCTGCTTTTTTTAAGCATAGTCACTATTTTATTATTGATCTTTTGCACCACTATTTACTTTTTAAGTGAAATATACCGTCGGGAAGAATTTAAAACACGTTTAAGGCAAGAAGCGTTAACGGCAGCAACTGTTCTATTCAACAAAGAAGAAATAAGCCTCGATCTGTTGAAATTATTGGCCAGAAATCAAATGACTGTTTTAAATAAAGAAGAAATACTGATTCTGAATAATAGAGATAAAATTAGATATCAGATAGGTTTTAAAAATTTTATTATCGAAAAATCTATTATTGAGGAAATTAAAAGGCAAAAAGAACTTTTTTGGCAACAGAATGAAATAGCGAAATATGGGATGGTTTTTAAAAATAGAAGCCAGGATTTCATTGTAATTATTTCAGCAGTAGATAAATACGGACTTAGTAAACAGCGTGTTTTAGCATTGTTGTTAAGTTTTGGGGGAGTTTTAGTATTAATATTAAGTGCTGTAGGGGGTTGGTTTTTTGCGGGAGGTTTACTAAGGCCGATGCAACAAATGATTAAGAAAATTGATAATATTAATGCGTCTCAACTAAATTTGAGGCTTGGCCAAACTAATAATAACGATGAATTAGCCCAGCTTGCTTTAAGGTTTAATCAAATGCTGGATAGGCTGCAAAAAGCATTTAATGCGCAGCGATCTTTTGTATCTCATGCGTCACATGAATTACGAACTCCACTCACTGCTATTACAGGACAAATACAAGTGTCGTTGCTCGCGAACGACAATGATGATGACCTAAGATTAATGGCAAAATCCGTATTGGAAGATGTAAATCAATTAAATATTTTAACTAATAACCTGCTAGACTTTACAAGCGTTCATGCGGAAGATACAAACATCAATGTTGCGCTTGTAAATGTTGTGGAATTGCTATTTCAAGCAAGAAGCGAAATTTTAAAAAAGCATAGCAACTCTGATATTTTAATATCCATTAATGAATTTGAAAAGCATTTGCCGGAAATCTATGCAAATGAATCCCTTCTATATACAGCATTGATAAATTTAATAGAAAATGGAGTTAAATTTTCTCCAGACCATACCATTGATGTCAAGGTGATTTTATCAGAAGATGCGGTAACCATTACGTTCCATAATAGAACCGAACTATTATCCAAAATCGAATTAGAAACCTTCTTTGAACCTTTTATTCGAGGGTCAAATTCAAAGAATACAAAAGGACATGGAGTTGGATTATCGTTGACAAGACGAATAATTCAATTACACAAGGGAAATTTAACTGTAAGTCTGGTTGGCAACGAGCTTATAGCCTTCGAACTCGAATTGTGTAAGAACCCTTTTTAGCACAGGGCTGAGCCGATCACCTAATAGTGTGCAAATTCTAATCCATTTCTAACATCCGTTTAATTAAGCCCTAATTCCTGATCAGTAGGTTTGTACTGTCTTAAAGATTTATTTTAATTAAACAATAATGTTATGAAGCTTAAAACAATTCTATGCACAGCACTAACGTCAATTTGCCTAACTAGTTGTACAATAATTAAGCAAGGTGAAGTTGGAGTAAAACGTTCGTTCGGGAAAATAAATGAAAAGCCTTTAATGGAAGGAGCGAGAGGTTTTAATCCATTTACCACAACTATTATTAAACTTCCTACACGAACCATCAATATGGAAGTGCGGTTACCACTGCCTTCAAAAGAGGGATTGACCGTGCAGTCTGAAGTATCTATTTTGTACAGATTAGTAGGTAGTTATGCGCCAAAAATTGTTGAAAATCTAGGCCGTAATTATGAGCAGGTTGTAGTTTTACCAATATTCAGGTCTGCAGTTGCCGATATCTCTTCTCAACATTTTGCGAAAGATATGCATACCGGCCAGAGGTCTGTGATAGAAAAATCCATTAAAGATTTGATGACGGCCCAATTAACTGATAGGGGATTTATTGTAGAATCTGTTTTATTAAAAAGCATTATTCTACCTGTTGGATTGACAAGGGCAATTGAAGAAAAGTTAGAGTCTGAGCAGGATGCACAAAGAATGCAGTTTATTTTAGATAAAGAACGCCAGGAAGCTACAAGAAAAACCATTGAAGCCGAAGGTATTAGAGATGCGCAAAAAATAATTTCAGAGGGATTATCGCCATTGTTATTGCGCTTCAAAACTATTGAAGCATTCAATAAGCTTTCTACCTCTCCAAACGCAAAAACAATTATTACTAACGGAGAACAGCCACTAATGTTTAATGCTGACAAACCATAATCTCTAAGATTATAGTCATGAAAAGAAATTAATAGTATTTAATTATGATAAGAATAATGAGAAAGTATTCAATTCAATGCCTTGTGTTTTTTAGCCTCGTTTCATTTAATATAAAATCCGGGCATGCTCAAGTCACAGAAAAAGAATATACGAACATTGAAGAAGCTTTAAAAGAACCAGATAAAGTGCTTAGGTTAAATCTGGAAAACCAGAAGAACCATGATTATTTTAAAGTACTCCCCAAGTTTAAAAATTTAGAGTATTTAAATCTTAGGAACACTGATCTGGACGTAGTGCCTGAAGAGATTTTAATATTAAAGCATTTGAGAACATTGGATATGGGCCACAATAATTTCAGTCTTCTCCCTAAAAACTTCAGCTCTTTAAAGAATTTACAAGAGCTGTATTTGGATGAAGATAAAAACTTTAACCTTTTTGAGGGTTTTGAAATTCTAAGTCAACTTAAACATTTAAAGGTTTTACATCTTGAAAATGATGGTATCAAAGAATTGCCAGGAAACATCGGTAAACTGAGTCATCTCGAAAAATTATATTTAAGTGAAAATGATCTAAAGACCATACCCATCGAAATTAAGGGACTGAAGAATTTGAATTATTTAGATGTTTATCACAATCCGATTATTGCTCCTTTAAATATTATTAAAACATACCAGGGTGGTTTTAAAATAAGGTTTTGAGGTCTGTTTTATTAATCATGATGTTAAGTTGCTGTGATTAGATGCTTTCTAATAAGTATCTAGGAGTTTTCACACAGAAATTGAATTGTCAATAAGGATTGATATCAATGAATGCTATTGCAAGATCGCTTGTTATGGAAAGCGCAGAGAGGCAGCAAATATGTGGTATTCTTAAAAGTAGACGGAAAAGCCGAACACCGTTGTAAGAAGTAGGCAACTATAAATCGAAAATGAAAATGAACAAAAAAATAGTTTTAGTGCTCCTTGTAGTGGGGTTCATGGCAATAGCTTGTAAACAAGCTACCCAACAAGTCAAAGATGACGCAAACAAAGTGATTTCGCAGACATCTGAAAGTGTTCAAAAGGTAATTGATGATTTTGGGTTGGTTTATGTGGAGGAGGGTGCTCAAACTATTATTACTTATGATGAAGTTAATGCGGCACAGCAGGCATGGTGTGATGCTTTGGTGAAAATCGGAAAATTGAAAGAAGAAGGTGGTGATTATAAAACATTTGCCGGGCAAGTACTAACCGATGCTTACAATTACGATAATGGAAAAGTATTTTTCAAACCAACTTTAGCTTATGGCCAACATACTTTCCGAAATGATAAAAAAGGAGCTTTGGCATATTTTGTTGGAGGCGATGCTGACTACCCTAACGACAATGGTTTTGCACTTACGCCATGGGTTAGTGCTCGTTATGACAATGCAGGGGATAAAAACGAAGGTATTCAGATTTATGGTTCTGTTGCTATAACAATGGGTAATGTTTGGGTTACAGGTAAAGATGGTAAAGTAGTAATGGTTGATAAAACCTGGGTATTCAAAAAGGGAAAAGATGGCAAATTGAGAATTATCGTTCATAAATCTTCATTACCATTTGCACCACCAGCATAATAAACCGCTTAAAAATAATCTTTCTTTTCTCTTACATTTCAAGAATTCTAAACTTCAGTAGACCCTGGCAAACCTTTAACGGCCGCCTGAGGCGGTAACAGAAACTGCCGACAAGGGTGGGTTAACATCCCGGAAGGTGGGTCAGCTTCTCTGGAATAAGCAGCTAGCGCTACGTGTGCCCCAAGACTGTAAAGAAAGAATACAAGAGAATTTGGAGGGAAATATAGGAAGTTAAATAAATCCCGTCGACAGAATTAAAAATCCTTACAATGAAAATTGTGAGGGTTTTCTGTTTTAGCAGCTTAGAAACCAGAAATTGGCTCGCCGATCGGATTGAAATGATTTAAGCAGAAACTTTATATTTTTTCAATTAAATCCTAGTATATTTTGAAAAATTATAATTGATTTTAAACTTACCAGAAGACTCATTTTTGTAAAAAGAATTTCACACCAATTATATGCCACACATAACACTGGAAGACCATTTACCCGGCATAACGGGTTTATTGGAATACAGCAAAACCTCTGCTCAACCCATTCGGGAGCTGACACAGTTTTTATTACGGGGACCGTCGACTTTAACAGAGGCTCAGCGCGAACTTATTGCCACTGTTGTTTCATATGGCAATGAATGCACTTTTTGCACCACCGCCCATACGGCTG
>JACMND010000166.1 GCA_014378705.1 Pedobacter sp. | reverse complement strand
AATATGGAAAACTTAACAAACCCATCCGGCCAAACTTAGGATTAAACCACATTTCACGATGCTTAAACAAGGTTTGTACCAGGCCTTTGGCCCAGCGTACACGTTGCTTCATAAAAATGTCAAGCGTGGGCGGTACTTCAGTCCAGCATAAAGACTCAGGAATATATTTAACAATATATTTCTGACCTATTTCATGCATGTATTTCCGCATTCTCACGGTTAGCTCCATATCCTCACCAAAGCTTTTATGATCATACCCACCCGCTCCGATAGCCACTTCCCTGTCAAACAAACCAATTCCGCCCGAAACAATAATTAACCCGTTGATTTTGCTCCAGGCCATGCGCCCCAGTAAATAAGAACGGAGGTACTCAATTTCCTGAATACTGGTTAAAAAGTTGTTCGGTGCTTTTACATTCACTAAAAAACCTTGTTCTACATCGCAGCCGTTGGAAATACGAATGATGGCACCGTTGGCGATAACCCGTTTTTCTTCATCTAAAAACGGCTTGATCAATAGTAAAAGGGCCTGGTTATCAATAACACAATCTACATCAGTGCAAACAAAATAAGGGTATGCAGCCGCGTTTACACCGGCGTTTGATGCGTCTGCCTTACTTTTACCGTTTTCTTTATCAATAATTAAAAGTTTATTGTAAGCCGGATTGATGGATTTATAAAACCCCCTTACAGGCTGCGTTACTATCCGCTCGTTGTAAGCATAGTCCACTTTTACAAGACTAAACTCTTTAATCATTTTACGTAACGTATTATCCGTGCTTCCGTCATTAATTATAATTACTTCAAACCTGGGGTACTGAAGGGATAACAAGGAATGGACGCTGTTAATAATGGTGCTTCCCTCATTGTAAGCCGGTGCTACAATTGATATAGGCGGTGTGTAAGGGGAGCTTAAAAGCTTTTTAAGATCTATAAACGAATTCTTTCTTTGGTACAATAAAATTTCTCTGATAGAGATCAGCGCAATTACCAGGTACCAGAGCATTAAAGAACTTGCGAATAAAAAAATAAAATGATTGTAATATTCGCTGATGTTGCTGTAAAAATTTTCCATTATGCTGTTAATCTTTTATCTAACATATGCAGTACCACGCTTTTATTTTCTTCAGGCAATGAATCCAACAAAGTGTATAAAATAGTTTCGCCCGGTTCCCCATGTTTTTGCAGGGATTTAGCGGCTTCAAAGCGGAGTTCAAAATCCGGACTGAAAATCATTCTCTTTAAAAATGGCAATTCGGTACCCGAAGCGATTTTACCCACAGTTCTGATAATTTCTATCTGACAACTATGGCTTTCGTTGTTGAAGTTTGTTGTTAAATGATGCTCTATATCAACCAGACTTAGCTCGCCAATGGCAATTATCATTTCTTTTCTTACCTCTTCGCTGGGGTGTTTAAACAAGCTCATCAGTTCTTTAACAGATTCCATTTGGTGGAAGCGGACAACCAACCTGATACAAAAAATAACAGTTGAGTTGTTTGAAGAGCTAAACCATCTGGAAAAAAGCGGTAAATTAATGTCCTTCCGGCGATTTAAAACATCCATCAGATTTATTTGGTGCCATGGCAGGATATTCTGATTTGTATAATCAAGAAACATAAAAGGATCTGTTTTGCTTAACTGAAGATATCCGCTTTGAGCCTGCATCCGCAACGTAATATTCTTGCTGTTAACATAGAGCAGTAATTCTTCAGCTATGCTTTCAATACCCAGTTCAGAAAGTTCTTCAATGCCTTGCGCTTTTTTATACCAGTGCCAACTGTTAAGTTTTTTCTTGGAGTGATTTTCAAGTTTAAGCCACACATAAATTGTACTTATCAGCGTGTTAACCTTGCCGGAGAAGTTTTTATGGAGTATGATCAGTTCATTAATAAGCATTTGCCTGACCATATACTTGTGCAGGGGAAGTTTTTTTAATTGATTTACAATCTGTTTAACGTCCTCTTCTACATAATCTTCACTATTAAATGTAATTATAGACGTGGTAAGCACCTGATCAATTTCATCTTTCCAGCCTTCTATGCGAGCTTTCATGTAGGATTGACGTACACGACGAAAAAAGATAATTAAGTAGCAGGTAAGAGTAATTAAAAATGAAACAATGATCCCGATATAGGCCACTTTAATAAGCAGCGGATAATTTGTAAATCTATCTTCATAGAAATTCCGCAGTAAGTCCGGCAATAAAAAGTATAACTTTTCCATCTTTCAGGTTAACTGGCTAATAACAATCTCCGGACACGGATAGAAAATTCAGGCAGAATAAACGGCTTGGATATAAAGTCATTTGCCCCAAGTTTAAAGCCTTCTAAAACGGTGTCTTCAAGGCCTGTAGCAGAAATAATGATTACCGGTATGTATTTTCTGCTGTCATTCTGCTTTATTTTGGCCAGTATTTCAAGGCCGTTAACATAAGGCAACATGATATCAAGTATAATCAAATCATAGTGGTTGGCTTCCACCTTGGCAATACCTGTCTTTCCGTCAAGTGCTGTGTCAACTTCATAACCGTCTTTTTTTAACTGAAATTCGATTGTTCTGTTCATCAGGTTCTCGTCTTCGATCACCAGAATTTTTTTCTTCATGTTTGAAAAGCGTTAATATATTTTTAATAATGCTCGGTTATACGAGAAACATGTGCTTAAAGGTTTCTTTTTTAGTACGATCAGTAAAATGCAGCGTTTTGAAGTGGAATATGGAACCGATAGGATAGGAATGAATAGATTAAATGAGATTTATTATAAACAATCAGACCTTACGTTATTGAGTTTTACAGTTAACTTGCTGCCATGAATTTGGAGTTTAATAAAAACGAAGATGTTAACAAGCAACTGCTCTACCAGGTTAAAAACCGGTTAAAAAAAATATACGCCGGTGGGGGAGAAAAAGCCGCTGCAAAGCAAAAGGAAAAAGGCAAAATGCTCGCCAGGGAAAGGGTAGATTATTTACTTGACGAGAATACTTACTGGCTTGAAATTGGCGCTTTTGCCGCAGAAGATATGTACCAGGAAGTTGGCGGCTGTCCTTCTGCGGGAGTTGTAACCGGAATCGGGTATGTTTCCGGTCGCCAATGCGTCATCGTGGCAAACGATGCAACTGTAAAAGCGGGGGCCTGGTTCCCGATGACAGCGAAAAAAAATCTGAGGGCTCAGGAAATAGCCATGGAAAACCGTTTGCCGGTTATTTACCTGGTTGATTCAGCCGGTGTGTTTTTACCCATGCAGGATGAGATATTTCCGGATAAAGAACATTTTGGGAGGATTTTTCGCAATAACGCAATTATGAGCAGTAGCGGAATTGTACAGATTTCTGCCATTATGGGTTCTTGTGTTGCAGGCGGGGCGGATCTGCCGATCATGAGCGATGAAGCGATGATTGTAGATAGAACAGGCTCTGTTTTTCTGGCCGGAAGTTATCTGGTAAAATCCGCTATAGGCGAAGAGATTGATAACGAAACTTTAGGCGGCGCAACCACTCATTCAGAAATTTCTGGCGTTACGGATTATAAGCACCCGAATGACCAGGCTTGCCTGGATTCTATTAAAAAAATTATGGGTATGATCGGTGCCCCAAAGCAAGCCGGATTTAACCGTATTAAACCGTCTAAGCCTCAAAAAGATGAAAACGAGATCTATGGCATTTTGCCGCTAAATCGCGAAAAGCCTTACGATATGCTTGAAATTATTCACAGGTTGGTAGATGATTCAGATTTTGAGGAGTATAAGAAACTCTTTGGGCAAAGTATTATTTGCGGCTTAGGCCGGATAGACGGCTGGGCGGTTGGAATTGTGGCCAACCAGCGCAAGGTGGTGAAGAGCAAAAAGGGTGAGATGCAATTTGGTGGGGTAATTTATTCAGATTCAGCAGATAAGGCCACCCGCTTTATCATGAATTGCAATCAAAAAAAAATCCCGTTGGTATTTCTCCAGGATGTAACCGGGTTTATGGTTGGCAGCAGATCAGAGCAGGGTGGAATAATTAAAGACGGAGCAAAAATGGTTAACGCCGTAGCGAACTCGGTAGTTCCTAAATTTACCATCGTTATTGGAAATTCGTACGGTGCAGGTAATTATGCCATGTGCGGGAAGGCTTATGATCCGAGGCTGATTTTTGCCTGGCCATCCGCAAAAATCGCGGTAATGGGCGGTACGCAAGCTGCCAAAGTAATTTTGCAAATGAAAGAGGCTTCACTAAAAGCTAAAGGAGAAGTGATTACGCAAGAAAAAGAAGATGAGCTTTTAAAAGAAATAACCGACAGATATAACAGCCAAACCACGCCTTATTACGCAGCCTCTCATTTATGGGTTGATGGGATCATTGATCCACTGGAAACCCGTAAAATTATATCTACGGGGATTGAAGCCGCAAATCAGTCGCCGATTGAGAAAGTATTTAATGTAGGAGTTATACAAACCTGATCATTTTTCTGATTAATTATTATTTAATTGTCTTTGCGGGCTTTACCCGTGATCTAAAAATGAAATAATTAAAGATTTTAAAGATTAATTTTTGGTAAAATGCCACCATCCATTCGCTAATTAGCTAAGGGCTTAAATTGTGTAAAACGAAAAACCCGCGTAAAATAAACCCGATAACAGCGGCAGGCCGCTTATTAAGCAGGACTACAGCGGATAGCGGGACTACCAATGATAGTACCTCAAAACCATCTTTTCTAAAAATAATTGGTAAATATTGTGCAGGCAATAAACCCTTCAATCAAATGAGATTATTTTGATAAAACTCTTGCTTTCCTTCTTGTTCTTTGTTTGTTAATCTTATATCTTACCATTTTTAATAGATAAAAATGGGTTATAACAGTTTGGCTTCTTGTATTACTGATCTTGAAAAGCATGGCCATTTAATACGGATTAAAACTCAGGTTGATCCGTATCTTGAGATGGCAGCGATCCATTTAAGGGTATTTGAGAACGGCGGTCCGGCAATTTTTTTCGAAAACATTAAGGACAGTAATTTCCCGGCTGTTTCTAATCTTTTCGGAACGCTTAGCCGGTCAAAATTTATTTTCAGAGACACACTTGATAAAATAAAAATGCTGGTTGATCTAAAGTCAGATCCGTTAAAAGCATTAAAAAACCCGCTTAAATATAGTTCAGCTGCCATGACGGCTTTTTCTGCCCTGCCATGGAAAACCAGTTTTAACGCCCCGGTTAAATTTGGGCAGACACAGATCAGCAAAATTCCGCAGATTATAAACTGGCCGCTGGACGGAGGACCCTTTGTAACCATGCCCCAGGTTTACACCGAAGATGTTGAAAAACCAGGAATTATGAATGCCAATTTAGGAATGTACCGGATTCAGATGGGGGGAAACGAATACATTCAGGATAAAGAAATTGGGTTGCATTATCAGCTACACCGGGGGATCGGAGTGCATCAAACCAAGGCGAACGCGAAAGGCATTCCATTAAAAGTAAGCATTTTTGTCGGCGGACCACCATCGCACGCCTTAGCCGCGGTGATGCCTTTGCCGGAAGGTTTATCAGAAATGACGTTTGCCGGCGCTTTAGCCAACCGCCGTTTCCGTTATTTTTACGATGATCAGGGTTTTTGCATCTCTTCTGATGCGGATTTTGTAATTACAGGTACGGTTGATCCACATGATAATAAACCGGAAGGACCTTTTGGAGATCATTTGGGATATTACAGTTTAAAGCATCCTTTTCCGCTTATGAAAGTAAGCCGGGTATATCACCGCAAAAATGCCATCTGGTCTTTTACAGTTGTTGGCCGCCCTCCGCAGGAAGATACCAGTTTCGGTGCTTTAATTCATGACATTACCGGTGCTGCTATCCCGAAAGAAATTCCCGGTTTGCATGAAGTTAACGCCGTTGATGCCGCCGGTGTTCACCCACTGCTTTTCGCCATTGGCAGTGAACGATATACACCGTACTTAAATGAACGAAAGCCGCAGGAGATTTTGACAATCGCTAACCACATTCTTGGAAAGAGTCAGCTTAGTCTTGCCAAATATCTCTTTATAAGTTCTAAAGAGGATAACCCAAAACTATCTACACATCATATAGATGATTTTTTAACCCATATCCTGGAGCGTGTTGATCTTAAATCAGATCTTCATTTTTACACCAATACAACTATTGATACGCTTGATTACAGCGGTTCTGAAATTAATTCGGGCTCAAAATTGGTTATCGCTGCTGCTGGGAATAAAAAGCGTGACTTATGGAAAGAAATGCCCGCGTCTTTTTCAATGCCGAAAGGGTTTCATTTTAAAATGGTTTTACCCGGGATTATTGCTGTTGATGGTCAGGAATATCTCAATAAGGAAAACGCCTTTATAAATATTGAAACTCTAAATGAGCATTTAAAAGTTTATAACCTGGATGGTTTAGTCATGATGGTTTTATGCGACAATGCTGAATTTACATCCAAAACTATCAACAATTTTGTTTGGGTAACTTTTACAAGAAGTAACCCATCACATGATGTCCATGGGATAAATAGCTTTACACAGAATAAACACTGGGGCTGCAAAGGGCCGTTAATAATTGACGCCCGAATCAAGCCGCACCACGCACCAATTTTAGTTAAAGATGAACAGGTTGAGAAAAGGGTAGATGCTTTAGGCAAAAAGGGTGGATCGCTTTATGGAATTATATAATCGCATTTAAACAGGATTTAATCATTTGATTTAAACACCCGGATGGTTTTAACATATCTTCCCTGATAATATTTATTTAAAGGGGTAACAGTAACACCGTATGCTTTCCCTGAAGTAGAATGAATAAAATGAACGTTTCTGCCGTCGTTTATTGATATAATTCCCATGTGCCCAACATCACGCAAAGTGCTGTCAGTACCCGTAAACAAAATTAAATCACCCGGTTTAGAATTTCTTAAATTAATTTCCTGATTAACATTTGTAAAATCTTTGGATGACCGCGGAACTGCAATCCCAAAATGATTAAACACATATGTTATAAAACCGGAACAATCTAAACCTTGCTTTGGATCAATAGACGCGTACTTATAGGAAGTACCCAGCAAACTGATGGCATAACTTAAGAGTTCTACAGGTTTTACATCACCCGTATTAATTTGAGAATCTTTAAAAACTAAGGGTTCCTGTTTGATAACTGCAGTAGGTATGGCTATATCATTTTGTTGATTTTCTACACCCGTATCACGTCTGTTATCGGCACAGGCCGAAAACAGAACAACAAATTCAAACAGAGGGGCAACAAAATAAGCTTTCATAAAACTTCAAAATATGTTTTTGATTTTAAAATAATAAAAAAAGTGCAGGTAAAGCCTGCACTTTAATTATCGAGGTCGGAAGGGGGTTCGAACCAACCTGTAGAAGACCTTGCAGGGTCTTCGCCTAACCACTCGGCCACCCGACCATTTATCGTAAGAATATAGTATTGTTCGTAAAATTATATTTATAACGCTTATAAAATTAAAAAGTTATAAATTCTTACCTTAAAATACGGTCAGGTCCAATATCGTTTTATCAGCTATATCAATTTTGCTATCTTCGCCCATGCAAGAAAAAATAATTATTCTTGACTTTGGGTCACAATACACACAGTTAATAGCACGCAGGATACGGGAACTAAACGTGTTTTGCGAAATACATCCCTTCCATCATCTCCCTGATTTTGATCAGTATGTAAAAGGAATTATATTTTCTGGAAGCCCATTTTCTGTACGACAAATTGATGCACCCCAAATTGATTTCGCGATGTTGCAGGAGAGATTCCCTATTCTGGGGATTTGCTACGGCGCCCAATATATTGCTCAAAAATCCGGTGGTGAAGTTAGGCCTTCCTCTACGAGGGAGTACGGCCGTGCGAACCTGGATTTTATAGCTAATGCGAACCCGTTGATGAAAAATATTTCGGCTAATTCGCAGGTGTGGATGTCACACGGAGATACCATAGCCGGGGTTCCTGAAAACTTTCAGACTATAGCCAGTACAGAGAGTGTAAAGATAGCAGCTTATCAGATTGAAAATACACAGGTTTACGGAATTCAGTTTCATCCGGAAGTAACGCACAGCACAGACGGCAAACAACTTCTTGAAAATTTTTTGGTTGATATATGCGGTTGTTCTCAAGACTGGACGGCTGACGCTTTTATTGAAACGACCATTGAAACTTTAAAGGCAACCCTTCAGAATGATAAAGTAATACTTGGCCTTTCGGGCGGGGTTGATTCATCAGTTGCTGCGGTACTGCTTCACCGTTCAATCGGTAAAAACCTGCATTGCGTATTTGTAGACAACGGGCTTTTGAGAAAAGATGAATATGAACAGGTTCTGGAATCATATAAACACATGGGCTTAAATGTACGGGGCGTAAATGCCAAGCAACGCTTTTTAACTCAATTAGCAGGTATTAAAGATCCTGAATTAAAAAGAAAAGCAATCGGAAGGGTTTTTATTGAAGTGTTTGATGACGCGGCGCATGAAGTGCAGGATGTAAAATGGCTTGGGCAGGGCACGATTTATCCGGATGTGATTGAATCAGTTTCTGTTAACGGGCCTTCCGCCACCATTAAATCCCATCATAACGTTGGAGGTCTGCCTGATTTTATGAAGTTAAAAGTTGTAGAGCCGTTAAATACTTTATTTAAGGATGAAGTGAGAAGGGTTGGTAAAGCTTTGGGTATAGATCCAGTAATATTGGGAAGGCATCCTTTTCCGGGCCCGGGTTTAGCTATCCGCATTTTAGATGATATTACTCCCGAGAAAGTTGCCATACTTCAGGAAGCCGATGCTATTTATATTCAGAATCTTAAAAGTTCAGGCTGGTATGATAAAGTATGGCAGGCCGGCGCTATTTTTCTTCCCGTTCAGTCTGTAGGTGTTATGGGTGATGAAAGAACTTATGAGCAGGTGATTTGTTTAAGAGCAGTTGGTTCTGTGGATGGAATGACTGCCGATTGGAGTCATCTTCCTTATGAATTGCTTGCGAAGATATCCAATGAAATTATTAATAAAGTTAAAGGAATTAACAGAGTTGTGTATGATATTAGTTCCAAACCGCCTGCTACAATTGAATGGGAATAGGGTTTTTGTAGTTCTACTCGTTATCTTCTTCAGTTCATGTTCTAAAAGGATATTACCGGTTCCTGAAAGTGCCCCGGAGAAAGGGCAAGTTAAAAAACAGCCCGTCTCAAAAGAACTGCCCGCTATAACGGTGAGGTCTATGGCCTTAATACTTCCTTTTAACTTGGATAAAGTAAATCCGGCTAATGCTTCGGCAACTGAAATCAGCAAGTCGGCGCTGGCTATTGATTTTTACCAGGGTTTAAAACTTGCGTTAGATTCTTTGTCTCTGGAGGGTACCAATTTTAAACTGCAGGTTTTTGATTCCCGTGAGAATGAATTGCAGATTGTTAATTTAGCCAGGGCTCAATCTGTATTGAACAACGACCTGATCATTGGACCTATTTTCCCCGAGTCAATTAAAACTTTTAGTGAGTTTGCCGATCTTAAGGAAAAACTTGAGGTGTCGCCACTTGCGGCAGCCGACCCCAGGCAGTTCGCGAATCCCAATTTAGTAACGATAACAAACACCATTGACCAGCATGCCGGTAAGATAGCCGATTACATAAACCGGAACTACAAACCAGATAAGGTTAATTTAATTCTGATTAACACCTTAAGTAACGATGATAAAAAATACGCAGATCCGTTTAAAAACTACCTAAATCAGTTTTCAAAAAATAGATTTGTTATTAACGAAAAAACCAACGCGATTGGTCTTGAAAATTATTTGTCTGCTGATAAGGTAAACCTTGTAATTATTGTTTCAACTGACCGTGATTTTATTCTTCCAAGCATAGACCGTTTGTACAAATTGAGCCAGGGCGGTATTCAGATCGAAGTTTTCGGTCATCCCAACTGGGCCAAGGCCCAATTTCTAAACTCCGAAAAAATGCAGGGGCTAAACACAAGGATAACTTCTTCTTATTTTATTGATTATAAAGCTGGCAATGTAAAGCAGTTTGTTTCCAGATACCGGGACGAATATGGTCTTGAACCCAAAGAGTTTGCGTTTAAAGGTTTTGATACAGGTTTTTATTTCGGGAAGTTATTGGCCCAATATGGAAGCCAATATGCGAGATACATGAGTAACTCAAAATATAAAGGTTTGCATAACCGTTTTCAATTTGTAAAGGTGGCAAATTCGGGGTATTTAAATTCTGAGTTGATGATTCTGAAATATCAGGGTTTTGAACTGAAAGTTGAGGAATGAGGGAAGAGCAGCAATTAAAAACGTTTAAAAGGATACTAGAAGCGTATACCAATGATACGCCTCTAAGCAAATTTTTACCTTCGTTTTTTAAAAAAAATAAGCAAATGGGCGCTAATGACAGGCGCATTGCTTCAAAACTTATTTACAACTATTTCCGCCTGGGGCTGGCGCTTGCTAATTTAGCGATAGAGGATCGTTTGTTTATAGCAATGTTTTTATGCAATATAGTTTCTGATCCGTTTTTAAACTATTTCAGGCCTGGTTTAGATGAGAAAATTAGCCACACTGTAAAGGATAAAATTGCTTTTTTGGAGTCCGAATACGGATTTAAAACTGAGGATGTATTTCCGTTTGTAGACCATTTTTCTGCCGGAATAGATGCCTTAAAATTTTCACATTCTTTTTTTAGCCAACCTGATCTCTATATCCGAATTCACCCCGGGAAGGAAAAATTAGTGAAGACCGTTTTGGAAGAGGCCGCTGTGCAATATCAAGAATTAAACAAGCTTACGCTTGCTTTGCCTAATGGTACCAAGCTTGACTCAATTTTTTCGGACTTTGATTCTGGGGTAATTAAAACTCCTCCTTTTGAAATACAGGACCTTTCTTCGCAGCAAACTCTGGCTTTTTATAAACCCAACCGCTACGAAAGTTGGTGGGATGCCTGTGCCGCTTCTGGCGGAAAATCATTGTTATTGTTTAGTCAGGAACCCGACATTAAACTGGTGGTTTCAGATATCCGCGAAAGCGTATTGAATAACCTCGACGAACGATTTATCAGGGCTGGTTTAAGGACCTACCAAAAGAAACTTTTGGATCTTACTAAAAATGCGGATCCTGAACTGCACAGCTATAGTTTTGATGGGATTATTCTGGACGCACCCTGCAGTGGTTCAGGCACATGGGGGCGAACGCCTGAAATGATTAGCCAGTTTGAAGAATATAAAATAAAAGGCTTTCATAACCTTCAAAAAAGCATCGCCTGCAATGTAATCAAGTATTTAAAACCGGGTAAACCACTTATATACATAACCTGTAGTGTTTTTAAGGAAGAGAATGAAGATGTTGTTAATTATTTAGTTTCTAAATTAAATATGAAATTGGAGGCAATTGAAGTTTTGAAGGGTTACGAATACAAGGCAGATACGATGTTTGTAGCCAGGCTGATTAAATAATTTCAATTCCGGATTGTTAATTTAAAATGCAAATAGCTTGGCATATTAAAGTCCGGTATTGTTCCTAAATAACTTTATGGCGATAGCCAGCAGAATTATCCCGAAAGCTTTTCTTAAAATATTTAATCCGGTAGTGCCGAACAATTTTTCGAGGCGTAGCGTGTTTTTTAATACGACGTAAACGAATATCATATTTACGATAATGCCAATAATTATGTTTTGTGTGGCGTATTCAGATTTAAGGGATAGGAGCGTGGTCAATGTACCGGAACCGGCAATTAAAGGAAATGCAAGCGGAATTATTGACAGGCTTTCTGAAACTTCTTCTTTAAAAAGGTCAAAACCCAATACCATTTCCATAGCGATGATAAATATGACGATGGAACCGGCAATGGCAAAGGAGGAGATATCAATTCCGATGATTTTAAGAAGCGCTTCGCCGGCGAATAGAAACAAGATCATAATGATAAGCGCAACAACAGAGGCTTTTTCTGACTGGATATGACCGGCTTTTCTTCTTAAGGATATTACAACCGGGATAGAGCCGAGTATATCAATAATGGCGAACAAGATCATGGTTACCGACAGGATCTGGTTAAAGCTGAAATAGTGGTTATTCATTTTGAAGCTTTTTAACTGCTAGCTGATGATGTAATTGCAATGAAATTGGCAAGGCTATAAAAATGAATGTTCCTGCTGCGATAAAGATATAATTGATTGAGTAAAATGAAATAAATCCGGCAATTAACGGCCCAATTATTTGCCCGATTGATATGTAAGACTGGTTAATTCCTAAAATATATCCGTGTTCGTCTTCCTGTATATTTTCAGTAATAATGGAGTTTAACATCGGATCGCGTAAAGCATTAAATAATCCGTACAACATAAGAAAGATAGCAAAAGGAACAAACGAATGTGTAAAACCAGCAGCAAATAGGGCAACCGCTGTTACTGAAAGCGAAAAAATGAGTATCAATGCCTTCACTTTTATTTTTTTAAGTAACCATGGTAAGCCTAATAATTGCATGATGATGCCAACGGCTCCAAAACCGGTAAAAAATAATCCGATATACAAAGGTGATAGTTTTAAAACGTCGACATTGAATGTTTGAAAACCAATGATCATACTAAATTGAGCAATAGCCATTAAAAATCCAATTAATATTGCCAGGCCAACAATTGGCCGGCGGATGGATTTAAAAGGAACTGAAAAATCAAATAACTGCCTTTTTGTATTTTGATGGATTTCTTTATTTATGTTGGTTTCTTTAAGGAAGTAGTAAGTTACTATAGCACCTATAAACGCAAGTCCGGCAGAAAAGTAAAAAGGTGCAGACAAACTCACTTCGCTCAATACACCTCCAAGCAGCGGCCCGAGAATGAAGCCTACTCCAAAAGATGCTCCTAAGTAACCGAAAGCTTTGGTTCGTTCTTCGGCAGTAGTTGAATCAGAAATTACCGCCTGGGCCACAGATATGTTTCCCCCTGTAATGCCGTCTAAAATCCTGGCTGCAAATAACATGACGGCTGTTTTTGCTCCTGCGAAAAGAATAAACGAGAGCGTGGTGCCGATTAAGCAGATGATTAAGATAGGCTTACGTCCATATTTATCTGATAAACCTCCTAGAATTGGTGTGGCGATAAACTGAGCGATTGAAAACGAGGCAATAAGTAATCCGAGCGTATGTGCGTTAATGCCGAATTGCTTGGTAAACGGATAAATTAGTGGAACAATGATGCCAAAACCAAGGGCATTAATTACCATTATAAGAACCAGTACCCAAAGATTTTTATTGTTATGCATATGATTTAAAGGTATAGCAAAAGTATAAAGTTCAAACAACCCACCTGTTTACAATCGTTAATGCGATATAGCTAATGGTCATTTCAAGCGTAACGATTCGCAAATTGATAAATTTTTTATGAATAAATATGATGAATTAGTTAACCCGAATCAAAAACAATAAAAATTACGAAGTGTTGGATTTAAGTAATTAAAACATCTATAAACCACTAATTTTTATCTTATGAAAGCACTTGTTTATTATGGCCCTTTTGATGTAAGGGTCTCAGAAATGCCCGACGCAGAGATTGAGCAACCCACGGATGTACTGGTTAAAATCACCACAACTAATATTTGTGGTTCTGATTTGCACATGTACGAAGGAAGAACGAATATGGAATCAGGAAAAATTCTTGGCCATGAAAACATGGGTAAAGTCGTAGAAGTCGGCAAATCAGTAACTCAAATTAAAGTAGGTGATATGGTGTGCCTTCCGTTTAATATTGGTTGTGGCCATTGTAAAAACTGTGAAAGCGGCTATACAGGATATTGCTTAACATTGAATCCGGGATTTGCTGGTGCAGCTTACGGATTTGCCGGTATGGGACCTTATAGCGGGGGGCAGGCAGAGTATCTGAGGGTTCCTTTCGGTGATTTTAACTGCCTGAAGTTACCTGAAGATGCAGAAGAAAAGGAGAATGATTATGTGATGCTTTCTGATATATTTCCAACAGGATATCATGCAACCGAATTGGCCAATGTGCAGCCGGGAGATTCTGTAGTTATTTATGGAGCCGGTCCCGTTGGACTTATGGCTGCTCATTCTGCAGACATTAAAGGTGCAGGCATGATCATGGTTGTGGATGATAAACCCGACAGGTTAAAACTTGCCGAAGAATTGGGAGCTATTCCTGTTGATTTTTCTAAAAGCCCCGCTTTAGATCAAATATTGGAGCTTACCAAAGGATTGGGTGCAGATAAAGGTTGCGAATGTGTAGGCTATCAATGTTGCGATAAACATGGGGTGGAACATTCCAATATAATTATGAATGAGTTGGTTCAGGCTGTAAAAGCTACGGGTTCTATAGGAGTGGTAGGTGTTTATGTGCCGGAAGATCCTAAATCCAAAGATGAACTACAGAAGAAAGGACATATGGATTTCGATTTCGGTCAGTTTTGGATGAAAGGTCAGCGAATAGCTACCGGCCAGGCGAACGTAAAATCGTATAACCGACAGCTTTGCACCCTGATTTCTATTGGAAAAGCACATCCTTCATCCATTATCTCACATGAAATTTCTTTGGAAGAGGCACCTGATGCCTATAAACGTTTTGATAAACGTGAGAATGGATATACTAAAGTGATATTAAAACCAGAGATGAGCGGCCCATCAAAAACCTAAAACAATATAAACTTTAGGTAAAGGATACGTACCAATTTGCTTTACAAGTTTTAAAGCCCTTTCCTTTACAACAGGAAAGGGCTTTAAAGATAAATGGAATATCACATGGCACTTATTTCTACTTTGCGGTACTTTGACGAAGATAATAAATAGAGCAAAAGCAAAAAAACGGCTTCAATAAAATAAGTTATTGGAATAACTTCCCAACCAAAATAATCGGTTAATAAGCCCGCTAATGCCGGGAGTAAAGCTCCTCCTACCATTGCGGCTGAGATTTGAAAACCGATTATGTTGGCCGTATGTTTCAAACCAACCCTTTTTGGTGTAACAGAAATCAGACAAGGAAATACAGGTGCGTTGCTAAAGCCAATCAGGATAATCGCCGTAAGGCTGATGTGATTACCGGCATTTAGCAATAAAAGAAATGATCCGGTAACAACACCTATCAGAGCCCCAATTATAACTCCATGAACCGGAAGACGGGTTAAAATAAAACCGAAAATAATCCTTCCCAGGGTTAAACTTCCCCAGTATGCACTTGTCCATAAGCCGGCTTGAGCTGCAGCTATATTTCTTGATTCTGTAAGGATGGTAAAGAGCCACTGGCCGACACCTATTTCAAGTCCGGAATACAGAAAAAAAATAAAAATGGTAATCCAAACAAATGGCAGGCGTATCGATTCAGCAAATGAGCCTGTAAGTTGCGTTGGTTCCTGAGAATCAGAGGTGACTTTCCAAAATTTCAAGGTCATTATAAAAATTAACGACAGTGTTAGCTGAACAATTGCTACCACAATATATCCGTTATACCAACCATTGTCCATAACAAGCATCCAGGTTATGATAAAAGGACCTGATGTAGCACCGATTCCATAAAAGGCATGTAACCAGTTGATTACGCTTGCGCTGAATCTGGATGAGGCAAAGGTATTAATTGATGTATCTATCGCACCGCCTCCGGAACCAAGAAAAAAAGAAGCAACAATGATCAGGAACCAATAATCTGAAAAAGCAAATGCTAATAAACTGACACCCGTAACACAGCAGCTAAGCGTGAGTAACAAACCCAATGATATTTTTGTAAGTAGTTTACCGCTTGTTGTACTTGTTAAAAGGTAACCCGCTACAAAACTGATCAACAAAATGCCCAGAGAATCTAAAGAAACCTGATGTCTGGCGCTTATATAAGGCCATGAAACGCCAAGTAATCCATCGGGAAGCCCCAAACTGATAAACGATAAATAAGATATGAGGATTATAAATAGATTCTTTTTGCCGGTTTTCATATTTTCGCCGCTGTAACGAAGCGCCGCTACAATTGTATTAAATTAAATGTCTGCATGAAGTATGTATGTAAAATTATTAATCCTGATTTGTTGACGACACATTCTTTAATTTTTTATTATTAAATCTTTCCCCCTTGATCACAAAACAAAACGATATTTTCTTTTTCAAACGGTTTTCTGTAGATCAAAGAGGATGTGCCATGAAGGTAAACACCGATGGGGTATTACTGGGGGCTTTAGCTGAAACGGATAAAAGCTCAAGAATTCTTGATATAGGAACTGGCACGGGTGTTATCTCTTTAATGTTGGCCCAACGTTTTCCCAAAGCAAAAATTGATGCCGTTGAGATTGACAAAGAAGCTGCATTAATGGCTGGAACAAACTTTAAAAACTCAGCATTTAGCTTACAATTACAGATTTTTCATTCATCTTATAAAGAGTATTTTAAAAAATTTCCTAATAAAAAATATGACCTGATCGTTTCAAACCCACCATTTTTTATTAATTCACAACAATCAAAGGATCTTTCCAAAACCATAGCAAAGCATACCAATCAAATTTTTTT
>JACMND010000009.1 GCA_014378705.1 Pedobacter sp. | reverse complement strand
TGGAACCAATACTGATCTGGTAAATCTTGCAGAAAAGTATAAATCAAAATTATTCTTCTTATTGATGCCTGTCTTTGCTTTTTTTGTAATGATTAATTTTAGAAAAAATAAAAGATATTATGTTGAGCACTTGGTATTCACCATTCACTTATTTACTGCTTATTTTATTCTGGATACCGTAATAAACGTGATCACTTTATTTTTGCCGCAAGCCATGATTGATTTTTTATATTTTGGGGTTTTCTTCGCTGTACTCTGGTACATATATAAAGCCTTAAGAATTTTTTTCCAACGGAAAAGATGGGTAACTATCAGAAAAATGATTAGCCTGAGTCTATTGTATTTCGTTGCATTTTCAATTTGCAGTATAATTCTAGGCTCAATTGTATTTATTACAGCATAAAATGATGGTTTTTTTCGCTGGTATTTATCCGTTATTTTCGATTCTGAATTTCTGAAAAATCCCTGTTAACTTCACCAATATATATTTGACGAGGGCGACCTATTGGTTCTTTATTTTCCCGCATTTCTTTCCATTGTGCGATCCAGCCGGGCAAACGTCCCAAAGCAAAAAGAACGGTAAACATGTCCGTTGGAAACCCCAGTGCACGGTAAATTATCCCTGAATAAAAGTCTACGTTCGGATACAATTTCCGTTCTACAAAATAAGGATCATGCAATGCTGCTTCTTCCAATTTCTTCGCGATATCTAACACCGGGTCACTGATTCCCAATTTGTTCAGAACGTCATCGCAAGCTTTTTTAATGATCTTTGCACGGGGATCAAAATTTTTGTAAACCCGATGGCCAAAACCCATCAGCCGAAAGTCGTCATCTTTATCTTTCGCTTTTTTAATCCATTTTTCCGTATCACCGCCATCATCCTTAATTTTTTCGAGCATTTCTATTACAGCCTGGTTTGCTCCACCATGCAAGGGTCCCCAAAGTGCTGAGATACCTGCTGCAATGGAAGCATATAAGTTACAATCAGATGATCCCACCATTCGGACTGTAGACGTGGAGCAATTTTGTTCGTGATCAGCGTGAAGGATCAACAGTGTGTTCATGGCGCTTACAACAACCGGATCAATTTCTATTTCCTCGGTACGTTGACCAAAGGTCATGTTCAAAAAATTAGTAACGTAATCGTACTTATTTTGCGGATAAATGATTGGATGCCCAATTGACTTTTTATAGATCCATGAAACTACGGTGGCCATTTTTGCCAGCAGTTTAATAATGGTTAAATTTTTCTCCTCATCCGTCTGCCTGGCACTTAAAGACTCAGGGTAAAATGAAGATAATGAAACAACCAATGAAGATAGCTGGCCCATTGGGTGGGATTTTGATGGAAAACCATCAAAAAACTTCTTCATATCCTCATGTATTAAAGTATGTCTGGATATATCTGCCTGGAACTTGTCCAACTCCTCTTTTTTGGGAAGATCTCCGTAAATTAAAAGAAAAGCAACTTCTAAAAAAGTAGATTTTTCAGCTAACTGTTCAATGGGATAACCTCTATATTTTAAGATACCTAGTTCGCCATCCAAATACGTAATCGCACTTTTTGTAGCACCGGTATTTTTGTATCCAGAGTCCAAAGTTATGTATCCGCTAACGTCACGCAATTTTGAAATATCTATGGCTTTTTCATTTTCCGTACCTATAACGATGGGAAGATCAAAAGTAGTTTCACCTAATTTTAAAGTAGCTTTCTCTAACATATAGTTTTTCTTATGAAACAAAATTAACTAAATCATTCCCTTAACGGGTTAATAAATAACAAGCATTTTTAATTATTTGTTACTTAATCAGATAAAGTTACCTTTCTATCAAAAAAGTTTCATAAACCTTTGTTTACTTCGTTGTTGTAATTGTTTCTTTAGTTTCTCCGCAATTTAGCATCTCTTCACCATAATAAGGATTATTAATAGCCTTGGTGGAAGCCATCCAAAAAGCTCCTTTTCCAGAATTTGCCATCGGACAATACTGAACATATAATTCCCCTTTTTCTACTTCAGCATTTTTCATTAACGCGATTAAATCAGAACTTAGAGGAATAAAAGATTTTCTCTGTTCTTTGATATCTGTAGAATTAGAGATTTCCTTGGCAATTAAAGCCGTATTACCGCATCCTTTTATATTTGTTAGTGTTTCACTTAATAACAACGATGCCTTTTGTGCATTTTTTACATTAGCAGAAACTAAAGCGTTCTTTAAATCTGTATAGCTTTTGTAAGTTGAATTGATTTGGTCATCTTTCATTGTAACCAAATTAACCTTTGTTGAATCTGAAGATACAGAGTCTTTAACATTAGCCGTATTATTGGAAGTCTGATTGCAAGCTGTTAACAATGCAAGGGAAATGCTTATCGCTGATAATACTGTTAAATATTTCATATGGTTTTTTAGATGATAAATATCGTTTTTTATATGGTGATTGACAACAAAAAAGCCCTGCTTTTAAAAAAAGCAAGACTTTTATGGACATCGTGTAATTAATTATTTTAATCTGAAACCATAAGCAACTCTTAACGCTACTTGATCAAGATTATTTCCGTTCTGAGTAAAACCTTCATACCGTAAACCGAGGTCAAAACCGGTATTGGTTCCAATTCCGATTCCCGGGGCGTAAACTAAAGCAGTTCCCTGGCCTTTGTCTGTACCAAATCCTGCACCAACTTCACCTGAAATGTAAAATCGCTCTACCGGAAAAATCTTAATACCTGCTTTAACAGGTATGTACCCACGACCTTTATTTCCATTAGGAAGTTGAGCATCGTTCTTCAGCATAAAATTTGTGTACCCTGCCGATAAAGTCCCGGAAATATTACTAAAAAAATCCTTTTGTAAGCGGATATCACCACCCAATGCCAAATTATAAGCATCATTTGTTGGAAGACCAGCACTAACTCCAAATCCCAATCGAACAGCTTTAGAGTCGCCATCACTTTGTGTTGTAGTCTGGGCATTGGCACTATTTACTCCTAAAAAAATCGCAAATGCAGAAACTACAATTGCGGCAAAATTTAACTTTTTCATAATTTAATTATTGATCAGCTTTTCTTTAAGCTATTCAACAATAAACAAGCACTATGCCAATATTTAACTTCATTAATCAAATTTTCGATACCTGATTAACCTATTCGCAATTTAAACCATTATGCATGTTGATATGTTATCTCAGCACAATCGTCAGCTTTACTTTATGAGCCTAAAAAAATATGCCGAAAAGCGGGATTTTACAAAAACTTCTGAACCAAAATCAGGTAAAAGGACGGATGGTGAGAAGCTGCGTTTTGTAATACAGAAACATGACGCAAGCCGCCTTCATTATGATTTCAGGCTGGAAATGGATGGCGTACTAAAAAGCTGGGCTGTTCCGAAAGGCCCGTCTACAGATCCCAAAATTAAAAGGTTGGCCGTGATGGTTGAAGACCATCCGTATGACTACCGCCTTTTTGAAGGAATTATACCTGAAGGCGAATATGGTGGCGGAACCGTTATTGTTTGGGATGAGGGAACCTATGAACCTATTGATAATCTGAAAGGGAAAAGGGCTCAGGAAAAACATCTCCTCAAACAATTAAAAGAAGGGTCACTAAAAGTTAAACTATATGGGCAAAAATTAGAAGGCGAATTTGCGTTGGTTAAAACTCAGGGTATGGGAAAAGACGGATGGCTTCTGATCAAGCACAAAGATGATTTTGCTTCTGCTACGGACATAACAAAAAAAGACAAATCCGTTCTCTCCAGAAAAACAATTGAAGAGATGGAGAAAACCAGTAATAAAGTTTGGAAAGCAGGGAAAGAACAAAAAATAGATTTAAAAAAAACGTTAGCCAAAAGCAATTCTGCTAAAGATCAGACGGATGAATTGCCTGTAACAGCTGTCTCCGCCTTCTTAAAATTAGCTATAAAATCCACCATCCCAACCGGAATAAAACCCATGTTAGCTACGCTTGCAGATACTCCTTTTGATGACCCTGACTGGGTTTATGAGGTTAAATGGGACGGATACAGATCGTTGGCTTATGTTAATAACGGCGATGCAGAATTAGTATCGAGAAACAATAAAAGCTTTAATGAAAAATTTTATCCCATCCTCCAAATTCTTAAAAAATGGAAGATCAACATGGTAATTGATGGAGAAATCATGGTAATGAATGATAAAGGGATTTCCAATTTTGGAAACTTGCAAAACTGGCGAAGTGAAGCAGACGGAGAATTGGTTTTTTACGTTTTCGATATTTTGTGGTTTGATGGGAAAAGCCTAATGGAACTTCCGCTGACACAGAGAAAAGCGATATTAATGAAAGTTTTACCCACTGATAATGATTCCATCCGGATAAGTAAAGTTTTCCATGCAAACGGAACCGACTTTTTTAAAGCCGCAGAAAGAATGGAACTTGAAGGAATTATAGCCAAAAGGGCATCCAGTTTATACTCCGCCAATACCCGCTCAAGGGAATGGTTAAAAATTAAAGTAAGTAAAAGGCAGGAAGTTGTCATAGCGGGCTACACCAAGAACGAAGACACAGTTAAACAATTTAGTTCATTGCTTTTGGGAGTTTATGAAAATCATCAGCTTCAATACGTAGGTAAAGTTGGTACCGGATTTTCTGACCAGAAGCAAAAAGAGATGATGGCACTTTTCAAACCGTTAATAACAGTTAAAAGCCCGTTTAATATTTTGCCTGACGTGAATAAAGCCTCCCGGTTCAGACCCAATCCGCCAAAGGCAAAAGCTACCTGGCTAAAACCTGAGCTAGTTTGTGAAATAGCTTTTGCCGAAGTAACATCCGATGGGGTTTTCCGTCATCCATCTTTTCAGGGAATGAGGGAAGATAAAAAAGCGAATGAAGTGATAAGGGAAACAGCAGAAAATACTCAGGCAATTTTACAGGAAGTGATCGTGGAAACAACTGACCACCACACGGCTATCTCCCCGCCCAAATCAAAAACACGAAAAACTTTACTCAATCCAAAAGATGAAACCCAGGTGCGGAAAGTTTGCGGCCATGAACTTAAATTTACAAACCTGAGCAAAATCTACTGGCCTGAAGATAAGGTGAGCAAGCGTGAACTGTTTAATTATTACTATCAGGTTGCAGAATATATACTTCCGTATTTAAAAGACCGACCATTGTCTCTTAACCGCTTTCCAGGTGGGATTCATTCAAAAAGTTTTTACCAGAAAGATGTAAAAGGCAAAGCACCCGGCTGGGCTAAAACTTTTCCATATAGTACCAGCGATGGAGAGGCGAAGGAGTATTTAGTTGGCAATGATGAAGCCACCTTACTTTGGGCCGCTTCTTTGGGATGTATTGAAATGAACCCCTGGTTTAGCAGGGTGCAATCTCCTGACAATCCGGATTATTGTGTGATCGATCTGGACCCGGATAAACAAACATTTGATCAGGTAATTGAAGCTGCAAACGAAGTAAAAAAGGTTTTGGACGCCATTAATGTGCCCTGTTATCCCAAAACCTCCGGATCTACCGGCATACATATTTACATCCCACTTCAAGCTAAGTACACCTTTGAGCAGTCGCAGATGTTTGCCCGTATTGTGGTTGAGATTGTTCATAAAACTTTACCGAATTATACCAGTCTTGAAAGAATGGTTGCCAATCGTAAAGGTAAAATGTACCTTGACTTTTTACAGAACCGGCCGGGGGCAACTATTGCAGGTGCTTATTCTTTGCGACCAAAAGTTGGTGCAACCGTTTCCATGCCTTTGCATTGGGATGAAGTGAAACCGGGTTTAAAAATGAACAATTTTACGATTTTCAATACCCTTGATCGCTTAAAGGTTGAAGGCGATCTATTTAAAGGTGTGATGGGCAAGGGGATTGATCTGGAAAAAACGGTGAAAAAAGCTCAAAGTATTTTCACAGCTTGAAAGGTTATTTACCCTAGCTTAAGTAACTGAGCATAATTAATAAGTTGTTCAACCATCTTTTTTGCTGCAGTCGTATAATCTTCCTTATACTTACTCATTAATTCATCTACAGTAGTTTTTGTTTCCTTCTCCTGCCCTTCCCAAAGTACAGTAAGTGTACAATAAGGAGGTAGCACCATTCCTATGGCATTAAGAAAATTGCTTATATTCCCAATAATGGTTTGTGCACCGTCTGAATCACCGGTTACAATAATTCCGGCCACTTTACCATCAAGAGGGGATGGCTTACCTTCCAGTATACCGTCATGAATGTGATCCAGACGTTCAATTACTTTTTGCATTTCCGATGAATGATTGTTCCACCAAACCGGGCTAGCAAATACAATTATTTCAGAATGTTTTATCTTTTCCAAAATAACTGGCCAATCATCCCCGTTTCCCATATCAATATAGCTTCCGGTTAAAACGCGTTGGTTAACCAGCTTTATAATTTCACATTCAATTTGCTGATTTTTTAAATGCCCGGCAAAAAATTCAGATAAAGTTTCTGTATTGGAGAGGCCTTCTTTTTTTAGTGTAGCCAGTAAGATCAAGACTTTCATATTGCATTAAGATATATGAAAGAAGCACAATTAACTCTTAAAAGTTTTAAAATCACTTGTAATCAAGGAAATTATTTTGAACAGACTATTATGTGATGTTATTGAACGAAACCCGTAGCCTGTTTATAATTAAAACAAAAAACTGATAAGACAGAAAAAACTGCAAAAATGTGTTTTACAAACAGAATTTAAAATTAAATCCAACAATATTTTAACTCAATTTATAGGTTTAAAAATTCTGCTCCATCTTACACGATTTAATATATTTTCAGAATCATCCAGGCTTAGCCAAGTGATCATCGCTTTGCCGACAATGTGGTCTTCCGGAACAAATCCCCAATATCTTGAATCTTCAGAGTTATGGCGGTTATCTCCCATCATCCAATAATAATTTTGTTGAAAAGTATAAGTGCTTGCTTTTTTATTGTTTACATAAAAATCTTTACCAGATCCGGTAATGAGATTATGTTCGTCAAGCTGTATCGCAGTTTTATATAAAGCTACTGTAGAATCATTTAAGGAGATCGTTAATCCTTTTTTTGGAATGCGAACCGGGCCGTAATTGTCTTCAGTCCAGTCAAACAAATCACTTTGGGGAAACACCGATCTATTGGCTTGTTGACGGAGAGCAACAACCGGCTTTACAGACCTTATATTTTCCCTGTTTTTAAAATCATCTAAACTCTTCGCCGGAATGATCATCTCAAAATCTATCAGACTTAACTGTTGACGAACTTCGATCTTTAAATCTTTCAGTAGTTGAGGATTAAGGCTTTCGCCATCGGTTTTTACGATATAAGATGTTTGTGCTTCTGCTGGAAGGCCATTCTTCATTCCATTAACATAAACCCGTGAGTTGATGATCAATAAAACATCACCAGGAAGTGCCTGGCAACGTTTAATATAATGCGTTCTCATGTCCACTGGCTTTTCCTTTTCCGGGGGATAATTAAAAACAACTACATCGCCCTTTTCAACTTGTCCTAAGCCAGGCAACCTGTAATATGGAAGCTGCAATCCGTTCCAATAAGTTTTAATTTTAGAAGAAGTAACAGTTGATTCTAAAAATGGAATGGATAGAGGTGTAATAGGCATCCGCGGACCATAAGCCAGTTTACTAACAAACAAGTAATCGCCAACTAATTGGGTGCTCTCCATAGAGCCTGTCGGGATCGCGTAAGCAGAGAAAAGAAGCCCCCTGATTATGGAAGAAGCAATTACAGCAAATAATATGGCGTCCAGCCATTCGCGGGATTTGCTCTTTTTAGGTTTCGCTGTGGCGATTTTATTCTTTGCTGAAAAAAGCCCTTTCATGTTTTGCAAATTTAATTTTGAATGGTTTGATTTAAAGTACCGAATTGATCTAAAATTTTCTTGTTAATTTGTTTCACTAAGCCAGGCCCTTTGTAAATAAAACCGGTATATAGTTGAATTAATGATGCACCTGCATTTATCTTTTCGATAGCATCATCGGACGAATGAATTCCTCCAACGCCTATAATGACAAAGGATTTTTTTGATTTTTTTGATAAGTAACGGATAATTTCTGTAGACCGTTCGGTTAGAGGTTTACCGCTTAATCCACCGGTTTGGATTTTTAACGCCTCGGTGGATTTTAAATTATCCCTCAATAAGGTGGTGTTGGTAGCTACTACCCCCGCTATTTTAGTTTCTAAAACTATTTCTATAATTTCATCCAGTTGTGAATTACTAAGATCAGGTGCAATTTTTAATAAGATGGGACGGGAAATATTATTTTTTAAATTCCGTTGCTGAAGTGCATTTAAAATATTTTTTAAAGGTCCTCTCTCCTGCAACTCACGTAGACCGGGTGTATTTGGCGAACTTACGTTCACTACAAAATAATCAACCACATCAAATAACCTGTCAAAACATATAATATAATCGCTTACGGCGTCTTGATTTGGCGTTTGTTTGTTTTTTCCAATGTTTCCACCGATGATTAACCCGTTTCTTTTAACATGCTTTAAACGGTTGGCAACTACATCTACGCCCTGGTTGTTAAATCCCATCCTGTTAATTAAGGCTTCATCTGCCGGAAGGCGGAACATCCTTGGTTTTTCATTGCCTGGTTGAGGGAGCGGTGTAACTGTTCCAATCTCTATAAATCCAAAGCCAAATTCCCCAAGTTCTTCAACAAGGTCGGCGTTTTTATCAAAACCGGCGGCTAAACCAACTGGGTTTTTAAACTTCAATCCCATAATTTCTCGTTCCAAACGTGAATCGTTTAACTGAAAAACCCTTTTGAGTAAAAATTTTGCTCCCATCATTTGGTTCACAATCCTCATACCGCCGGTAACAAAATGATGAATATTTTCCGGATCGAATCTAAATAGCAGAGATTTAATAAGTTGGTACACGTTTGTAAAGATAAGAGGATTTGGGATTGAAGATTTACGAATTTTGACAAACACCTAATAACAAATTGATGCTTACCGATAAAGCGTTTGCAATCCAAAATTGATTGAATAAGAACCAGGCTTCAAAAACTAACCAAGAAGTTAAACAACCTGGACTATAAATTCTAACCGCCAAATTTTCACTCCTAATTAAATTGTGATCTTACTCACAAATCGCCCGTTGCTTATTTATTACTTTTGAGGAAATGAAAACCTGGAACACCATTTTCGCCATTTCACTTTTCCTAATAGCATGCAGTAACAAGCAGCCCCGCACCAAAATCCGTGTAAGTACCATAACCGAATCGGTATATGCATCGGGCATAGTGAAAGCTCAAAAGCAATACACTGTTTTTGCAACCGTTAACGGCATCTTAAAAAAAATTTATGTTACTGAAGGTGATCATGTTAAAAAAGGTGATCCGCTATTTTTAATAGAAAATCAAACTTCAGGATTAAATACTGAAAATGCCCGGCTTGCCTTGGACCTGTCATCACAAAATGTAAAAACCAATTCGAACAGACTTAAAGAATTCGAGGTGGCATTAAACCTGGCAAAAGAGCGATTACAAAACGACTCTTCAATGTATTTCCGTCAAAAAAATCTGTGGAGTCAAAATATTGGAACGATGGTGGATCTGGAGCAAAGACAATTAGGTTTTGAATCTTCCAGGACTAATTATCTTGCTGCGTTAAGCAGATATCGTCAGGCTAAATTCCAGTTCAAAACAGAGTATCAACAGGCTAAAAACAACTTAAAAATCACTAAAGAAATTGAAAGTAATTATACCGTTCGCAGCGAGACGGACGGCCTGGTTTACGATATATTAAAGGAGCAAGGAGAGTTAGTAACAACCCAGGGCCCAATAGCCGTTTTAGGGAAATCGGCCAATTTTATCATGGAACTGCAGGTTGACGAATACGATATTGTTAAAACCCGGGTTGGTAAAAAAGTACTGGTCACTATGGATAGCTACAAAGGCCAGGTTTTTGATGCCGAAATAAGTAAAATATATCCCATTATGAATGAGCGTTCACGCACGTTTACAGTGGAAGCGGTATTTACCAACCAGCCAAAAGAGTTGTATCCAAATTTAACCTTAGAGGCCAACATTATTATACAAACCAAAAAGAATGTACTGGTAATTCCTAGGGAATACCTGATGGATGAACAATACATATTTACAGATCAGGATAAGAAGGAAAAAATAAAAGTAAAAACCGGGTTAATGGATTACAAATATGTAGAGATACAGAGTGGAGCAGATAGCACTCAATACGTTTATAAGCCATAATTATGCAGTGGTTTCTAATTCTCAATATCTCAAAAACATTGCTTCTTGCACGTTTGCGCCAATCTGTAATTGCTGCGGTAGGTGTTACATTTGGCATCACCATGTTTATTACCCTGGTTAGTTTCATGACCGGGTTAAACAAGCTTTTGGATGGGTTAATCCTCAACCGAACGCCCCATATCAGGCTTTATAATGAAATAAAGCCATCCGAAAATCAACCGGTTAACTTATCTCTTAACTATGCTGATCACATTAACATCATCCATTCTGTAAAACCCAAAGAACGCCCCCTGGAAATTTACAACAGTCAGGCTATCATGCGCAGCCTGAAAGAAGATGATCGTGTATTGGGAATTGCACCTAAAATTACGGCGCAGGTATTTTTTAATGTAGGCGCTATTGATTTAAACGGAATTATAAACGGGATAGATGTTGTTGTAGAAAATCAGCTGTTCAATTTTGGAGATTATGTAATAAAGGGCAATCTCCGTGATTTGCAAACGGTAAATAACAGCATCATTCTGGGTAAAGGCGCCGCCGATAAAATGCTGGTCGATATAGGCGATGTGATACAGGTAACTACTGCCAGAGGCGAACGTTTATCACTGAAAGTGGTTGGTATTTTCCAGCTTGGTATAGCCGATGTAGACAATGTGCAAAGCTACGCCTCCATTCAAACCACACAAAAACTACTTGGAGAATCCAACAGCTATGTAACCGATATACATGTTAAACTAAAAGACTTAAGCTTAGCCACCGCGATGGCCCGGCAGTATAAAAAACTATATGGTATTGATGCAGTAGATATTCAAACGGCCAATGCCCAATTTGAAACCGGAAGCTCCATCAGAAACATTATAACATATGCCGTGAGTATTACCTTGCTTATTGTGGCGGGATTTGGAATTTATAACATTTTAAATATGATGATCTATGAAAAAATGGACTCTATCGCCATATTAAAAGCAACCGGGTTTTCAGGAAGAGATGTTAAATGGATATTTATCAGCATCTCCTTAATTATTGGTATTACTGGCGGTTTATTTGGCTTACTATTTGGATACATTCTCTCATCCATAATAAATCAGATTCCGTTTGTAACAGCTGCCCTGCCCACGGTAAAAACCTTTCCGGTAAATTTTAATCCCTTTTATTATTTGATTGGAATTGTGTTTGCCATCATCACGACCTATATCGCAGGCTTTTTCCCAGCAAGAAAAGCAAGCAAAGTAGATCCTGTAGAAATAATCCGGGGGAAATAAAATGGAGAAGCTAATACTTGAAACAAAAAAAATCAATAAATATTTCCATGACCCGGTTACCAATCAGGTATTGCAGGATATCTCTTTTACAATGAAGCAAAGCGAGTTTGTTTCAGTAGTTGGGAAATCAGGCTGTGGCAAATCCACGCTTTTATATATTCTATCCACTATGGATACCGATTATGAGGGGGAGTTAATATTGGATGGGATATCTATGAAAGGAAAATCAGACGAGGAATTATCCAGGGTACGAAATGAAAAAATTGGCTTTGTATTTCAGTTCCATTACCTGCTGTCGGAGTTTAGTGTATTACAAAATGTGATGATGCCCGGCCTAAAACTTGCCCGGTATACAAAAGAAGAAGTAAGGCAAAACGCCTTCGAACGTTTAAAAAGTTTGGGAATAGAACATTTGGCTACCAAACGGGCAAGCCAGATATCCGGAGGAGAAAAACAACGGGTTGCCATTGCCAGAGCACTCATCAATAATCCCCTGATTATTATGGGAGATGAACCGACGGGAAATTTAGACCATAAAAACAGTGATACTGTATTTGATATTTTCCATCAGTTGGCCTCAGAAACCGGGCAATCTCTTTTAATTGTTACTCACGACCGGGATTTTTCATCTCGTACCGACCGCATTATTGAAATGGATGACGGGCAGATTGTAAACGGCTAATTAGGTAAGAATTAGAAGCTAAGAATCAATGCCAAAATTAATTTTTAGTTTTTTTCTTGAAGAAAAAAAAAGATTTAGAAAGATGAGTTTAAAAGTACCTGGAATCTTAATGTTAAAACTGCATGTTAATTGAATCAAATAATTGGTTTACTTGAAAAATGTGGTGCATACTGTGCTTGTTATTCTTCGGCATCATAAGACTTAACTATAAATCGTAAATCCTTAATCAAAAATCGTAATTCAATTTTGCATACTTTTGCGCCCAAATGATTGCGATAAACAACCTCACGTTCGAGATAGGTGCAAGGGCCTTATATGACGAAGCAAACTGGCATATAAAACCGGGTGAAAAAATTGGTTTAATTGGTGCCAACGGAACCGGAAAAACCACACTTTTAAAAATTATAGTTGGTGATTACGCTGCGACAAGCGGAACCATTTCTATGGCCAAAGACCTTAAAATGGGTTATTTGAACCAGGATCTGCTATCCTACCAAAGTGATAAAAGCATTTTGCATGTGGCGATGGAAGCTTTTGGCCGTCAAAACCAGTTGCATACAGAAATTGAAAACATTCTCAAAATATTAGAAACAGAATATTCAGACGATCTGATTAACAAACTTAGTGATAAGCAACATGAGTTTGAAGCTTTGGATGGTTACAGTATAGAATATCGTGCACATGAAATTATGGCCGGACTAGGTTTTAGCGAGGTGGATACGCACCGGACTTTATCTGAATTTTCCGGTGGATGGCGCATGCGTGTAATGCTGGCCAGAATACTCTTACAGGCACCTGATATTCTACTGCTTGATGAGCCCACAAATCACCTTGATCTGCCATCCATAAAATGGCTTGAAACTTACTTACAAGCTTTTGAAGGTGCAATTGTAATCGTTTCTCACGACAGGTATTTTTTGGATCGGGTAGTTAAAAAAATTGTTGAATCCCGCAAAGGAAAGTTAATACCGTACGCCGGTAACTATACTTTTTATGTGGAAGAAAAAGGATTAAGAAGCGAAATTCAAAGCGGGCAGTTTAAAAACCAGCAGGCAAAAATTAAACAGGAAGAAAAACTGATTGAGCGTTTCAGAGCAAAGGCAAGTAAAGCCAAAATGGCCCAGTCAAGAATTAAAGCGCTTGATAAAATGGAACGCGTTGAAGATGTGGATGATGATAACCCGGAAGTAAATTTTAGTTTTAAATTCAGCAAGCAATCTGGCAGGCATGTTATCCGTATTGAGAATCTAACGAAAGCCTATCCGGGAGTTCCAATATTAAAAAACGCAACAGCGACTATTGAAAAAGGGGATAAAATTGCGCTAATTGGTGCAAACGGCAGAGGTAAATCAACTCTTTTGAAAATTATTGCGGGTGCAGACAAGGATTATACGGGCATGTGCGAAACGGGTCATAACGTTACACAAACGTTTTTCGCACAGCATCAGTTAGAAGCGTTGCATTTGGAAAATGAGATTATTCGTGAGCTTCAGGCTTTCGCACCAAAACATACAGAAACCGAACTTAGGTCTATATTGGGATGCTTTTTGTTTACTGGCGATGATGCGTTTAAAAAGATTAAAGTGCTATCCGGCGGCGAGAAATCAAGGGTCGCGTTAGCTAAAGCCTTAACGGCAGATGCCAATTTTCTGATCCTCGATGAGCCTACCAATCACCTGGATATTGCTTCGGTAAATATTCTTATCCAGGCTCTGCAGCAATATGAAGGAACTTGTATCATCGTTTCCCATGACAGGTATATGCTGGATAATGTAGCTAACAAGATTTGGTTTATTGAAGATCAAGAGATTAAGGAATATCCAGGTACTTATGCGGAGTATGAAGTTTGGAACTCTAAGCGGGTTTATATCCCAAAGAAAACGGAAGAAAGCCCTAAAAAGCCGGAAGTAAAAGAAGAAGTAAAAATTAAAGTTCCTTTGTTCGATAAAAATAATGAGCTTAAAAAGTTAAATCTCATGCTTCAAAAACTTGAAGAAGATATTTCTGAGCAGGAAAAAGAAGTTAAGGCTGCAGAAGTTGAACTTGCCAGAGAAGAAACTTACAGTGATGCAGAGAAACTTTCCGAAGCAAACCGTCGTTACCAGCAGTTAAGTCCTAGATTGTTAAAAGCACAGGCAGAATGGGAACGTCTGGCGGAAGAGATTATTGAAATGGAAGGGAAGTGAAAAAGTAAGCCAGTTATAAGCTTTGACCTATAAACAAATAGCAGAGATGTGCAATGAGCCATCAGTTATAAATTCAATTATTTGCTTGCCTATTTATATGATATTGATTGAGGATTATGAATAAATTATTTTCCATTCTATTGATCATTTCGTTCAGTTGCTGTTATGCCCAAAAAAAAGTAAGAAATAATACACCTGCTGCCACCGCTCCAGAACAGCAAATCATTTATAATAACATCACCTACATCCCGGAAGTAAAAACTGTAGAATTTTATAACCGGGCTAAAGAGCAATCTTTACCCGTTTACACTTTAGGAGGTACGGATGATCTTAGGCTCGCTTTTGACGACCTAAGGCCAGGAAACCGTAATATTTATTATACTGTTGAACATTGTGATTATGAGTGGAACAGCAGCCGCCTTTCGCCTATTGATTACCTGGAAAGTTTTTCAGAAGATAGGATCAGTGACTATCGCCTCTCTTTTAATACCTTACAAAAATATACCCATTACGAAGTAACATTGCCTAATCTAAACCTCAAGCCCAAAATAAGTGGAAATTATCTATTAAAAGTGTATGAAGATAATAATCAGCGCCGCTTGTTAATAACCCAACGATTTTATGTTGTGGCCCCTGCAATAAATATTTTAGCTGCAATTACTCCTTCAAATGATGTTTCAGTTAGAAATGAAAAACAAAAAATTAATTTTGAGGTGAACCATTCCAATATTAATATCAGCAATCCCAATTTGGATATTCAGGTTATGATATTGCAAAACGGCCGGTACGATAACTCGCAAACTGTGGCACGGCCAACTTTTGTCAGAAACAATCAACTGATTTACAATGATATCCGGAGTTTTGATTTTTTTGGGGGCAATGAATTTAGGCGCTTTGATACCAGAAGTTTACGGTTTCAATCAGAAAACGTAGCCCGCATAGTCAGAGACTCTCTTTATCAGGTTTTCCTTCTTAGCGATCCGGTTCTAAACAGGCAAGGTTACACCTTTAATTATGATGAGAATGGCGGTTTTTATATCCGTAACCAGGATGGACGGGACAATCGTACAGACGCTGATTACGCACTTATAAACTTTTCTTTAACTGCTAAAAAACCATCAGAAACTGGTGCAGCCTATCTTTTGGGGCACTTTAATTCATTCCGAATTTCAGAAGATTCAAAACTTATTTATGATGAAAGTCAAAAACGCTTTAAAAAAACAGCATTGTTAAAACAAGGGGTTTATGATTACCAATATGTTTGGGTTGAGAATAAAAAGATCGATCAGATTATATTTGAAGGATCTTATTTTGAAACAGAAAATAATTATCAGATCTTTTTTTATTATCACCGCCCAGGCTCAAGGTGGCAGGAACTTATCGGTTACACCCAAATTAATTCAGCACGCAAATAATTACTGATCAGAGAGTAAATTTAATTTGCAAAAATATTTGCTCACATAACCTTAAATTATCTTTGCTCCTTGTTCCTTGCCCGTTTATCTCTCAAAAATTTATCTTTGCGCAAACCATGACGTTAATTTCAAAAACAGCAAAAGAATCGTTTACTGTGATGAACGAATTAATTTTACCCAACGATACCAATACCCTGCATAATTTAATGGGAGGACGTTTACTGCATTGGATGGATATCGCTGCAGCCATATCTGCTCAAAAACATTGCAACCGCATTGTAGTAACCGCCTCTGTGGATAATGTTTCATTTCAGCATCCCATTAAGCTTGGTGATGTAGTTACTATTGAAGCTAAAGTTAGCCGTGCATTTACCACTTCAGTTGAAGTCAGGCTGGATGTTTGGGCTGAAAATATCCCTTCGGGAGCAAGACAGAAATCTAATGAGGCCTATTATACTTTTGTTGCGGTTGACCAGAGCGGCAATACCATTCCAGTTCCTGAACTAAAGCCTGAAACAGAAGAAGAGCAAGTTCTTTTTGATGGTGCTTTACGTCGACGGCAGTTACGATTAATTTTAGGTGGTAAAATGAAACCGGATGAAGCAACAGAACTAAAAGCGCTTTTCTTTCCTGAAAAACAAAACTAAAAGATTCTTAAAAAATTTAATTTGATTACTCCGCAAGTGGGATTGAATATTTTAAAATTCTGTATCCTAAGGATGGTTTGAAACCAGATCTATTTAATAGAAAATTTCTAAATCAAGAAACCTAAATGAAATAGGTTCAGCTTTTTATGGAGTAATTAAGATATCTTAATTCTTGTGTGAAAGTTTTGAAGGGCTTGCCTTAGAATATCTTAATAATATAGGATGGATACTTTTAAAAGGAGTATCTCTCTTTATTTCATATTTCCTCACATGTGTTAATGAGTTTATAGCCGATACAAATGCTGCCCCGGTTAGCGTTGTTCCGATTAGAACTACAGGAAGAGCCAGCGAACTTAACTTTCCCTTATTATTGCCATCAATATAAATAGGAATTCCCACTAACAAACCCGCTGCGGCACCTGTAAAAGCGTGGCTTTTAAGCGCACTGCTTCGTTTAATTTTAATAATACGAATGCTGTCGGCGTCTATGAATTTAGAAACGCCAAAATAATCAATGGTTACTCCTTTATCGGTTACATTTTCAAGAATGCCCTTGTACCGATGCTGAGTTGTAGAATATACAATGGCGTCGTAATTTTTGGGTTTTGCCCCTAAGCAAGTATGCAAAGAGAAAGTTAATGCTGCAATGCTCAAAAAAAGAGATCTTAATAAAAGTAGTTTGTAAATCATTGCAAGGTAATTTTGAATTAACTTCCCAATTCAATTATGCGGTCAAATTCATATGGTTTTATAGCTACAACAGACAGCCTCCCTTGTTTAACCAAGCCGATATCTTTTAAATATTCATCCGCTTTTATTTTTTCTAACGTAACCGCATTTTTTAAAGTCTCTACCGGTACAAGTTCCACAACTACCCAATTTTTATCATCAGTTGTTGGATCCTGATAAAATTCCTTTGATACTTTAGCAATTCCAACTACACATTTCCCTTCATTACTATGGTAAAATAAAACAAGATCTCCGCTTTTCATATCTCGAAGATTGTTTCTTGCCTGAAAATTTCGTACACCGTCCCAAAGGGTTTGGCCCTCTTTAATAAACTTTTCCCAACTATACTTATAAGGCTCGGATTTAACTAACCAATGGTTCATCAATTTATTTATCTGAAAACCAAAACTAATAAATATCTCAGGATAAACTTATAACTAAGCAAACAGGAATTATAGAATTAGTAAATAAATAATAACGTGTCATAACAGATCAAAAAACTTAGAGACCTTATAAATTAATCAC
>JACMND010000165.1 GCA_014378705.1 Pedobacter sp. | reverse complement strand
GATAATAAACTCGCCGCCTTTTATTGATTTAGTTTTTTCTGTAGTTTCCATTTTGTTTAGATGTAAGATATTAGATTTGAGATCTAATGACTCTCTATTTACTGGTACTTTTTCCGGTTTGTCTGCTATGTAATGTCCTAAGCCTCATATTCTCTTCTTAAAGCATTTCAAAAATACCTGCCGCTCCCTGACCGGACCCTACGCACATTGTAACCAGCCCGTATTTTTGATTTCGGCGTTTTAATTCATTTAACAATTGAACCGTAAGTTTTGCACCGGTACAACCCAGCGGGTGCCCTAAAGCAATGGCACCTCCATTTACATTTAATACATCCGTATTTAATTCCAGTGTTCTGATTACGGCCAAGGATTGTGATGCAAAAGCTTCATTTAACTCGATAAGGTTTAAATCGTCCTGCTTCATCCCTGCCTTTTTTAAAGCGATCGGGATAGCTTCTATAGGACCGATTCCCATAATGCGTGGTGCAACACCAGCAACACCATAACTCACCAGCCGTGCGACTGGCTGTACGTTTAATTTTTTGAGCATCGTTTCTGAAACTACCAGCACAAACGCAGCCCCGTCTGACGTTTGTGAAGAATTTCCGGCTGTTACTACACCATCAGCAGCAAAAACGGGCTTTAGCTTAGCAAGTTTTTCAATTGTAGTATCTGGCCTCGGGCCTTCATCTGTATCAACTACATACTCTTTGGTTTTCTTTTTAAGATTTTCATCAAGATAAATTTCATGAATATTTATGGGCACCACTCCATCTTTTAAATGCCCGTTATTAATGGCTTCAATTGCTTTCTGATGAGAGTTAAAAGCAAATTCATCCTGATCTTCACGGCTAACCTTATATTCTTTAGCAACCGCCTCGGCTGTTAGGCCCATTCCCCAGTACCATTCGGGATTATTTTTAGCAACATCCGGGTTTGGTACGAGCTTCCATCCGCCGAAAGGCATCCCCGACATTACCTCAACACCTCCGGCAATAATGCAGTCGGCCATTCCGGAGCGAATCTTTGCGGTGGCAATAGCGATAGTTTCCAAACCAGAAGCGCAATACCGGTTTACGGTTACGCCTGGAACTTTATCCGTATCCAATCCCATTAAAGAGATCATGCGGGCAACATTTAAGCCTTGCTCTCCTTCGGGGGTGGCGTTGCCAACAATCACATCGTCAATCTCTTCTTTATCCAAATTTGGAAATTTAGAAACCATGTGCCTGATCACATCCGCAGCCAAATCATCAGCACGGGTAAACCGAAATATTCCCCGGGGGGCTTTCCCAACTGCTGTTCGATAGGCTGCTATGATATATGCTTCCATGTTAGTATTTAGATTATAACCTTCAATTTAAATTGGATTCCCTAATTCATTTTTTGTAATTCTATAATTTGAACAGTAAGTTCATCCAGTTTTTCTTGAGATATGTAGTATAAATTTTTTAAGATAATTAACTGTGTTTCTAACTCGAAAGACGAAGGCATGAGCAATAGGAAGGAAATAAACAAATTCATTGTTCGAATTTCGACCTGCCCCTTCTCCAATATTTAAAGGAATGGATTCAGCAGACCTATTGATTTGAGGAACCAGACCAAACTTTTCAATTTGAGGAAAATCACGCGTTAAAGCATCAATGTGGATCACTAAATCAATGGATTTCTGACATAAATTCAATTCTTTATACTGATGCATAACGCCGAGGCTCTATTTACTAAATACTACCTTCTAATTCCTCAAAGGCTTCCCTTTCGTCAAGATACTTTGTATCCGCTCCAGCGTTTTCTTTTCTCCGCAAAGCGATAGAAATGCTTCCCTCTCTAAATCCAAAAGATATTGTTCGGTTACAAGTGTTGGTGCCGATAAATCGCCCCCACATAATACATATCCCAATTTTTCTGAGATCTTCTTATCGTGCTCCGAGATATAATGACCGGCAAGCATTGAATTTGCTCCTGCGTAAACAATGCCTAAACCACTTTTGCCCAGCACCCTGATATCCTTACGTTGCACAGGTTTGGTATAGCCTGCATCTACCAGTTTTATTGCGTTTTCTTTAGCATCGGAAATTAAGCGGCTGCGGTTCATGGTGATGCTGTATCTATTTTTTTGAAGATATCCCAATTCATAAGCTTCATCAGCAGAGGTAGATACTTTAGCCAAACCAATAGTTAGAAATGCATCCTTTAAGGCGTTTTGCTCAATCTGTCCTTCTTTAAAATTATCAGATGCCTTCAAAGCAAACTCTTTGGTACCGCCTCCGCCGGGAATAAGGCCCACCCCAAACTCCACCAACCCCATATAAGTTTCAGCGCTCATTTGTACGTAATCCGCGTGCAGGCAAAGTTCGCAGCCGCCGCCAAGTGTTAGATTGTGTGCTGCAGCCACTACCGGAATGGAAGAATAACGAACACGCATCATGGTGTTTTGGAACATTTTTATGGCGATATTCACCTCATCCCAGTCTTGCTCAATGGCGGCCATAAAGATTATTCCAATATTGGCCCCGGCTGAAAAATTAGCTCCATCATTGCCAATAACCAAGCCCCTAAAATCATTTTCGGCAAGATCAATCGCCTTATTGATTCCCTGAATAACTTCGCCACCGATCGTATTCATTTTTGTGTGAAATTCAAGGTTTAGAATTCCGTCGCCCAGATCGGTAATTGTGGTACCCGAATTTTTCCAGATGGTTTTGCTTTCGCGAATGTTGTTTAATATGATAAATGCATCAGTTCCCGGAACTGATTTATAACTTTTAGTTGGGATATCATAATAACTTTTTGTGCCGTTTTCTATTTTATAGAAGGACTTAAATCCAGCATCCAGCATTTCATGTACCCAGGGAGCGGGCTGTTTGATATACTTCTTCATTCCTTCTAATGATTCGGATAAACCAATGGCATCCCAAACTTCAAAAGGCCCCAATTCCCACCCAAAGCCTGCCCGCATAGCATCATCAATGCGGTACAATTCGTCAGAAATTTCAGGTATCCGGTCTGAAACATACTCAAACAAACCGAAAAAAGAAGTGCGGAAAAATTCTCCTGCTTTATCGGTCCCTTTGGCAAATACTTTCATCCGCTCCCGAATGTTTTGAATCGGTTTTGTTGCTTCGAGCGTAGCTGATTTTACTTTTTGCTGTGGCTTGTACTCAAACGTTTTTAGATCAACAGCCAGGATTTCAGTATTTCCATCTTTATCTTTTATCTTTTTATAAAAGCCCTGCTGAGTTTTATCCCCAAGCCATTTGTTTTGTTGCATTTTTAAAACATAGCCTGGAAGTCGAAACAGTTCATGTGCTTTGTCTTCAGGAAGATTCTGATACAAGCCGTTTGCTACGTTGATCATTGTGTCTAAACCAACAACATCCGTTGTACGGAAAGTAGCAGATTTTGGTCTACCCAATGCAGGGCCGGTAAACTTATCTACTTCTTCAACGGTTAAATCCATCTTTTCAACGAGGTGCAGCAGTGCCATGATCGAGTAAACACCTACCCTGTTGGCAATAAATGCAGGAGAATCTTTACATAGTACCGTTGTTTTACCCAGGAACTTATCCCCATAATGCATCAGGAAATCAATTACTTCCGGTTTTGTATGTGGAGTGGGGATAATTTCGAGTAATCTTAAATACCTGGGAGGATTGAAAAAATGAGTTCCGCAGAAATGCGCCTTAAAATCTTCACTTTGTCCTTCTGCCATTAAATGGATTGGAATTCCGGAAGTATTGGACGATATAAGTGTGCCGGGGTTTCGATATTTTTCAACCTCGTTATAAACCGCTTTTTTAATATCTAAACGTTCTACTACTACCTCTATCACCCAATCACAGGTTGCAATATCCTTCATATCATCCTCAAAGTTTCCGGTAGTAATTTTGTCTATCACCTTTTTAGAAAACACCGGTGACGGATTTGATTTTAACGCTATTTCCAAGGCGTTATTAACAATACGGTTCCTAACGGCTTTGTCTGCGACAGAAAGGCTTGATTTTAGCTCTTCCGGCAAAATATCAAGCATCAAAACTTCAACACCGATGTTAGCAAAATGACAAGCTATACGGGAACCCATGATTCCTGATCCCAATACTGCGACCTTTTTGATGTTCCGATTCATGTGCGTTTGATGATATAAATTTAAGCTTAGAAATTTTACCGACTGTTTATGTTTCTTTAATCAAATTTAGCTTAAACATCCGGCTCATATTTTTGAGCTAGTTTGTTGATTTTATTTAGGGTTGATGTAAATTGTAAACGTTCGCTTAATTCTAAATTAGAGTTTAGATATTCATTGAATTTTCTGACAACATCTTTGGCATTCTGTTTTTTTAATATTCCAAGATCTGTCAAATAAATTTTAACAGATCGTTTGTCAACATGATCAACCTGTCTGTAAATTAGTTTCATCTGCTCCATCGCGTTCAAGGTTCTGGATAAGCTGGTTGATTTAACCCCAAGCAAAGTAGCAATTTGTGAAACTGCTGTACCGTCTTCTTGAATATTGATGAGCATGTAGCCTAGGGCCTGTGTTAAAGCGTATTTTGATGCTAACTGGTTATACTTATTGGCTACACTTTGCCAGGCAATTTTTAAAAAAAAATCTACAGTTTCCTCAGGCTTCATAGATGCTATGCTTGCATAACAAATCTAAAAATTAACTATTTACCAAACAAGGATTAACTATAAAAATTTAAATTTTTAGCTATTTTAACTTTTAAAAATTTGTAGAACTTATTCCCCATCTAACCGTATATAAGGAAAATATTCCCCAATAGAAATATTGAAGGAATATTAAAAAACATTTATATGTAGCTAAATGGATGTAAGAGCAATGTTTGTAAACAAATTTATAGTTTTATAAAAACACTGCACAATTGTTGTCTTTGAAACCTTAATACGTTAATCTTAAGATGATGAAAAGTTTTACAACCCGCTTATTAAACAATGAATTAACAGCTAAGGATGTTGTTATTTCCTTTTTAGGAATTATTTCAACTACCCTTTTAGTGATTCAATTGGTAGATGTTAGCTTAAACTAAACACAATTTACTCTCAAAATATTTTCCAAATAACCTAAAAAATTTGGAACGTCTCTCAACCTTCCGGGCCTGCAAAGCCCGGATTTTTTTTTGACTTTCAATGACTTTTAAACATTTACTTCATTCAAATAAATTAATCATCTCAAAATCTAGCTTGACAGATAATTATTCAGAACAAACTAGCTAATCTATACGCCTGGAAGCTTTGTATATTTTTTCGATAATTTTCTGGTTTTTATCAAAAATAAACTTTCTTTTTAAACTTAATTTCGGTGTAAGTTCCCCGCCTTCAATACTCCATTCTATAGGAAGCAATTCAATTTTCTTTACCTGCTCCCATTGTCCAAATTCTTGATTATAAAAACTTACTTCTTCTTGTAATTTTTTAATAACCTCGGGCTCTTCAATTAATTGTTCATTAGATTTATTCGCAATTCCTATTTTAACACACCATGCTCTTAAGTTTATAAATGAAGGGACTATTAGTGCAGCAGGAAAGCGCTCATTATTGCCAACAACCATTATCTGTTCAATAAATATTGATTCCTTAAGTTTGTTTTCCAATACCTGCGGTGCAATATATTTACCCCCGGCCGTTTTAAATATTTCTTTTTTTCGATCTGTAATTTTTAAAAAATTACCTTCAATTAATTCCCCAATATCTCCCGTATGAAAAAATCCTTCCTCATCAATTGATTCAGCGGTAGCAATCGGATTATTATAATAACCTCTCATCACATTTGGCCCTTTACACAAAATTTCGCCGTCGCTGGCTATTTTCACCACGACATCTTTTATTACTTTTCCAACGGTACCAAACATTGCATCGCCTTTATTTAATCCGTTTACAGCAATGACGGGAGACGTTTCAGTAAGACCATAGCCTTCAAGAACTGGCATATTTGCAGCCCAAAATATTCTGGCTAATCTTGGTTGCAATGCGGCGCCACCACAAACTAACGCCATTATGTTGCCGCCAAGCACAGACCGCCATTTACTAAAAATCAACCTGTTTGCAATATTCAGTTTTAAATCATACAAAATGCCATTTTTCCCATCCATTTCGAAGTTTAAACCTAATTTCAGGGCCCAAAAAAAAAGCTTTCTTTTAAGCCCGGTTAATTCAGATCCTTTGGCGACAATGCGGTCATAAATTTTTTCAAGTAATCTTGGAACAGTTGTAAATCCATGTGGCTTAACATCAGCGATATCGGTTACAATGGTATCCATACTTTCGGCATAGTAAACAGAAATTCCCAGATAAAAATACATGTATATAACCATGCGCTCAAAAATATGAGATAGCGGCAAAAAGCTTATGGCTTTAGAAAACCCTTTGGGATACATTACCGATGATTCTATAACATTAGAAAGCAGATTTTTATGTGTGAGCATTACACCTTTTGGTGTTCCGGTTGTACCAGAAGTATATATCAGTGTAAGTAAATCATTTGTTTTAACCTTGCTCTTGTAAAGTTCTATGTCTATTTCAGCTTTTTGATCAAGATTGAGAAGTTGTTTCCAATTATTAGCCCCTACAATTTCATCAAAAGTGTAAATAAGTAAATCACTTTCCATTTGTACGCGAAGATTATCAAGTTTATTATAGAGTGACAGATTAGAAACAAAAACAATTTTAATATCCGCATCTTTTAGAATATATCGGATATCATTGTCTGCAAGAGTAGGATACATTGGAACCTGTATGGCTCCAATCTGCATAATTCCAAAATCACAAATATTCCATTCAGGTCTGTTGGAAGACATAACCGCAATTTTTTCACCATTTTTAACCCCTATAAAGATCAGTCCTCTACTTAAATCATTAGTAATCTTTATAAATTCTTCAGTTGAAAATAAACGCCAGGAGCCATCTACCTTTGAGGCAACCATATCTGATTTGTTAAATTTATTTTTATGATGTTCTAGTAAATCAAAAATCCGGGTGATTGTAGCCATGGAAATTAATTATAAGTTGTTATGCAAATTAATTAAAAATACAATTGGCAGCAAATTACTGTCAATACGGCAAATTTTACACTGTTAAAATAATTTATAAATACATCTCTACATAATTTCTTCAAAATACACTCTAGTTCTATTAAATTTAGTAAAAAAAAGCTCTGGCATTGTATTTGAAAACCCGGTTTAAAAATAAAAAATATGAAAAATTTACTTTTAATTTGTTTAACCCTAGGGATTATTTTAATAACTCAACAGGATATTAAAGCACAACAAACCTATAAAAATGCAATTGGTGGCCGCTTAGGAACAGCTAACGGAATCACTTACAAAACTTTTATTAATAGTGACCGAGCTTTAGATTTTATTTTAAACTTCCGCTCTAACGAAAAACAATCTACGTTCAGATTTACCGGATTATATGAAATACACAATCCGATTAATAATGCCCCCGGTTTAAGATGGTATTACGGACCGGGTGCTACCGTTGGATCAAGGAAATTTAAGTCAAGTGACACGAACGATTTATTAGTAAGTCTTGATGGTGTATTGGGATTGGATTATAAATTTGCCGATGCGCCTATTAATTTAGCTTTGGATTGGAAACCTGCAATTGAAATTGTTCCAAACACAGAATTTGATGCTCAAGGATTTGGGTTATCAATCAGATTTACTTTCTAACTGTATGTAATTAAGTTATAATAAAGCCGTAAACTAGCTTTATTATAACTTAAAACAATATTAAAAATTAAGCCATTTACCCCGAACAACAAGTTGAGATGCAGTTGGGCTTTTAACAGACATTAACTGATATCTCAAAGAAGGATCTTTTATCAGCTTGATTTCAACCTGAATCAAGTTTCCATCTCTGTTCACTAAAACCTGAATCTTGTCACCGATCTTTTTTTCTCTCAACATCTTTTCTGTGTCTGTAAAACGGCAATCGTCTATGCTGATTAATTCATCATTTACATTTAATCCTCCAATCCACGCGGAACTTCCACGTGCAATATTGCTTATTAGATCCTTTCCTTCCTTGGCTATAGTAGTTACTCCAAAAAACGTTTTTTCTAACGAAACAACTTTTAGTTCTAATCCTGCATATCCTAAAATTTTCGAATAATTAATCATTTTTGTGCCATTCACATAATCATCATAAATTTGATCAAAGGATTTACCTACTATTTTCTCCGCCCTTGTCCTAAATTCTAAATCGGTGTAGCCCCGTCCCTTGACCGTATAAAACTCGTCATACATAGTGCTCATCAAATCATCCAGGCATTTCTTACCTCTGGTTGCATTTATTATTTCAAGATCCATAACCAATGCAATCAACGCACCTTTATTATAATAAGAAATTCCAGAATTTTTTGAGTTTTCATTCGGGCGATATTGCTTAATCCAGGCATCAAAACTAGATTCACTTACTGCCTGAATCCGGTTACCGGGCTGATTTTCTACCAAATTAATTTCATCTGCAATAATATCCAGATACCTTTCGGGAGAATGAAAATTTGTTCTTCTCAAAATTAAATTATCATAGTAAGCAGTAAAGCCCTCTGCAATCCAAAGATTAGTAGTGTAGTTTTCACTATCATAGTTGAACGGGCCTAAAGCTATCGGACGAAGTCTTTTTACATTCCACAAATGAAAATATTCGTGTGCAACTAATGATAAAAAATTCGTGTAGGTATCTTCATTGATATAGCCAAACCTGGTTGCTCCTAAAACGGTAGAATTTGAGTGTTCAAGTCCGCCGCCGCCGGAATTATAATTATGCACTATAAAAACGTACCGCTTATTTGGATTTGTTTTGAAGATTGCGGTTTCTTCATTAACAATTTTTGACATATCGGTTTTTAAGCGTTCTTTGTTATAGTTACCACCACCATACATGGCCACTTCATGTTTTACTCCTGCAGCTAAAAATTCAAAAATTTCCTGATTGCCAATTTCTATGGGCGAATCAAATAATTCATCAAAATTAGAAGCATAGAATATATTTGAAACCTCATTTAATTTATCTAACCCGGTCGAAATATGTTTCCATCCCTTCGCTGGTTTAATTGTGATTATCGCTGAATTGCTGAGTTGTCCTTTTACATACATAAAAATTCCGGTTGGAGATAAAAATGCATGCGATTGATCAACAAAGCTTGTTCTTACAGATATTTCAAATGCATAAACCCTATAGTTGATTTTTATTTTATTGTTGTTTTTACAATTTATACTCCAGGTGTTTTTATCAATCTTTACAACTTTTAATTCATCTTCCTTATTCCCGCTTGCTTTTAAACTCTCAACATTTTTAGCAAATTCTCTTATAAAGTACGAGCCTGGCGTCCATACAGGCATTTTTATTTCGAGTTTATCTTCTTTGTTACCGGATATTAACATCTCAACATCAACATAATGTGCCTGAGGTTCGGTAAATGATACATCAAATGAAATCTTACTTTGAGCGTTAACAATGGTGCTAACAATTAGCATAGTGAGCGTTATTAATAAAAATTGGAGGTTAAATTTTAGTGGGATCATTAAACAAAAGTATTATTTAAACTTTCTGTTTAAAATAATATAAACTTAGTTAAGCTGTAAAATAGTTGCTACACTAAAGCATTTTAATGTTTACTGCATAATTTTGCAGGCTTTACGTAAACGACACGAATGATTTTTATTACAACTAAAAGCGTAATGCATTTTTTTTACCAGCTCTATCAGTTCAATTAAGTAAAGCTTTGGTCAGCGTGTCGCAAAGTTTTGTTGGTTAAGCGCAAGATTTACACCAATGGTATCAATTTAGACAAGGGCGAAACACAAAAGAATAATTTTGCTTCGAATATTGAAGTAAAAATCAGTGAAGGATTATTATTTACAACCTTTTTATCCAATCTTTAATTAAGCAACAACAGAAATTTAAGCTCTTATCAAGCTAAGAAATCCGGCAGATCAAAAAGAGCAATTTATTAAGTAACTCTGCTTGCATGTAAAGACATTCCCGGTCATAAATCAGGAATATGAATACTTAATATCAGATCTTTAAATCTTTAAAAAAGGGGTAAAAACTTTTAACGAGGTATAGCTTGTTATCTAACAAAATAGCTTGTTTTAAAGTAATTAAATTATTTAAATATACATCGCAAATCATTAAATGAAAACCAAATACATTGTATACGCCATCCTATCAATAGTAATTGTAGGTATGGTTGCCTACCGGATAAGCAAAAATAAAACTACAAACGCGATGGCCGGGCCGGGCAAAGGTGCTGCCGTACCTCCTACTAATGTAAATGGAATTGTGATTGTGGCAGAAAATTTTGCCAATTCCCTTTCAATTTCCGGCTCTATTGAAGCTAATGAACAGGTTCAGATAAGAAGTGAAATATCCGGATTAGTTACTGGAATTTATTTTAAAGAAGGAACAAACATTAAAAAAGGCCAGTTATTATTTAAAATAAATGATCGGGAATTACAGGCGCAGCTTTCACAGGCATTAACTAAACAAAAATTATCATCCGAAACTGAATTTCGGGCTGGGGCTCTTTTAAAGAAAGAAGCTATAAGTAAAGAAGAGTATGATGTTGCTTTAGCCGACTTTCGATCTTTGCAATCACAGACCCAACTGATACGTGCACAGCTTGAAAAAACCCAGATCAGGGCTCCTTTCAACGGAAAAATTGGTTTGCGAACTATTTCAACAGGTGAATATTTAACCCCTGCAACACAAATTGCTAACCTAGTAAGCACAAATCCTGTTAAGATTTTATTTTCTATCCCTGAAAAATACGCGGGTCAAATTAAGCTTAACACACAAATAAATTTTACCGTTGCCGGATCATCCAAAAAATACACAGCCCGCGTGTACGCGGTGGAGCCCAGTATTGATATGATTACCAGAACTCTGCAACTTAAATCTATGGCAGCAAATGAATCCGGCGAACTACTCCCTGGCTCTTTTGCTAAAATTGAGCTACCATTATCAAACACTAATAACGCAATTTTAATCCCTTCTGAGGCAATTATACCCGTATTGAAAGGCAAAAAAGTATTTATTAGCAATCAGGGCAAAGCCAAGGAAGTAATGGTAGAAACAGGAACACGAACCGAAAAATCAGTGCTGATTGTTTCAGGGTTGAACCTTGGCGACACGGTATTAACCACAGGTATGATGTCTTTAAAAGCAGAAACACCCCTTAAAATTAAAATTATAAATAACTAAGCCAGCAGGTTTGTTTATCATAAAATTATTATTGATATGAGTTTATCAACCACGAGTATAAAAAGGCCGGTTTTGGCAATTGTAATGAACCTTGTATTGGTTTTATTTGGTGTAATAGGCTTTAACTTTTTAGGAGTAAGAGAGTATCCTTCAATTGACCCGCCTATTGTATCTGTACGCACAAATTATCCAGGTGCAAATTCAGAAATAATTGAATCCCAAATAACAGAACCACTTGAAAAAATAATTAATAGTATTGATGGCATAAAGAACATTTCGTCATCCAGTAACCAGGGATCGAGTTCCATAACGGTTGAATTTAATCTGGATAAAGATTTGGAGGCGGCGGCAAATGATGTTAGAGATAAAGTATCTCAGGCTGTGAGGCAATTGCCAAAAGATATAGATGGTTTACCGGTGGTTTCAAAGGCTGATGCCAATTCAGATGCAATTATTTCTATGACGGTGCAAAGCGATAAAAGGAATCAGCTTGAGTTAAGTGATTATGCTGAAAACGTACTTTCCCAACGTCTACAAACAATTCCGGGTGTAAGTGGGATACAAATTTGGGGACAGAAACGATATGCGATGCGAATCTGGATAGATCCTGCTAAATTAGCCTCTTACAGGTTAACTTCCCTGGATGTTAAAAACGCATTGGATAGGGAAAACGTAGAACTTCCCTCAGGCAAAATCACCGGCGATGCAACTGAACTGTCTGTTAATACGATTGGAAATCTATCTAACGAAGAAGAATTTAATAACCTCATTATTCAAAATGATGGTGATAATATTATTCGCCTAAAAGATATAGGAAATGCAGTTTTAGGCCCTGAAAACGAAGAAACAATGCTCCGTCAGTCTGGTACTCCCATGATCGGGATGGCGATAGTGCCGCAACCGGGTGCAAATTACCTTGACATTTCCAAAGAGTTTTATGTAAGATTTGAGCAGTTAAAAAAAGAATTGCCCAAGGATTTTAAGCTCGACATCGCCCTTGATAATACAATATTTGTTAAGCGTTCAGTAATTGAAGTGGCTGAAACCCTTTTAATTTCTTTAACACTTGTAATTTTAATTATCTACCTGTTTTTTAGAGATTGGAGCATCGCCTTCAGACCTTTAATTGATATCCCGGTATCTCTAATTTTTACCTTCTTTATCATGTACTTATTTGGGTTTTCCATTAATGTACTAACTCTACTAGCCATTGTTTTGGCTACCGGTTTGGTAGTTGATGATGGAATTGTAGTAACAGAGAATATCTTTAAAAAACTTGAAGAAGGCTATAGCCCCATTCAGGCGGCAATAAAAGGGACCAATGAAATTTTTGGTGCGGTTATAACTATATCAGTAACACTTGCCGCGGTTTTCCTTCCGGTGATTTTTTTAGAAGGATTTGTAGGAAGACTGTTCAGGGAGTTTGGTGTAGTACTGGGTGCGGCGGTGCTAATCTCAGCATTTGTTTCGTTAACATTAACCCCGATGCTAAATGCCTATCTGATGAAGTCAAATCAGAAAAAAACAAAATTTTATAATCTTACAGAACCATATTTTCAAAAAATGACTTCCGGGTATGCGGATTCTTTAAATAGTTTTTTGAAAAAACGCTGGCTTGCTTTTCCAATAATAGCCGTATGCATTGGCTTAATAGCCCTGTTTTGGATCATTATTCAGAAAGAAACAGCTCCCTATGATGACCGCAGCGCCGTTAATGCTAGTATATCAGCACCAGAAGGTGCATCCTATGAATATACGGATCAGTTTATGTTAAAACTTACACAAATGGTAGAGGATTCTATACCAGAAAAGAAGATAAACTTAACGGTCACCTCGCCCGGCTTTAGTGGGTCGGGTGCAGCAAATACAGGTTTTATGCGCTTAAGGTTTTCTGATGCAGCGGACCGGGATGTTTCACAAGCACAAATAGCTGATAAGCTTACAAAAATAACCAGAGGTTTTTCAGAAGCTAAAACTTTTATTATTCAACAACCAACTATTTCTGTCAACCGTCGTGGCGGATTGCCTATAAACTATATCATTCAGGCACCTAATTTTGAAAAATTAAGGGAGAAACTTCCACTTTTTATGGAAAGTGTAAGTCAGGACCCAACTTTTACAGTAACTGATGTCAATCTAAAGTTTAATAAGCCAGAAATTAATGTATCCATTGATCGTGAAAAAGCTAAAAATTTGGGAGTTTCCGTTCTGGATGTTGCTCAAACACTTCAATTTGCATTAAGCGGCCAACGCTTTGCTTATTTTAATATGAATGGCAGGCAATATCAGGTAATCGGACAATATGATCGGGCAGATCGTAATGATCCTTTGGATTTGACCTCCATTTTTGTTAGAAATAATGCAGGGGAATTAATTCAATTGGATAATTTGGTAAATGTTGAAGAAACCAGTACCCCACCCCAACTTTATCACAATAACCGGTTTATGGCAGCTACTGTTTCTGCTGGGCTGGCACCCGGAAAAAGTATTGGTGAAGGAATCGAAGCGATGGATAAGGTTGCCGCAAAAGTTTTAGATGATAGCTTTTCAACAGATTTGGGAGGTGAATCAAGGGATTTTCAGGAAAGTTCATCAAATACATTGTTTGCTTTCGGTCTTGCGTTGTTATTAGTTTACCTAATTCTTGCAGGCCAGTTTGAAAGTTTTATTGATCCGTTCATTATCATCCTTACCGTACCTATGGCTGTTGCTGGTGCCTTGTTATCATTGTGGTTATTTGGTCAAACCTGGAACATTTTTAGCCAAATTGGAACAATTATGCTCATTGGTTTGGTAACTAAAAACGGAATATTAATATTAGAATTTGCCAATCAGCTTAAAGAACAAGGAAAATCTGTACAAGAAGCTATCAGAGAGGCATCAGCTGCTCGTTTACGCCCAATTTTAATGACCAGCTTAACCATCGCTCTTGGAGCTTTCCCAATCGCTATTGCATTTGGGGCTGCTGCTAAAAGTAGAATGAGCATGGGAATTGTTATTATTGGCGGAACAATGTTTTCGCTGGTATTAACCCTTTTTGTTATTCCTGCCATCTATTCCATGTGGTCAAGAGCACATAAAGAAAGACCTGAATTTAATGATACAGATCCAAAAAATCTCAAAAAACCAGTTGTTGAATTAATATAATCTTACACGAGTTGCAAACACATTTGCTGATTACACCAATCTTAAATAATGAAATTAAAACTGCTTAGTTCTGCCCTTTTACTTTATTTGGCTTTACATGTTAATCAAACAAAAGCCCAGGAAATGCTAAGTGTAGAAGAAGCGGTTCAAATTGCACTGTTAAATAATTACGACATAAAACTTTCTAAAAACTCCATAGAATTGGCAAAAATAGATGTAAGCCGTGGGGGTTCCGCTATATTTCCAACCGTAACCGGAAATATCAGCACAAATAATTCTATATCAAATACAAATCAAACACTGTCAAACGGGCAAACACAGAAGCGGAATGGAGCAAAAAACTCGAATTTAGTATACGGGCCGGTTTTAAACTGGCAAATTTTTGATGGTTTTGAGATTTATGCACGTTATGATCAGTTGAAAGAATTAGAAAAATTAAGTGAATCTATTTTGAGATTAACGATTCAAAACACAATTTCAAATGTTGTTTCGCGTTATTTCGATCTTGTTCAGCAACAGCAGCAAATAAAAGCCCTCCGTACAGCTTTGGAAATTTCAAGAATCCGGCTAAGAAATTCACAAAGCAGGTTTCAAATTGGAAAAGCCGCAAAACTTGAGGTGCTTGCTGCTTCTGTTGATTTAAACACAGATACAACAAACTTATTACGTCAATCTGATGTCTATTATAACACCAAAATATTACTTAATGAATTGCTTGCACGCGAAATAAAAACTGAATTTACAGTTGCTGATACGATTATCATTCAGAAAAATTTAAGCCTTGTTGAAATTCAAACTGCCGCAAACAAACAAAATCCTGATTTACAGGGAGCTTTAATAAATCAACGAATAGCGGAATTAAACCTGAAACAGGTAAAGGCAAATCGTTATCCTGATATCAGTTTAGCTTCCGGATATAATTTCAGCAAGTCTACTTCTCAACTTGGTTTTGCCAGCCAGTCCCAAAGCCGAGGGTTATATTATGGATTAACTGCTTCCGTCAATGTTTTTAGTGGATTTTTACAAAGAAAGAATGAAAAAAGCGCCAATCTTCAAATTGATAATAGTAGGCTCTTTTACGAAAGGTTAAACTTAAATGTTAATTCACAAATAGCCGTACTTTATCAAACATATCAAACCAATATAGAGCTTGTTAAACTAGAAGAACAAAACTTGGGTGTTGCACAGCAAAATCTTGACATAACATTAGAGAAATTTAGGCTTGGAAGTGTTGCCCCTCTTGAGTTTCGGGAAGCTCAACGTAATTACGTTGATGCAAACGCCAGGTTTACTAACGCCCAATATCAGGCTAAACTTGCAGAAGTAAATCTAAAACAGATTGCCGGATCACTATCCCTGTAATAAAATAATAAATTTTTTACTAAAAAAAAGGCTGCATATCATTATATTTCATAAATTTTTCAATTTAAATATTGAAACTATTGATTAGTATTTTCGTAAAAATCCTCATTACTAAAACCTGATATAATTGAACTTGCAAATGGAGATATATAAGCACCGATCAGCTCTATTAATTGATGACAGTTATATAGATAATCTGATTAACCGCAAAATTCTCCAGAGTAACAATTATGCCAAGCACATAAAAGTGATTGATTATCCTAAAGTTGCTTATCAGTTTATTAAAGACAGCTTAATATCTGGTATAAATACCCCCGATGTTATATTTCTTGACTTAAGAATGCCTGAGATGAATGGATTTGAATTTCTAAAAGCTCTTGAAAGTATTCCGGAGTTAAAACCTAATCAAATTAAAATTTATGTTTTGTCCTCGTCTTTAGATCCCAGTGATCTGAGAAAAATTAAATTAAATAAGCTGGTTGCGAGATTTATTGGAAAACCACTTACCCGCCAGGTTTTATGTGATATATAAATGTTGCTAATTGTTGACAGCGGATCTTCAAAAGCTGATTGGGTTTTAACCAATCTGTCTGGAGATAAACAAATTGAATTCCGTACTAGCGGTATAAACCCTTTTTTTCTTTCAGAAAAAGAAATCATAAAAATTCTTTATCAAACTTCTGTCCTCGAAACTTATGTAAAGGAGGTTAAAGAAATACATTTTTTTGGTGCAGGCTGTTCCAGCCCTGACAAAAGAGAAGTTATCTCTGACGCCCTTTCTCAAGTTTTTAAGAACGCTTTTATAAATGTGGAGAATGATTTGGCAGCAGCGGTATATGCCACCTGTGGAAGCACCGAAGGGTTAAGTTGTATTTTGGGTACAGGCTCTAACATCACTTATTTTGATGGCACAGAGATACATACCGGCAAGCATGGGCTTGGATATATTTTAGGCGATGAAGGTTCAGGCACATACTTCGGAAAAAAACTGTTAACCGCTTACTTATATGGAACGCTTCCGCTGAATTTACAAAAAGCATTTAAGCAAAAATATAAATCTGATAAAGCTTCGGTTATGAAACAGGTTTATGAAAATCCTTCACCAAATTTTTATCTGGCATCTTTTGCTAAATTCATGAGCGATTTTATTGAAGATCCATATATAATTAATTTGCTTAAGGTTGGCTTTAACGATTTTATACAAACCAATGTTAAGGCCTATCCTCATTACAAAAATCTTACTTCCCATTTTATAGGATCAATTGCTTTTTATTTTCAGGAAGTGTTGAAGGAATCTTGTTTGGAAAATGAAGTTATCTGCGGAAAAGTTTTACGGCATCCGATTGAAGAGTTGGTTAGCTTTATCTTAAAAAGGGAAAACCGATAAAGCATACATATCATTTAGGTTTGGCAGGGTGATGGTACATTGCCATACCTTTTATAAGATGCATGCCTTTTTCCCCCATCGGTACTGTACATACTTTTGCTCAATATTTTTAAGCAGTTACATCTATCGTATCAAAAAAAGTGACCTTTCCTGATGTAATGTCGTGTGCCCCACCAACAAGACCAATTTCTCCCCTTTCTAACATTTCCTTTAAAATAGGGCTACGTTCAATTATGGAGGTAACCGTTCGATTTACATTTATTGTTGCCACTTTTTCTACAAATTCGCTGTTACCTGAATTACGATTTTCAATTGTAGTTATTTCGTCATCAACGGCAGGTCTTATTTTAGAAAGTAGCGCTGTCAGATTACCCATTTCCACATGGTCGCAAGCCCCTTTTACAGCACCACATTTGGTGTGTCCAAGCACAACAATAATCTTTGAACCTGCAATTTTGCAACCAAATTCCATACTGCCCAAAATATCTTCATTTATGATATTTCCTGCAATACGAACACTAAAAACATCTCCCAAACCCTGGTCAAAAATTAGTTCTGCGGAAGTCCGACTGTCTATGCAGCTTAGTATAACAGCAAATGGGTGTTGAGCATCTGATGTTTCATTTGCCTGTTGCAAAAGATTGCGGTTTACTTTAAGATTATTTACAAATCTTTTGTTGCCTTCTTTTAATAAGTCTAAAGCCATAGTAGGTGTAATGGCATCCTGCATTTCTTTTGTTAATGTTTTCATTTTAACGTTTGTTTAAGTGTTTGACATTTAATTCTGCCGGGTGAAAGGCAGGTTGTTGAAAAATAATATTTGAAACTGAGATTGCTTTTTATTCTCCAGCATTTGCGACATAAAGCCTGTTTCTATCCTTAAAAAATCGCTAATGCAATAACCCACTCCACCATAGAGTCTGTTGCGGTCAAAAACCGGCTTATTTGCATTCAAAAAGATCTCGTTGTATGCAGACAGATACAGCGCATCTTTTTCTAACGCTTTTTTATTTAAGGGTTTGTTTACTGATAAAAAGTATCTTAATCTCAGCTTATAATCATCAGTAAAAAAACGTTCTTCTACGCGGTAGCGGTGCTGCACATAAAAATTTTGAATGTTGCTTTTGGTTATAAACTGTTGAAAAATACGATGCTCATTTTTAACATTCTTACCGCCTGTAGTTGTATAGTTGTGCGATTGAATAAACCCGTAACCTAAGAGAATATTATCATTGTTTTCAGATAGATTATATCCAATACCCGTTCTGATTAATAATTGGTTTATGTCGCCGATGAAATTATAATTACGGTATTGGACTTCATTGTGCCAATTCCATTTCTTGTTTATTTTTTGATTTCCAAAATAACTGAACCAGTTGCCAACATCACTTTTTTGAGCATAAGCTGAATTTGCAAAAAGTATACTTGCAATAATAATAAAGCCGATTTTATTGTTCATTCTGCCTTTATGTATGACTGTTTAAAAAAATTTAAAAGTTTTATAATGAAACTATTGATGCCATTTATTCTGATTAAATATTTTGCCGACTAAACACAAGTCCTACGTTGTTAATATGAAAACAAAATGGCGGCAAACAAAATATGTTAAGCAGCTTCTTCAAAATTTATTTTTTCAACTGTAATGTTTTTTGTTTTTGCGTTAGTCTCATAATCTTTTATCAATTCAAGTACATCATAGGCAATTGATTTTGAGTTGGTGCAATCAATAATAACTTTCGAATTTTGAGGAATTGAATCTAACGCTTTTACTATACTGGCCTTATTAAAAAATGAAACTTCTTCGGCTAAAACGAGATGATGAATTTGATGTCCCTCCTTTGTGGTCACTACATCTTTCATGTGATAGGAGTTGCGATAGCTGTGTAGCAAAGCATAGAATCCGCCAACAATCATTCCTGCAATAATACCCTTTAATAAGTCTGTTGTTAAAATTGCCACAACTGTAACTGTAAAAGGTACAAACTGCTCCCAACCCAATTTATACATTTGTTTAAACAAGGATGGCTTGGCTAATTTGTAACCTACCATTAATAATATTGCTGCCAAGCTTGCCAGTGGTATCATATTTAAAACACTTGCAATTGAAAGGGCACTAATCAATAAGAAAACGCCATGAAGTATGGCTGATAACTTTGTTTTGGCGCCAAAAGAAATATTAGCTGAACTTCTAACTATAACTTGTGTAACTGGCAAACCACCAATTAACCCTGAAATTACATTACCCAATCCTTGTGCTTTTAATTCCCTGTTTGTTGGTGTAATTCTTTTGTCGGGGTCAAGCTTGTCAGTAGCTTCTACACAAAGCAACGTTTCCAAACTTGCAACAATTGCCAAAACAATAGCAATTTTCCAAACTTCAATGTTTGAAATTGCTGAAAAATCTGGGAGGGTAAACTGACTTAAGAAACCTGATAAATTTTCAGGAACCGGTATTCTAACAACCTGATCTGCAGCTAAACTTAAACTCGATATTCCGTTTTGATAAAAGTAATTCATACCAATACCAAGCACTACTACTACAAGCGGACCGTTTATCATGCCAAAAATTTTATGCCTTGCCGTTAATACTTTATCCCAAATTATTAGTATACCCAAAGAAATTGCAGCTATTAACAAAGCTCCGGGTGTTATAAAATTAAGTGCATTAAAAATTTCAGAGAAGGTATTTTGTCCGTCTGCCTGCATAAAAGCATCATCACCAATGGCATCTTTATCCCAGCCCAATGCATGGGGAATTTGTTTTAAAATTATCAGTAAACCAATGCCAGTGAGCATTCCTTTAATAACCGATGACGGAAAGAAGTAAGCAATGAAACCTGCCTTAACATAACCTAATACAAGTTGAAAAATACCCGCTAAAACCACAGCAAGTAAAAATGCAGCCCACGAACCACCAAGCGATGCAATGGAAGTTAAAACAATTACTGCTAGACCGGCGGCTGGTCCACTAACCCCTAATGGTGAACCACTCGCCGTACCTACCACAATGCCTCCAATTATACCGGCAATAATACCTGCAAACAAAGGAGCGCCTGATGCTAGTGCAATACCAAGGCAAAGCGGAACAGCTACGAAGAAGACTACAACACTTGCAGGTAGATCATTTTTTAGGTTTTTAAATAAGTTAGGTTGGTCCATTTTGTTTAAGATTATTCAGTAAAGATAGTAATGTTATTTTATAAGATAGTATTACTATTATAAATAATTGTAAAATTTTTTTCACTAAGTTTGTACTTCTTGCAAAATAAAGTTTGACTTACCAGTGCTTATTAAAAAAATAACGTGAAGTTGCAGTTACAAATAAAAATGAATGAGGCGTTATTTATCCGCAACCCTGAACAGTCGGAGTTAGGTAAAAATATCATTCAGCACGGCATTCAACTAATTTATAAAAATGGGTTTGAGGCTTTTACTTTTAAAAAGCTGGCTGAAGATATAGGCACAACAGAAGCTGGTATTTACCGCTACTTTGAAAACAAACACAAGTTGTTGGTTTATTTAACTGCGTGGTATTGGAGTTGGTTTGAATTCCAGATTAACTATCATACCAACAATATCGAAGATCCAATTGTTAAACTGAAAAGAGTAATAAAACTATTGGCAACAACTGTTGAAGATGATGAGTTAACGGGCTATGTGAATGAAAGTTTATTGCATCAGATTGTTATTTCAGAAGGGTCAAAAGCATATTTGACCAAACAAGTAGGAGAAGACAACAAGCTCCAATTCTTTAAACCCTACAAAGACCTTTGTGCTGTAATTGGAACTATTATTTTGGAGTGTAGCCCGAAGTACTTATACCCAAAATCTTTAGCGTCAACCATTATAGAGATGGCTCACTTTCAAAATTTTTTTATGAACAATCTTCCATCTCTTACCGATTTTGGCAATAGCAAAGAAGAAGGTGAAATTATTTCATTTCTTAATGATTTAGTTTTTTCCAGTTTAAAGAAAACGTGATTATTTTTAAGGAGATGATTTGTCAGGTAGTTTTAAAGTAATGCGATGCGTCTGTTTAGTTGCGACTAATGATTGAATTATTAAAAGAATTAAAGTTTTAAAAATTTAGTTTTACCAAGAATTCTTCCGCTTTCTTCAGCTCTGAATTTAGCAACATAAATTCCGGGCTTCAAATCAAAAACGTTCATCGTAGCTTTTTCATTCATTAAAAATTTTGAAGTTTTAATGATTTTACCGAACATATTTAAAATCATCAATCTAAAATTTTTATTAGAAAAGGCCTCCGTATTAAACGTAACCTCATTATTTACAGGGTTGGGATAAGCTGTTAATGTTTTGTTTACATCCGGTTGAGAAATTATTTTATCCTCTTTTCGTTCTGGTTTAAAAATGAGTACGAATCTGGAATTTCCATAAGTAGCCGGATCATCTCTATTGATTGAAAACGAATAAGAAAGATATTTTTTAATTTTGATCAACCCCTCTGGTTTTAAATAATCTTTCAGATAAACAGATCCTGAAAATGAGGGAATTTCTGTGAAGTTAAGATTATAAGAACCATTTTTTTCAGCACTTATATAGAGGTTTATTTCTTGAATTTCTTCTAAGTCTGGCATAAAATTTACGGCCAAAAGCTTTTTATCTGCAGAAAAACTACCAAGTTTAACAGGACCTCCTGAAAAATACATCGCGTCATTATAATCAGCAGAATCTCTTTCATCCTTCCGAAAAACTACAGTTGTCTCTTCGCTACTAATTTTGTCCTCTACATGAAATCTAAGTACTTTACAATGGGATTTTATTTTATGATGCACATCAGATGATAAATTATTCTGGAGAAGTTTATCGTTTTTAAATAGTAATCTGGAAGGATAAGCTGATGTTTTGCAACTCTCTTTAAAACTTACGGTGCTTCCATTAACAGATGTTCTAACGTAGAACCCCTGCCCAGTTTGGATATACTGCGATCCCCCATTACTTGAGAAGCCATTAATATAAGTAGCCTGGCCTCCACCGGGCTTGATCATTATGACTTCGTCGTTCACACCTGCAGAGCGGCTTACTTTCGTCCAGTCAACTGCAGAAGGGTACGGATTACCGATAAGGTTGTATCCGTTAAAATTATCTCCCGCATTCAAACTGTTTGAAAGGGTGATAAACGGTATATCAAATTTATTAATAATTCCTTTATAAGTTACTGTAACAGGCTCAGGTGCTGTAAACGGAAAGTTTAATTTAGGTGCGTTTAACGCATAAGTTCCCATCTGCGCCCCACGAAAAAAAGTCAAAACCCCGTTACCTGCCTGTAATGATTGATTTATATTGTTAACTGGTGTAAAAGACGGTTGTCCGGCAAGTGCGGCTTCGTTATAATAAACTAAAGTTTCAGCAAATGGCTGGGAGTTTCCTCCCTGATCAAAACCATTATTAATACCATTTGGCCCGGTGATAATAAGGTAATCCTTTAATTGTTCGACGCTTTTTTTACTACCAGACGCTATCAAAGCATCATTAATCGGAGTTGACAAGAGTCGGTTACCACGATAAGCCATATCAATTTCGTTTCCTTTTATAAATACCTGAACATTTACTTCACCTATAATATCTGTAGAATTTAACAAAGCTGCAATGTATGCCGAATAAATGTCAGATGATAAAAGTGTTAAATTTCCGTTGGAGGCTAATTTAGAGGTGGTACCCGTTAGGCTGACATTTTCAGATACGTCCAGTAAACTGGTTAAAGTAACTGTTGTTTTTCTGCTCTGTGTATATGATTTTAAAGAGCGGGATGACAAACTGGATTGATCAAAACGAATTGAATAACCAACTAAACTTGTACCCCCAATTACTAAACTGGATAGAAATGAACCTCGTAAACTACCTGAAGTAAAAAAATCATTCACGGAATTAAGTGTTAAAGTGGCCGCACCAATTTCATATATATTGTTATCAGACACCTCCAATGCACCGCTGAGAATCAAATTGCTGTTGCTAAATAATCCGGTTATGCCGCTTAATTTATCAAGTGTAAACTTTTTAAGAGTATATTCTGTAGGATTGCCCTGAGCAAACCGCAAATAGGTAGGATTTGGATCATTCCCTCTAACAGAGATACTGGAGTTGGCGGATCCTACTAAATACCCATCACCAGAAAATTTTCCAGCTGATATAGGGCTGTTATCCCCTAAAACCAATGTCTCATTTGATAAAACTACACGGCATTGGTTGTTAAGTACTAAGTTTTCTCTGACAGTAAACCCATTTTCAAGAACGACACCAGCAGTACGATTAATAGCTAAATCTTTTATTGTACCTGTCGCAATTCTTAAAGGGTTTATCTGAGTTGCCAAGACGTTATCTATAATTAACGAACCTGTATTCCCTCCACCGCTGATATATCCTAAACCTGTAACCGAACCGTTAATCGTTAAGGTATTAAGGTCATTAATTAATAACTTGTCATTCGTATTAACCAGGCTTAAGTTACCAGACATATTAATTAAATTACTGACAAGAGAAGGTAAAAAGCTAACGGTTCCGGATGTTTTATTTACCGACAGATGACCATAAAAAAAATCTGTTGAAGAAGCAGGAAGATTGGAATTAACCGTTCCTGCAAAATTTAGTGTAATATCAGGATGTTTGTTTAACTTATTGAAGCTTCCGTTTAACCCGGTATAAATAGTTCCGTTAACATTTAAGGTTAGCCCGGATTTTAATTCAAGCCCATAATTTTGAACATTAATTGAAGATATATTCCAGGTGCCGGTGCCTGACCAGGAGCTATTTCCGTATAAAATTAGGTCTGCCTGTAGAGCATTACTTTGCCACAGATTTAAAACCCCGTTATTAATAATATCGTTTTGGATACGGAATGTACTCGTGTTCGCGGTAACAATCAACATCCCTCCCGGTTGAATAGTTAATGCCAGGATAGAAGTGTTTATTGGAAAAGCATAATTAAGATTTACTGTTGTGCCTGCAGCGATGATTACCTCCTCATTATTTACAGGCATTCCAGCACCACCCCAGGTGGCTGTGTTCGTCCAGTTGCCACTTATCTGACTAATTTTGATTGCTGCATCTAATTGATAAGGAAGTAGTAAAAAAGAGATAGGTAAAAAAAAGTGCAATAAATGATAAAAGGAACTTTTCATACCCGAAGTTTAATGGGCGGTAATATTTCTTACATAAATGTAGTTATTATTATAAGTAAACAAAATTTATTAATAAGAAATATTTATTGATTATTTTTCGGCTGATATGTTTCCAGAGCTGGAAATATTTACCACACGGAGTTTAAGATAAGCCAGAACTAAAGCGGCTAAAATCAAATAAATAAGGTTAGAATCAAGAGGTAAGTCTATATCAAAGCAATCACCATTGGCTAATACACAAGGACAAGAAGGGGTGGATCCAACACAGTCCTGGGCGATGGCATCTATGCTATAAAGAAAAATACTTGTAAAAAAAATAGTTAAAGAAAACCAGGTTTTATTGCGAATTAGATACATTTTTAGATTGACTGATACCCTATTGTAGGTTAATTGATTATAAACTAAAGATACATCTTTATCTAAGCCAATTAAATTGGTTGTCAACAAAAAGTGTGATTGTTTTTTAAAGAAATAATTGAAGATTTAAAATTATTGAATAAACTTTTAAGGGAAGATTGTCAACTAAGCAATTATTGAGGATATAGATAGCTATCCGTAGCAAGGTAGAGTTTCTATTAATGCTGCCAAATCATAAGTTATACAAAACCATAAAAACTGGTTAAAGTACAGGTTTATGATCATTCCATACTATATAAAAATTAAGGAGAAGCTTCTTACAACCCCACTGTAAATTTTGCACGGCCTACCACCTTTTTAGCACCTGCTTCCTGTAATTCAATCAGATATAATCCCGGATTTAATCCAGCTAAGTTTACATTAAGGTTTTCGTTTGTTGCAAAATTGATCTTGTTCAGTTTTTTACCAGAAATGCTGTATATGTAGGCATCAATTGATCCAATAGGTCTGTTCGCTAATTGTATCTGAATATGATCTTTAGCAGGGTTTGGATAAATAACTATTTTAAAATTGTTGCCCGCCAATAAATTAACTGATTTAATAGACGTATAAATAAATTTGCCATTTCTGTTAACCTGCTTAACGCGATAATAATTCTTGCCAGAAACAGGTGATTTATCTACAAACGAATATTCTACATTCATGGTTAAACTTGCGTTGCTAATTAACCCCGCTTTTCTAAATAGTATACTGTCTGTTGAAATTTCAATTTCAAAATATTCTATTTCTTTAGCCTTTTCAGCAACCCAACGTAATTCTACACCTGATTTTATTTTTTCCGCAGTAAATAGTTTAGGAGGTTCAATTGGTTCAGGTTTAAAAATTACGCTTAAACGGTTCATACCAAATGTAGCAGAGCTGGTTTTATCAACCATAAATTTATAAGATGGTAGTTTTTTTACGTCCTGCAAAGTATCGGAAAATAATGCATCTTTTAAAAATACCTGATATCCATCGGTTGACGATAAGTCTGTAAAATTTAATTTTAAAAGACCGCTTGATGAAGAATTAACATTAAGCCTTACTTCATTAATATTTTTTAATTCGGGCATCATGTTGATGGCCATTTTTTTATCATCATCAGATAATGAAGATAAAGAGACGGTACTTCCCGATAAAAACAATACGTCCTGAGAATCGGCATTGGCAGATTCATCTTGCTTAAATACAATGGTGGTCTCATCGGTATTTTCGGCATCCTGCAAATTAATCCTGATAATTCCGGGAATAATGTTTTTATTTAAAACCCTATTATTAGACATGCTTAAAGTTTCTTTTGGAGCACTTAAAAAACCGTTAGATAATGTTTGAGTGGATTTAAAAGCCTCTACAAAAGTTAAAACGGCCGAGCTCTGGCCTGTTATTAAATAGAAAGCTTGGCCGGGCTGTACATAGCGGGTTCCGCCGTTGTTTCCTACCGCACCGGCTTCTTTGTAACTGGCCTGCGTACCGTTTGGCTTCACGGTTATAAACTGGTCTGAAATGACTGTCTTAGGTATTTGATGGAAATCTATGGTAGAAGGATACGGATTCCCGACTAAATTATAGCCGTTATATAAATCCAAAGGATTATTTGTGTTGGTAAGGGTAACTGACTTACTAAATTTATTGATAGGACCATTTAAAGAGAGTGTTACAGATTCTGGTGTGGCAAAAGGAGCATTCACTTTTGCAGAGTAAGAACTTCGATTCCCTCTAAAAAACATGCTAAATCCTATGCCTGGATTAATTAATTGGGCAATGTTGCTTACAGAAACATAGGAAGGTTTTTTTGCCTCCGCTTTTTCGTTGTATAATGCTAAAGTAATCGCGTAAGGTTGTACTTTACCTCCGGCGTCAAAACCAACACCCCCCTGAGGTCCGGTAATTATGACGTAATCTTTAATCTGAGCAAACGTTTTTTTAGTTAATGAAGCATCATTATCGTTAATGGGAGTAGATATATAACGTGCACTTCTGGTTACTCCTGTGATATATAATTGAACATTTACATTGCCTGTAACATCTGCCCCGTTTAATAACTGGCCTATATTGGCATTTTTTGTTGCTGTGGATATTAACGTTAGATAACCATTGGAAGCAAACTTTGCCGATGAACCTGTTAAATTCATTAATTCGTTAAGTTCCATGTTATTAGATAATGTAACTATTGCATTGCGGCTTTGGGTGTAGTTTTTAATACTTCTTGAAGGAGATGATGTTTGATTAAATCCCAAATTTAAATCACCTGATCCGCCGATAACCAAATCAGAATTTGCAGATCCCGTTAGGCCAGTAGTAGAACCTGCACCAGTAACCGCTCCATTTATAGTAAGTATGTTAGATCCTATATTAAAAGAACCACCTGGTAAATTTAAGGCTCCGTTAACAGTTATTGAAGAAGAAAGATTTACTCCTGGAGCGTAATTGATAGTTAGGTTATTAACTGTAAGCGCTGTTGGTGTTGTTAAAAAAGTACCTGTTGAAGCTCCCTTAAATTCATAATTTGCAAGGCTGCTAAAGGTTTTGGTTCCACTTACTAATACAGAACCACTTAATCCGGAAGCATGAGAAGTTATAAGAGTAGCACCTGAGTTTAAATTAAACGAGCCTGTCCCGGTAATTTGGTTTAGTCCGCAATCTAAAGATCCGCTGACATCTAAAACCGTGGAGTTGGATAATGTTATAGCAGGCATGCTCGTTATACTATGAATTGCTGCTATTTCAATTTTTAGGGCAACCGATGAAGGAAGCATATTGGAACTAAAGTAGGTAATGCCATCCCAGGAATTTTGCCAATTAGAAAGT
>JACMND010000164.1 GCA_014378705.1 Pedobacter sp. | reverse complement strand
TTATCATAATCCTGTATAATTATATCCCCCGGACGGGCACCCTCCACATGGGGTACACTAGTAACCTGCTGCTCATCTCTGAAAATACCAATGGCTTTATAAAGTAGTTCAGCACCTTGCGGCTGGCCCGTTTGTACCTGCCATGCCACCTGTCTTTCAGGCTCGTCAAACTCAATTACTTTGTTACGGGCGAATGAAACATTGCCATTAAAAGAATAGGTAAAATCTTTGCCGCCGTCCCGGTAACCAAGTTCTACCTCAAAGCCTTTATTGTCAACAATGCCAAAGTTTTCATCGGGTAACTGAATACCAGTAAAATCAGGCACCGACGCGTTCTTTTTTACAAGTATGTTGTTTCTGCGTTGAAAAAAGAAGTCTGTGTTTAAGGATATTTTATTGTCTAAGAATGTGGATTCAAAACCGGCATTATAAACATTCGCCACTTCCCAGGTTATATTGGGATTGGTAGCGCCAATCTGGCTTAACCCGGTAGAATAGTTTCTGCCTGAGCCTAACACATAACCATTACTTAATGAGTATGATGATAAATATTGGAAAGGCGCTACCAGATCGTTGCCCAACTGGCCCCATGAAGCACGAAGTTTAAAGAAATTTATAAATCTCACATTTTTCTTCCAGAATTCTTCATTAGAAATATTCCATCCTGCAAGGAGGCTTGGAAAATTTCCCCATCGTCCGTTTTCTTTAGAAAACCGGATAGAGCCGTCACGCCGGAAAGAAAATTGAAACAAGTAGGTTTCTTTGAAATTATAACTCAGCCGCCCAAAGTAATTTATACGGGAATCCAGATTAACAAATTCTGAATTATTTTTCTCGGCATCGCCCCCGGCAAACAAGTAGGGCAACTGGTCACTGATAAAGTATCTGCGGAATGCGTCGATTCCTTTACTATCATACTTCGAACTTTCATAAGCAACAAATGCACTGATATCATGATTGCCAAATGCTTTGGTATAATCTGCTTTTAAATTGAAGGTTTTTGTTTGAGCATCATCGTAAAAATTTCTTAATGAAGGCTCTGATGTTCCTTTTAATGTTCCGATTAAAAATGCTGAACCATCTTCAATCCCCGTATTTCCTGCTGCGAGATAAGCCGGGACATCCAACTGGTATAAAGTCCATGGTTTCTGAAAAAGTTTTCTTTGACCGAGATTAACATCGTATGCGTAATAACTTGACAATACTAAATTTTTAATGAAGGGAACTTTTAGTGAAGCATTTAAGATGCTGTTTACCCTGTATCGTTTTCCGTCATTAAAACCGGTTTGGTCTGTTGAGGTTACCACTGGGTTTTGCCCATAGGCTATATCAGGTCCGGGTAATCCATTTGGATAGATAGCTGGTGAAGTAGGGAGGCTTTTTACCGCAGCGTCAAAATTAAAACCTGCATCAACAGAAGGGTACACACTATTTTCCTGTGCTCCGTTTATGTCCAATCCAAGAGTTAGAAATTCATTGACCTTAGCGTCAAGTGTGGTTTTTAAATTGTAACGGTTAAAGGATGTAGAGGATTTTTTAAAAATGCCTTCATCATACTGTGACCCAAACGAAACGTAATAATTTACTACTTTACTTGCACCGTTTACCGATAAATTATGGTTTCTGGTTTGGCTGAATTGTGCCAGGGAAGCGTCAAACCAGTTTGTATTGGGATGTGTCCAGGGAAATTGTCCGGATTTAAATTTATCAACATCATCCAGAGAATAACTCATATTGGTTTCTGTTACTCCGTTATAACCTTGCATTTCACGAATCATGGAAGCATACGTAGATGCATCAGCCATCTTTGGTAATTGTGTCGGCGAAAGCAAACCCTGATAAAAGGAGTAATTAACGGCTACCGGTACTCCGTCCTTACCATGTTTAGTTGTAACTAATATGACACCGTTTGCCGCTCTGGAACCGTAAATTCCCGCAGAAGCATCTTTCAGGATACTGATACTTTCCACGTCGTTTACATTCAGGGAATTAATATCACGCCCGGGGATACCATCTATTACGACCAATGGCTCGTTATTGCCCATGGTTGAAAGCCCCCTTATCAGAATAGAAGCACCGTCTTTGCCTGGTTCGCCGTTTGATTGTTGGATTACCGCACCTGGAAGCCGGCCGGACAATGCATTGGATAAGTTGGAAACCGGAGAGGCTGTTAATTCTTTACTGCTTACAGTTACTACAGACCCAATAACATTCACTTTTTTCTGGGTTCCGTATCCCACGACTACTATTTCGTTTAAAGTAGTGTTTTCATCTTCCATAGTTATATTAATGGTTGATTGACCACTTATTGGTACCTCTTTCGTTTTAAGCCCAATAAAGGAAAAAACAACAATGCTGCTCTCTTTTACACTTATAGAATACTTGCCTGCTTTGTCGCTAAATGTACCAGTTGACTCCCCTTTAACGAGGATATTAACTCCCGGAATAGCGACATTATTTACATCCGTTACCACACCGGTTACTATTTTATTCAGTGTTGAGGTATTCTGGGCTAGCAAATTACTTTGACTAAAAAACGAAGAAATCACCAACAATGGGAGGCATAATAAAGCCTTGGAAGAAAACAATACTCTTTTCATATTAAGTTTATTATTAGATATGCATATTCATATTCTAAAAATAGAGCTTAGTGTATGGATAAGGTTTTACTTATTTTGCTATTAAGTGTACTTTTTTAACATCGCATTTTTATTATTGTTAATTTCTTCAGATTAATTAAGACATCCAGAAACTTAAAATAATAAATAGGAAGGCAGGGATTAATTTAAACCAAAGTTGTTATACTGAATTGGAATCCAATTTAAGCTAAGTTTCTTTAAGCCTTTAAAAATGATAAGCGTACTTTTTGGTCAGGCAATAGATAAAAACCGGTTTTTGTATTCTTTAGGAATCACCCCAACCTGTTTTTTAAAGTGGCGGTAAAAATTAGATAAATTGTCAAAACCGCTTAGGTAACAAATTTCTGAAATGTTGTAGTTATCTTCCATTAGCAATCTGCAGGTATGGCCAATTCGGATTTCAGTTACATATTGTGAAAAGGTTTTTCGGGTATGCTTCTTAAAATAGCGTGAAAAAGAAGCTACGCTCATGTTTAATTTGGATGCAACTCCTTCAATATAAATGTCATGGCTATAATTCTCCATGATAAATTGAAATACAACGTTAATTTTATCGGTGTCACGGCTGTTACTCGCCGTAAACTTACTGGTTAAAATAAGCTTTAAATCGTTGCTTGTTGAAAGATACACCAGAATGTCTAGCAAGCTTAACAATCGTTTAATCGGTGCTTCCTGTTTCATGTCAATCAACTTTTGTTTAACATATTGGTTGGCTTTCATTCTAATCTCAAAACCCAGGGCGGCTTTATCTAATAACCTTCTCACTAATTTCATTTCAGGTAAATCAAAAAAAGGTTTTCCTAAAAAGTCATCCGTAAAATGGATAAAAATTGATTTCGCAACTAAGCCTTTATTTTTATAATATTCTTCATTGTTGCGGTATAGATGGGGAATGTTTGGGCCTATTAATATAAGGTCGCCATCTTTAAAGCTACTTACATGATCTCCGATAAACCTTGTACCCTCTGTTTTTTCTAATAAAACAAGCTCATACTCTTTATGAAAATGCCATGGTTTATCAAAATAATTGCATTCCCAGCACATATATAAAAAGGAAGAATCAGTAGAAAAAGGAAGTTTATGAAATTGAGGTTGCATAATAAAGAGGTTACTCAAAATATGCAGTAATGTACAAATTAATTAAAGTGTTCGTTTTTCATTTTAGTAAAAAATGAATTTATTAAGTTTTAATTATTAAGTCTTGTTGAGCTGTTACAATAAATTCACTTCCTCATGCCTTTCGGGGATTTGCACATCTGTAAAACCTTTTTCCATAATTTTATCCCTGAAACGTTTTTGTACGGGAAGTTCGCCGTGGACCAGGAAAACACTTTTAACTTCCGCCGGATCCTGGCAGGATAAAAACTTTAAAAGGTCTTCATAATCGCCATGCGCACTCATTGATTTGATTGACCTTACTTCAGCCCTCACATCATACTCCTTTCCAAAAATGGATACGTAAGGTTTACCTGCCATTAGTCTTCCTGCAAGTGAATTTGGTTCGGCATATCCCACCATTAATATGGTATTCTTGTTGTTATTAATATTGTTTTTGATGTGATGCTTTACCCTTCCCGCTTCGGCCATGCCGGATGATGAGATTATTACGCAAGGTCTTGGATCATCATTCAATGCTTTTGATTCATCTACATTGGCAATAAATTTCAGGTTCTTGAAACCGAAAATATCCTGATCAATCTTTTGAACTTCTTTAACTTCGGGGTTATATACATCCGGATGATCTTTTAAAACCTGTGTTGCTTTTTCTGAAAGCGGACTATCGATATAATAAGGTACATCAGGCAATGTTCCATTTATATCCAGCGA
>JACMND010000163.1 GCA_014378705.1 Pedobacter sp. | reverse complement strand
TTTCGGTGTTACTGCCTTTAATTTACCGGAACTGTTATTGAATAATTCTGCCCTGGAGAGATCCTGAAACAAGTTCAGGATGACAATCAGCATCTTTCATTGTAACTGCCCTTAATTTATTGCATTTGTATTGAAGGGTTCTGCCGTTGAGAGATCCTGAAACAAGTTCAGGATGACAATCAGCATCTTTCAGTGTCGGTGACATTAATTTACTGTATTTGTTATTGATGGGTTCTGCGGTTGAGGGATCCTGAAACAAGTTCAGGATGAATTATCAATTTTTAATGAACCCTACCTTGATAAAAGCTTAATAAATCTATTTAAAAACTTCCTTCGAAAACAATTGAGCTTCCTGCCAGGCTTCCATATTCAGGTTCAAACCTTCACCCTGATTTTGCAGGTAAGCAATTACATTTTCAGTGGCTATGTTTCCAGTTAGGTCATCAGCAGCCATGGGACAACCGCCGTAACCGCCTAAAGCACTATCAAACCGTTTGCAGCCACTTTTATAGGCGGCTGCTATTTTTTCTTCCCAGAATGAAGGGCTGCTATGTAAATGAACCCCAAATTCTATCTCCGGGAAAGTCTTAACCAGATGTGGAAACAAATAACTGATTTTTTCCGGGGTCGATACACCGATGGTGTCCGCAATAGAAAGGATTTTAATGCCACGGCTCACCAGCTTACCGGCCATTTCCTCAATAATTTCGTTATTCCAAACATCTCCGTAAGGGTTACCAAAACCCATGGACAAATAAACGACCGCGGTTTTATTGTTTTTGAGACAAAGGTTGTTTAATTCTTCAACAGTTTTTAAGGATTGTTCTATACTTGAATTGGTATTGCGCTCCTGAAACGTTTCTGAAATCGAAAAAGGAAATCCCAAGTAACTGATCTGTTCAAGTGTTATCGCTTCCTGAACTCCACGAAGGTTGGCTACAATGGCCAGTAATTTGGAAGATGTAGAACAAAGATCCAATTTTTCTAAAACCCGGGTGGTGTCTTTTAACTGCGGGATGGCCTTAGGCGATACGAAACTTCCGAAATCTATCGTGTCAAAACCAACATTTAACAACTTGTTTATATATGCGGCTTTTATATCTGTCGGGATAAATTCAATTAAACCCTGCATCGCATCCCGCGGGCATTCGATCAGTTTCATAAGGGGAAATTAAGAATTAGAATTCAAAAATTGGGATCTAAACGGTATTGCCGGTAAATGATTGAGATCCCTCCTTTGTAGGGGATAACGGCGTTTGGTTTTTGTTCTTCTCCGTCGGGATGACTAAGATTTGTTTGGGGGTTTATCAACCTTGTTTTTCCGTGAACATCCCCGTCATATCGACGACCTTTGGAGGAGATATCTCTGTGTTCCTTTGCACAAACTTTATTTTGATTGAAATGCCTCTTTTGTGGGGATGACGGCGTTTAAGTTTGATTCTGATGTTTATTTAAACCTTATTTAACTGTAATATCTTCCGTCATAGATTCTCTGCTGAATGGCCGGATGATCAACCTTATCCCCCGGTCATAGCTAAAGTAGCTCCAGACCCAGTTTACAAAAGTTACCACCTTATTGCGAAATCCAACCAGCGACATCAGGTGAACAAACATCCACACAAACCAGGCAAATACCCCCTGAAAACGGATTTTACCAATATCTACAACCGCTTTATTTCTGCCGACTGTAGCCATTGAACCTTTGTCATTATAAATGAAGGGTTTAGGCTGCTGATTTTTAATCATTCGAAGAAAATTTTGAGCGAGTACTTCACCTTGCTGTATGGCAGCCGGTGCTACGCCGGGATGCCCGTTGGGATACTTTTCTGTAATCATGGCCGCCACATCACCAATGGCAAAAATGTTTTCTAAATCTTTAACTTTATTGTACGGATCAACCAGTATGCGATTGCCCTTTGTAATGCTTTCTTTTGGAATGCCTTCTAGAACACAGCCTTTAACGCCTGCTGACCAAAGAACATTTTTTGTCAGAATAGAGCGGCCATTAGATAATTTGATCACTGCACCATCATAACTCTCTACAAGTAAATCCGTGAGCACAATAACGCCCATTTCTTCTAAAAAATCTTTCGCTTTTTTAGAAGCCTGGGGAGACATCCCTCCAAGAATTGCCGCTGATCCTTCAATCAGGTAAATATCCATGTTATCAATATTCAATTCCGGATAATCTTTCGGTAAAACGTGTTTTTTAAGTTCGGCCAGTGCACCAGATAACTCAACACCCGTTGGCCCGCCACCAACAACTACAAAATTCATCAGCGAATCTTTCGCGTCCGGGTCTGAAGAGATCAATGCTTCTTCCAGATTTTGGAGAATCATACTTCGGAGGTTGAGGGCTTCCGGAATGGTTTTCATAGACATGGTAAAATGTTCCATTTTTTTTTGCCCGAAGAAATTGGTGTCAGAACCGGTAGCGATAACGAGGTAGTCGTATTTTATATCTCCGATAGTAGTTTCTAACGTTTTTAACTGTGGGTCAACTCTTAAAACCTCGGTTATCCGGAACGTAAAATTGGGGTAACCTTTAAATATTTTACGAAGTGGGAACGCAATGGAATCTGCCTCGAGCCCACCGGTTGCTACTTGGTATAATAGAGGTTGAAAAGTATGATAGTTATGCCTGTCGAGCATTAAAACCTGAACATCCTGTTTTTTAAGCCGCTTAGCAAGTTCTATCCCGCCAAAGCCACCTCCTACAATAACCACCCTTGGAAACGCACTTTCTGGTATCGAATTTTCTGCCATTGTGTATGAGATTAGAGGTACGAGGTTTTAGGACTAAGATATCAGCAATTAAAAAGATTAAGCTTTCAGATAAAGAATCATTCAGACAGGATACCTCAAACCTGATGCCTATTACAATTCATCTCCGCGTATGCGGAAAACTAAACCGTTTAAGTTTTCATTTATCCGGATCTGGCAGGCTAAGCGGCTATCAAAACCGGCATCCGGCAACGTATCCAGCATGTCCATTTCCTCGTTGCCCGGCAAAGGGAGATTATCCAACCCTTCCAGAACCTGCACATGGCAGGTAGCGCATAAAGCCAATCCACCGCAAGTGGCCAGAATATTATAATCGGAAGCCTTTAAGACTTCCATCAGGCTTAAACTGATTCCCAATGGAGCTTCAACAGGTTGTTGACTGCCGTCACGATCTTCTACGGTAAAGCAAACCAGGTCAGAATTCATTAACTCCATAAACAGTAGTATATTTAAAGCTCAGTTTTTGATCAGGATAAACATATTTAAATGCGCTCTGAACCATCAGGGATGCCTCATGAAAACCACATAAGATCAGTTTAAGTTTTCCGGGATATGTATTTATGTCGCCGATAGCATAAATCCTGTCTACGTTGGTAGAATAATCAAATGTATTAACCTGTATCGCAGATTTTTCGATATTCAAGCCCCATTCCGCAATCGGGCCTAGCTTGGGGCTAAGACCGAATAAAGGGATCAGATAATCCGTGGGAATAATCTTGGTGATTTTATCCCGCCCTGCCAAAGACACAGCTTCAAGACTGCCGTTGCCGAAAACGCTTAACAGGTTGGATTGTAAGATCAGGTCAATTTTGCCTTCTTTGGCCAATTCAAAAACTTTTTCCGCAGAATCAGGTGCTCCCCGAAAGGTATCTCCCCGGTGTACTAACGTCACACGTTCGGCTACGTCGGTTAAAAAAATAGTCCAGTCTAAAGCCGAATCGCCGCCACCGGCCAGTATCACTTTTTTATCTCTAAAATGCTCCGGGTTTTTTACCATATACTCAACACCTTTGCCTTCAAAATTTAACAAACCTTCAATGTCCGGTTTACGTGGTTCAAAGCATCCCAACCCTCCGGCAATAACCACAACCTGACAATGAATCAGGCTGCCGTCACTGGTGCCTACCACTATAGAGCCATCTTCCTGTTTAGTTAAGGTTTCTACCCGTTCGCCAAGTGTAAACCCGGGATGAAAAGGGTGGATCTGTTCCATTAGCCTCTCCACCAGTTCCTGAGCTTTTATCTCGGGGTAACCCGGAATGTCATAAATCGGTTTATGGGGATAGATCTCCGATAACTGACCGCCTACCTGGGGCAAAGTATCCGTTAAATGACAACGCATTTTAAGCAGGCCGGCTTCAAAAACTGCAAAAAGACCTACCGGGCCGGCACCTATTATGCATATATCTGTTTGAATCATTTTGTGGTTATTAGTTGTTAATTGTTAGGTTAAAGTTGTTAGGTATGAGGTATCAGCTATCAGCTATCGGATGTAAATTTTTAATTCTTAATTCATCCTCAACCTTCAAATCCAGATTGCTGTAAATGGTATCCAGTATTCTTTTCAAGCTTTTATAATCTTCTTCAGTCAGGTTTTCCCAGGCTTTCATTCTGATCTCTGCCATTTTAGGGCTCCATTCCGCTACGTGATGTTTGCCCAGTTCAGTAAGATGGATGGTAAAACTCCGCCTGTCCGCCGGATGGATGCGCCTTTCCGTTAAGCCTTTTTTACAAAGCAGATCAATTATCCGGGTTAGGGTAGGATGGTCTTTTTCCGTTATCTCGGCAAGCTGACTTTGATTTAAGTCGTTATTCTGATTTAAGTTTCTTAAGATCAGCCATTGATCTACCGTGATGTCGTAGTTTTCAGCGTTAAAACGGCGTTGAGCGTATTGCTTAACCTTACGGGCCGTTCGATCAAGGAGATCGCCATACGTGCTGAATAAATCTGTTGGCATAATAATTATTAGTGCAACAAATATCGTTAATAAAATTTTTATTTCAAACCCGGGTCTTTAAATGTTGCGTTTTGGTGATTAAAGAATAAGAAATCTGATGGGAGCTTTAAATCAATTGGTTAAAAGCTTGGCTTTTAGTGGGGTGCTTAACTGCTGGTTGGTTTCGTATTCTTATCAAATTAAACTGTTTGATTAAACAGGCTGAGGATTTGAAAACGAACGGACAGCACTCCTGGCGGTTTCAGCCCCGTTTTACGCTTCAAGTCTCCCGTTGTAAACCGGGAGGCTTTACGCTGCAATCGGGTTTATTTAACAGCGGCTTGTTTCTCTTCGGACTTTAAGAAGCCAAACTCTGGTGATACTAAAGGAGCGTGCTTCAATTACTTTATCTTCTTCAATTGATATTTAAACTCTTTGCGTTTTGTTATTCTGGCTGGCAAAGGAATACCGGCATTGTAACTTGTTATATAACGCAAAAGCTTTTTTCGA
>JACMND010000162.1 GCA_014378705.1 Pedobacter sp. | reverse complement strand
TAGAGAAGCGTTATCAGCGAAACTTACGTCTACTACAGGGCCGATGATCTGTGCTATTTTTCCAGTGTTTGGCATATTAAATTTTGGGTAAAATTAGATTTATTCAAAACTTCGCTTTTTGCTATATAAGCGCTTTTTTTGGATTTGCAAAAATACTGTTTACTTCGGTAAATCAAAACCTTAATACATTTTTAATAAATTAATTTACCAACTGACTGCATTCAATGTTTTAAGCGAACTATTTAAAGAAATATCGAACGGCAAGGTATTTGTTTATTTAGTAGACAATCAAGTAGAACCGGAAATTTTATCCCATCTCGTTGAGTTTGGTGAATAAAATTTCACTAAAACTCATCTTATGGAAATGCGACTTTATGTTAGGAAGACTGCTGTGCATATGTTTATGATTGCATTAGTAGTTGCAGTTGGAAGTTTACTCACAACTATACAAGCATTTGCTCAAAGCGTGCCCGAAAAAGTTGATGTAGATATCAATACAGGCGGAGGGTCAGCTTGGTACGGTCAGCCATGGGTTTGGGCTTTGGGTATAGCACTTTTCATTATTATTTTAGTGGCTATTACTCGTGGAGGAAGTAAGAGCAAAGCTTAATTATGGTTGCCTTATAAAATTTAGCAGAGGTGATTTTCACCTCTTTTTTTTATGACCTGAATTTTAAGATGCTTTTGTTAATGTACTAAAAAAGGCTGTCCTTTGATGTTTATAGTCCATCCATCAAAAGCTAAAGACAAATTTGAAGATGAAAAGAATTTTAGTAACAGGAAGTAATGGTTTACTTGGTCAGAAGCTTACGGATCGTTTAATAGGTGATTCCGAATTTCAGCTAATATCCACTTCGAAAGGTGTGAACAGGCATCCTAAGCAAGATGGTTATGAATATGCCGAAATGGATGTTTGTGATTTGGATAATGTGAAAAGCATTGTTGGCCGTTTTAAACCAGACGCGATTATTCATACAGCTGCAATGACGAATGTGGATCACTGCGAGAGTAACAAGGAGCTTGCGTGGTTAATGAATGTGGAGGCGGTGAAAAATTTGATAGCTGCTTGTAGTGAATTTGATGTGCGGTTAATTCATTTATCTACCGATTTCGTATTTGATGGCGAAGACGGCCCGTACACGGAGGAAGCTGAACCGAATCCGGTAAGCTACTATGGCAAAACTAAGTTGGAATCCGAAAATCTATTAAAAGCATCTTCTATCAAATGGGCGGCTTTAAGAACGATTATTGTTTATGGAATTGTAAACGACATGAGCCGTACCAATATCGTGTTATGGGCGAAAGGAGCATTAGAAAAGGGTGAACCAATCAATGTAGTTTTCGACCAATGGCGTATGCCAACTCTAGCTGAAGACTTAGCTGAATGTTGTGTGCTTGCTGTAAGCAAAGATGCACAAGGGATTTACAATGCTTCGGGCAAGGATTTTATGAGTATCATAGAATTGGTGGAAAAGGTAGCTGATTTTTATAATTTGGATAAATTTCTAATTCGGCCTATTTCATCGGATAGTTTGAACCAAACTGCCAGAAGACCAAAACGAACCGGATTTATTCTGGATAAAACGATTAGGGATTTGGGCTATAACCCGCATTCGTTTCAGGAAGGATTGGAGTTAATGAGTAAGCAGATGTGAGTTGTGAGTTGTGAGTTGTGAGTTGAAGGTGTACGTTGTAGGTTGTGGGTTGGAAATTTTGAGTTTTAAGTAACCAATTCGGTTCTCATTTTAGCTGATGCGATATTTGACGGCGATCTAGCTAACGGCTCATAGTTGATTTCTGACTGCTGACTACTCAAAGCTCAATAAATTCAAAAAAAATTAGGCTGTTTTGAAAAGAAATTCTATTTTTGCACTCCGTCAAAGCACCCGTAGCTTAATTGGATAGAGCACCTGACTACGGATCAGGAGGTTAGGGGTTCGACTCCCTTCGGGTGCACATCGCACAAAAAGCCTTTTCGATTTAACTACGAAAAGGCTTTATTTGTGTTATGTCGATTCTAATTCTTTGGTTAACGATCATTCACACTCTAAACTTCATACTTTATGCTAAACTTAGTACTGTTTGGCCCTCCGGGCGCTGGTAAGGGAACTCAATCTGAAAAATTGATCGCAAAATATCAATTGATACACGTTTCCACAGGCGATCTTTTTAGAGGCCACATTAAAAACCAAACCACTTTGGGTCAAAAGGTAAGTCAACTAATTGCTGATGGAGAACTAGTTCCAGATTCAATTACGATTGCCATGTTAGAAGAAGAGGTGGATAAAAATCCCGATGCAACCGGTTTTATTTTTGATGGCTTCCCTCGCACAGTTACTCAGGCAGAAGAATTAGATAAATTTTTAGTTGGTAAAGGCTCTCTGATAACGGGGGTAATTGCATTGGATGTAGATCAAGATGAATTAACTCGCAGAATTGCAGAGCGTTATAAAGTAAGAGGTAGACCCGATGATGATGCTGAAAAGTTGAAAAAACGCATTGAAGAGTATTTTAGCAAAACTATTCACGTTTTGCCATATTACGAAGAACAAGGTAAATTATCGAAAGTGGACGGAATAGGTGAAATAGAGACTATTTTCGAAAACTTAATTGCAGTTATTGATCAATATTAATTAGCAGATTAGCTAGTTAGTCAATTACATTAAAATGATTCAGGGTTCCAATTTTGTTGATTACGTTAAAATCTCTTGTCGTTCTGGTCACGGGGGAGCAGGTTCTTCTCATTTGCATCGAGACATTTTAACTTCAAAAGGCGGACCTGATGGCGGCGATGGCGGCCGTGGCGGGCATATTATTGTAAAAGGGAATAGCCAATTGTGGACGCTTTTACACCTTAAGTTCAGAAAGCACGTAATGGCCGAAAACGGTGGTGCAGGATCGAGCGGTCAAAAATCTGGAAAGAGCGGTAAAGATGAAATATTAGAAGTGCCTTTAGGAACTGTTGCGAAAAATGCAGAAACTGGCGAAGTGATTTTTGAGATTACCAAAGATGGCGAAACCAAAATTTTAACTCATGGCGGTCGTGGTGGTTTAGGAAACTGGCACTTTAAAACCCCCACACAACAAACTCCAAGATTTTCGCAACCCGGCGAACCTGGTAAAGAAGAGTGGATGCTTTTGGAATTAAAAATTCTGGCAGATGTGGGTTTAGTAGGATTCCCGAATGCTGGAAAATCAACTTTACTATCAGTTGTATCAGCTGCTAAGCCAGAAATTGCTGATTATGCTTTTACAACTTTAGTTCCCAATTTGGGCATCGTTTCCTACCGGGATAATAAATCTTTCGTGATGGCGGATATTCCG
>JACMND010000161.1 GCA_014378705.1 Pedobacter sp. | reverse complement strand
TTTGTTTTAGCGTTGGCTCGGTAGAAATGTTTATAGAAAATCTTAACAAAAACAAAATTGAATTTACCAATTGGAAAGGCGACAGTAAAACTCCAACAGTGAGAGTTGATGGCGTAAAGCAAATATATTTTCAGGACCCGGACGGATACTGGATTGAGATAAACAATGACCATCTTTAAGGCATAAACAGCATAACATAAAAATTTTAATGTATGAAAAAATTACTGATCGCTATTATTGGAATAGTTGCTATATCATGTTCTCAAAAGAAAGATCTTCCTGTTCCTGCCAAACCACCTGTTGTTCCCAGAAGTAGTTATAGTTTTGAAAGCACAGCGGTTTGGGTTGATGAATTTGATGTTCCGGGGAAACCGGATGTAAATAAATGGGGATATGATCTTGGCGGTCACGGCTGGGGGAACAATGAACTTCAAAATTATACCAGCGATAATGCAAATATTGAAAACGGCATATTAACCATTACAGCCAAAAAAGAATCATTAGACAATAATTCGTACACCTCATCAAGAATGGTTACCAAAGGGAAGGGTGATTTTTTGTACGGCAGATTTGAAATTAGTGCGAAATTACCAACTGGAAAAGGAACCTGGCCAGCAATCTGGATGTTGCCAACGGATTGGACATATGGCAACTGGCCTAATTCCGGAGAAATTGATATTATGGAACATGTTGGATATGATCAGAACAAGGTTCACATTACGGTACATACCGGATCGTTTAATCATTCCATTAATACACAAAAAGGTAATTTTTTGTTGGTTCCAACCGCTTCGACAGAATTTCACAAATATCGGGTAGACTGGACACCCTTAAGCATTAAGGGCTACATTGACGATAATCTGGTTTTTAATTTTGATAACAATGGCCAGGGATTTATGGGTTGGCCGTTTGATAAAAGATTTCATTTGCTATTAAACATAGCGGTAGGTGGAAACTGGGGTGGCGCACAAGGGGTTGAACCATTAGCTTTTCCTGCAAGTATGGAAGTAGATTATGTAAGAGTATTTAAACTTGTAGAAAGTAAATAATTTTTTTTGAGAACAAATAGAAAAATCTGGTCTTTGAGAGTTATTTCCCGCAATTTAATGCCTGAATAAACCTCTAATTAGATACAAAGCAATATTTGTTTACACTGTAATTTCTTATTCCAGATCAATGCCATAAGTATTTTTGCACTGTAAATTTGTTTAACAATTTTAGCAAGAAGATTGTTAACATAACAGAGTAAAATGGAAGATAGAATTTTAGGGCTGCATCACATTACAGCGATAGCCAGTGGAGCAAAGCGCAATTTTGATTTTTATACAAGGGTTTTAGGATTAAGGTTGATTAAAAAGACGGTTAACTTTGATGATCCCTACACTTATCATTTATACTACGGGGATAAAACCGGTTCTGCGGGAACTATTTTAACTTTTTTCCCTTGGGAATCAATTCAAACAGGGAGGCGTGGTTCAAGGCAGGCTACCGAAATTGGATATTCTGTTCCGGAAAGCAGCTTTGATTTTTGGCTGAAAAGATTCGAAGCCAACAATATTCTATATAATAAAGTTTCTGAAAAATTTGGTGAATCTTATCTTACATTTTTGGATCCTGACGGGTTGAAATTTGAGCTTACTGTATCAAAAAATCAGGATAATCGCCAGCCATGGGAAACGGATGAAATATCCGCTGAAAACGCGACGAAAGGTTTTCATCACATCACCATCACAACCAACAAGCTTCAGCCGACAGCAGATGTATTAATAAATATTTTTGGATATCAACTTCTTCAAAGCAGTGTAAACCGCTATCGGTTTGTAACAGATGCGGTTCCAAACGCCAACATTGTTGATCTGGTTGAAATTCCGGGCGAAGGTATTGGCCAAGTTGCCGGAGGTTCTGTTCATCATGTTGCTTTTAGAGTTAAAGATGACCAGGTATTGATGAAATTCCGGGCTAAAATTGAAGCCGCCGGACTAAATATTACAGAAAAAATAGATCGTAATTACTTTTACTCACTGTATTTTAGGGAACCCGGTGGTGTTTTGTTTGAAATAGCCAGCGAAAATCCGGGGTTTGCAATTGATGAAACAGTTGAATTAATGGGTTCATCATTAAAACTTCCGGAACAGTATGAAAATAAACGTGAAGAAATTGTTGGCCATTTACCTGTTTTAGATTAAGATGTACAGGCATGCAAAACAAATTATAGAAAGCGGAACGTCATTCGCGGAAGCAAAAAATGCCTTAATTTTACTGCATGGCAGAGGTGCTACCGCAGAAAGCATCATGAATCTTGCAAATCAGTTTGATTTAAAGGAAACTGTTGTTTTTTCGCCCCAGGCAACTAATAATAGTTGGTATCCATTTAGCTTTATGGCCCCTGTTGATCAAAATCAACCGGCGTTGAATTCCGCATTAGAAATAATTGCTGAGCTTGTTCAGAATATTGTTGAAAATGACATCGCCGCTGAAAGAATTTTTTTTGCAGGTTTTTCTCAGGGTGCTTGTCTGGCACTTGAATACGTTACCCGTAACGCACAAATTTACGGTGGTGTAATTGCGTATACCGGAGGGCTTATTGGAGAAAATTTAAATTTCAGTAATTATCATGGTGATTTTAATTGTTCGCCAATTTTAATTACAACCGGTGACCCTGACCCTCACGTGCCGCTTTTAAGAGTGAAAGAAACCGTTACGCTTCTGGAAAAGATGAACGCTAAAGTAACTTTAAAGATTTATAAAGGACGTAACCATACCATACAAATGGAAGAGATTGATCTGGCAAACCAGTTGATTTTTAAATAATTTTTAGTTCATGAAATTAGGAGACATTGATTTAATAGATAATAAAGATGAGCATAGCTACGAATTATGGGTTGAGAAAAAGCGCTCTTTTATTAATTATAATTTGCAAAATAATCAATCGGTATTATTGCATACTGAAGTGCCGGAAGAGTTGCAGGATCGTGGGATAGCAGCTGCTCTGGTAGAAAAAACATTTCAATATCTGGAAAGTAAAAACATGAAAGTAGTTCCGATATGCTCTTATATACGCACTTATTTAAAGCAAAACCCGAAGTGGAATCATTTGGTTGCAAATAATTCAAATTGATGGAATTTAAAATTATCCGGATTTTTTCAGATCATCACGGCGATTCACATTTTGAAGATTTGGGTGTTCCCTTAACTTTAGCAGGTGCGATCGGTTTTTTATCAGGAAAAATTAAAGTAGAACATATTATATTTCGAAAAGTACTTCCGGATTATGATTACGAATTTCATACAGCGCCCTCACGCCAGTTTATTATTTTACTGGATGGTGAAATTGAGATAGAAACATCACTGGGTGAGAAAAGGCAATTTACGGCCGGGCAGGTCATACAGGTAGAAGATATCACCGGTAAAGGTCATCGTACCAGAAACCTACAACCGGTTGAGCGGCAATCCATATTTATTACGTACTAAAACGCCTTACAGTAATAATGCGTCTATACGGTGCGCATGGACCATATTTTCACATGGTGACCATGTAAAAACCGTAAAATGGCCATCCTGTGAAGCAACCAGTGCAAGGGAATCACGCTGATCATTTACAAATTGTGCTGCCGACATATGCCTTGTTCCACCATTTGTAGATGGATTTACAACCAAAGCTTCTGATCCAACAATGGGTTCTGTAGTGATTATCTGGCCAACTATTTGGTTGGCGGGAGACCTTATGATCTTAGTGCCGAATGCAAGAAGTTCATGTGTATCCGTAATTACAGTTGCTCCATCTATAGCTGTAAGTCCGGCAATGCTACTTATTTCTATGGCCAGAGCATTTTGCCATGGACTTTTATTCTTCTCGCTTTCCCCTTGTATAATCAAGTCTCCAAGCGTTGTAAATACCGGTGAGACGGAATATTTCATAGGCTGAAATATTGATTCCCGCCAGCCATTACTTCCCGAAGGCACAACAAGTAATAAACCACCCTGGTTATGCGCCCGCATAGAAACGGCCAGTTGTATCAGAACGTTTACAGACCCTTGCCCCTCTGAGCGAAATCCTAATAATGATGTTAATAAATTTGGGCAATCCGGTAAATGGGCGCTGGTTTCATCAATTATTTTTATTTGATCGCCTTTCAGTACGGCTATATTTAAAAATTTCCCGAATCCTGCTTTGCGACGATGTTTTATTACCAGTAATCCCGGCTCGGATACATCAACCACCAAACAATTGTCCGGAATGTTATGGGTGGTGCCCCAAACATATATTTCTTCGTTCTCAAACCATACCCCCACATGTATTCCGGGCCTTTCAACCCCGGGAGCAATTTTAGTGAGCATATCTGCACTTAAAGCAAGTTTATGCTCAAATACTATTGGATTTACAGCTTGTTCTGGAGGTAATAACGCCAGTGAAATCCGGGGTGATATCCCTTCTTCCCTGCGGAGGCTTGCCCAGAATGCGGTATCAATAATGGCTTCAATCACCTGTTGATCTGGATGAAGGGTAGAATTTTCACTTGAGTAAGTGGCCTCAATAAATTTTCTAAAATGAGCATAAATTACCGGGGCTATAACCGAAGCAGCCTGGTACGTAGAGGATTTAAATCGTGGTTTTTTTTGAGATTTTAATTCGTTATTCATGCAATATTTTATAGGTAGTAAATATACCCGAATATAGATTTTAAAATTTCTGGCTCTGATCCCGTTATAAACAAAAAAAAATGCGACATATAAGTAGTCGCATTTTTTAAAAGGATACTAAGCCTGTAATAAATGCAGAAGTTCCCTTGCCGCTTCACCGGATGAAGCAGGATTTTGCCCGGTAATTAAAAGCCCATCTTTAACTGTGTACGAAGCCCAATCTTCTTTTTTAGAATAAATTCCACCCTTGTTTTTCAATTCATCCTCTAAAAGAAAGGGTACTATTTCAGTCAGTTGAACTGCCTCTTCTTCAGTGTTGGTAAATCCGGTAACCCGTTTTCCTTTAACCAGCGGATCTCCCTTAGCATTCTTAACATTTAATAATACAGCAGGTGCATGACAAACAGCCGCTACCGGCTTATTACTTGCTAAAAAGTCTTGTATAAGTTGGATAGAATCGGAGTCATTGCTTAGGTCCCACAAGGGCCCATGTCCGCCTGGATAAAAAACACCGTCAAAATTATCTGCCGAAACTTCTGACAACTTTTCAGTTTGGGCCAGTTTTTCCTGTAGATCCTTATCTGCGTAATATCTTTTTGTAGCCGGCGTCTGGCTTTCAGCAGCTTCACTTTTTGGATCAATCGGGGGCAATCCTCCTTTCGGGGAAGCCAAAACAGTATCGACCCCGGCATCGGTTAAAACATAATACGGTGCGGCAAACTCCTCAATCCAAAACCCTGTTTTCTTACCGGTATTCCCTAATTCGCTATGGGATGTTAATACAATTAATATTTTCATGGTTTAAAATTTTGATTGTTGATAAATGGTTTGAATGACAAGGGCTAATTAATTTAGGTTTACTTCTTCCAAAGTCGGATAGTCTGTATAACCTTTGGGGCCGGCTTTATAAAATGTATCAAAATCCGGTGTATTTAAAGGGGCATTCTTTGTAAAACGTTCAACAAGGTCTGGGTTTGCCAAAAACGGGATCCCGTAAGCCACTAAATCCGCGTCTCCATTTTCAATTACCCGGTTTCCTGTTTCTTTAGTAAAGCCTTTGTTAATAATGAGTGTTCCTTTAAATAGTGGACGAAAGTGCTTGGCTACTTCCTTAACTGCATAGGGGACATGCTCCACCGGGGTAAAAGGTTCGGTAAGATGCAGGTAAGCTAAACCATACTCATTTAATCTGTTTACGATATACTCATGTACCGGTATTGATTCCTGATCGATCATCATGCCCTGGCTACCATGTAAAGAAGGATTTAGGCGAACTCCTACGCGATTTAAGCTGCAAACCTGCTTAATGGCATCCAAAATATCAAATAATATGCGGGCACGATTTTCAATCGAGCCTCCATAATTATCTGTACGTCTGTTAGAGTATATGTTAAAAAACTGATGCAACAGATATCCGTTGGCGGCATGAAGCTCTATCCCATCAAAGCCAGCTTTAAAAGCATTTTGTGCTGCATTCTTAAAATCTTCAATCGTTTGATTGATGTCTTCTACTGTCATTTCCCTCGGAACTACGGTATCTGTAAAACCTTCTTGTGTAAAAGCCTGAGTTAAAGGATTTAAAGCTGAAGGGGCCAACGGTAATTTGCCTTGCTGCAAGGATGGATGTGATAAACGTCCTACGTGCCATAATTGCGCAAATATTTTTCCTCCTTTGTTATGTACCGCTTCCGTTACCAATTTCCATCCTTCAATTTGGTCTTCACTATAAATACCAGGAACGTTGATAAAACCAACGGCTTCCTTACTTACATAAGTTCCTTCGGTAATAATTAGCCCGGCCGATGCTCTTTGTTCATAATATTTAGCGGTAAGCTCGG
>JACMND010000160.1 GCA_014378705.1 Pedobacter sp. | reverse complement strand
AAAGGAGCACCTGCAATCTGAAGGCACCCGATTTATGCTTGACGAGAAAGCTCACCCCGAGCTTTTGGATATTGACACCCAAAAACATGTTCCCAATCAGATAGCCAAACTGATGATACAACGCATCCATAACCTTTATCGTCAGCAAAAAATAAGCGGGGAGCAACTGTTGTTTTTAAATCCCGAACTAAGTTCTTTTACGGATATATGCGGCGCCTGCGAACGCATCAAAAACACACCTATCCCTTATTCTTACAGTGCATTTATAAAAAAATTTATTTTTGTTTATGTGATGACTTTGCCCTTTGGTTATGTTTTTTCACTTGGATATTATGTTGCGCCTATCGTAATGTTTGTTTTTTATGTACTCGCCAGCATGGAGCTGGTTGCTGAAGAAATTGAAGATCCGTTTGGTAAAGACGACAACGATTTACCAATGCAAAAGATAGCGGAGAATATTGAAAAGCATGTATTAGAAATTATTTGAGGTAGTTAAATAAGGAATGAGAAAATTATTATACCCCCTTTGTTAAATTATGTTAAATACATATCCCCACAAATCCCGTTATGTATTTTTGTAAAGGATGAAAAAAAAGAGTATCAGCTTAATCATCGGGTTAATGGCCCTGGCCTTATTGGGTGTGATGGCTATGCAATTCTATTTTCTCCGCCAGTCTTTTCAGCTAAAATCGCAGTTGTTTGATCAGAATGTGAAAGAGGCTTTAGGTAATGTGGTGGCCAAGCTTGAAAAGTTGGATGCCAATACTTTTCTGACCAATAAGGTAGAATTCCGGCAAAACCTGAATAATCAAAAGCTTCAAATAGCTGCTTCTACCATAAAACCTAAAACCCGTTTAAAGTCCTCTAAACTTAAGAAACCGGTGGAAAGCTATGCTTCGCTGCTTCGGAATGAGCAACGAAAAGCTGACAGTGTTTTTTTACTTCGTGATAGCCTTTACCGGTTAAGGAACCCGAATGTATTGGCTTTTAATGATGTAATAAGTGCTGCCGACCTGAAGAATATGGAGTATAAACTTCGGGTTGACGTTTTTCAGTATGAGGATGCTTTGGGTCAGATTCATCAGCAAACACAACAAACATTATCAAAAGCGCTGAGATCCGATCCGATTGCAGAAATGGCTAATATAACCGGCTTGTTGCCTGACTCTGTAAGGCAATATATTGTGATCGACCCACAAACGGGAAAACCGGGTGTTTATACTATTGCAAGGCCAAAACTTACCAATATTTCAAGGCCGGTTATAAAACCGGAGCCTCCTGAAAAGGTTAAGGCTCAAAAAGTGAAAGATTATTTCGATGCTGAAAAACAGAATCGTGATGTTTTTAAGGATCTGTACACGGAATATCAACAAATTTATGTTCCATTAAATAAACGGATCCATCCGTTTATTTTGGATTCTATGCTTCGCAATGAATTGCAGAATCAATCTATAACCAGTTATTTTGAATACAAGGTTACCTCTGCGAAGAGAGATACGCTTATTTTTACAAGAACTTCAGGAAGCTCCCCATTTTTGCCATTCAATACGTATCAAACTGCATTGTTCCCTAAAGATATGATCCGTGATGCCGGTTTACTTACCATTACTTTCCCGGAAAAAAATAATCTTATTTTAGCTAATTTAACCGCCATGATGGGTTTATCGGGAGGTTTATTGGCGATTCTTATTTTTTGTTTCGGGTACACCATTCATTCTATTCTCCAGCAGAAAAAATTATCTGAGATGAAAACCGATTTCATCAACAACATGACCCATGAGTTTAAAACCCCAGTTGCTACCATCATGATTGCAAGCGAAGCTTTAAAAGATCCGGAGTTAACCCAAGATAAAAGCCGTATTGATCGCCTGGCCAATATTATTTATGACGAAAACGTACGCCTTGGAAGTCATATTGAAAGAGTTTTAAATATTGCAAAGATTGATAAAGGGGATCTTAAACTGGAGCATAAGGAAGTTGAGATGAACGATCTCCTGGCCGCGATTATAGATAGCATGGCGTTGCAATTAGAGAAACGGAGTGCTACTGTTGAATTGGAACTAAATGCAGCTCAAGCGATGGTTATGGGTGACGAGTTGCATTTATCGAATGTTATATTCAACTTAATTGATAACGCCAATAAGTACAGCAGGGGGAATCCTGAGATAAAAATTACCACTCAAAATATTGGTAAAACCCTGGTTATAAAAGTTGCTGATAAAGGTATCGGAATGAACCGTGACCAACAGGCCAAAATCTTCGGCCAGTTTTACCGGATCCCCACAGGCAATCTACATGATGTTAAGGGTTTTGGCTTGGGATTAAGTTATGTGAATGATATTGTTAAGCGCTTAAAAGGGACCATTAAAGTGCGGAGTGAAAAAGAAAAAGGCTCTGAATTTGAAATTGTTTTTCCTGTTCAAAACGCTTAACCGCGGATTGTCTGTTTTGCAGCAAAGCGAATGACCTGACGGTTATAAACCTGATTGAAGCGGCAGCCCCCGATTTTTATCATGGCTACAGCATAAAGCAGGTCTAACGCAAATAAATTTTACTAAACCTGCTTTTCTGATCATTTAAATTATGAATTTCCAAGTTAAATATTGCCGTTATATCACAAAATCATGAAAAAGATCCTGTTAGTTGAAGATGATCCGAACCTGGGAATGCTTTTACAGGATTACCTGCAATTGAAGGGAAAGTTTGATGTTGTTTTGTGCAAGGATGGAGAAGAAGGTTTTAATGTTTTTATAAAAGATCGCTTTGATATTTGCATTTTAGATGTGATGATGCCCAAGAAAGACGGCTTTACTTTAGGTAAAGATATCCGCAAAATAAACCCCGGTATCCCAATTATTTTCGCGACCGCTAAATCAATGATTGAAGATAAATCCGAAGCTTATAATCTTGGCGGTGATGATTATATAACAAAACCATTCCGGATTGAGGAGTTACTCTTAAGAATTAATGCCTTGTTAAAGCGGATTTCTGACAACGGCAAGCAAGATTCCTCGCTTCAACAGAACAGCTTTACCATAGGCAGATATAAGTTTGATTATACCGCTCAAACAATCACTTTTGAGGAAAAGCAGCAAAAGGTTTCTACCAAAGAAGCCGAACTTTTACGTCTGCTTTGTATGCGTAAAAACGAGGTTCTTACCCGCGAAGAAGCCCTGATCAGCATCTGGCATGATGACAATTATTTTAACGGCAGGAGCATGGATGTGTTCTTAAGTAAATTACGTAAATATCTAAAAGACGACCCGAAAGTGGAGATCATTAATGTACACGGAAGAGGGTATAAGTTGCTGGAGAATTGAAATGACAGCATTGAGGCTTGAGCAACGAGCTCTAGGCTTTTAACTGGTTTAAGTAAATAAATGCTTTCGCAGATAACAGCCTAAACAACCGCCGTTGAATTGGCGGTTATTTAGGCTGTCAAAATTATAAATCAAACTTAATCCCCTGCGCTAAAGGCAATTTATCAGAATAATTAATGGTATTGGTTTGCCGGCGCATATAAACCCGCCAGGCATCAGAGCCGGATTCACGGCCGCCGCCGGTTTCTTTTTCACCGCCAAAGGCGCCACCGATTTCTGCTCCGGAGGTTCCAATATTTACATTCGCGATTCCGCAATCAGAACCAGTGGTAGAAAGAAATTGTTCAGCTTCACGTAAATTTAAGGTCATAATTGATGAACTCAATCCTTGTGGAACACCATTTTGCAGCGCAATAGCTTCTTCTAAATTTGTATACTTCATCAGGTATAAAATTGGCGCAAAAGTTTCGTGTTGTACAATCTGGTATTCATTTTTCGCTTCGGCAATGCATGGTTTTACATAGCATCCTGATTCAAATCCCTCACCTTCAAGTACACCACCTTCAACAATAAAGTGTCCGCCTTCTGCTTTGCACTTTTCAATTGAATCAAGGTATGCTTTAACAGCATCGGTATCTATCAGCGGGCCCACGTGATTATTTTCGTCAAGAGGATTTCCAATTCTTAACTGTTTATAAGCATTGACCAATTTATTTTTAAAATTTTCGTAAACACTTTCGTGAATTATAAGCCTCCTTGTAGTGGTACAACGCTGGCCGGCAGTACCAACCGCACCGAAAACCGCACCAACAAGGGAAGTTTCCAGGTCCGCGTCTTTAGAAATGATGATGGCGTTATTGCCTCCAAGTTCTAAAAGGCTACGGCCTAACCGGGCACCGATAGCAGCACCAACCGCCTTTCCCATCCTGGTTGAACCGGTTGCTGAAATTAAAGGAATACGGCTGTCGTTACTCATCATTTCGCCAATCTGCCTATCACCGATAACAAGACATGAAACTCCTTCGGGCACTTCATTTAAATTAAATACTTTTTGAATAATGTTTTGGCAGGCAATGGCTGTTAAGGGAGTTTTTTCTGATGGTTTCCACACGCAAACGTTTCCGCAAACCATAGCTAAGGCAGCGTTCCAACTCCAAACGGCAACCGGAAAGTTAAATGCTGAAATAATACCAACCACGCCAAGCGGATGCCATTGTTCATACATGCGGTGCAGCGGACGTTCAGAATGCATCGTTAAACCGTATAATTGCCTGGAAAGCCCTACCGCAAAATCACATATATCAATCATTTCCTGAACTTCGCCATACCCTTCCTGCAAGCTCTTTCCCATTTCGTAAGAAACGAGTTTGCCCAGATTTTCTTTGTTGTTACGTAAAGCTTCTCCTAACTGCCTTATAATTTCGCCACGCTTTGGAGAAGGCCATGTACGCCAAACTAGAAATGCTTCCTGTGCTTTTTTAATAGTTAGGTCATAATTATCTGCGGAAGCAACCCTAACAGCCGCTATCTTCCTGCCATCAACTGGTGAAATGACTTTGTTTAAACTTTCGTGAATGCCACCATACCAGTTTTGGCCGGTGCTGCAGGCTTCATTTTCCGTCTTAATGCCTAACTCTGTCAGTACTGGTTGTATATCTATTTGCATAATAAATCGTAATTTTGTCAAAGTTAAGCATTTCCATAAAGGCGGGTCAATCGAAACTCAATTAGGAGTTTTATAAATTTCAATATTTATCCTATTTATTTTCAGGGCGTTACCAATCTAAAGTTAGTATGTGGATAACTATAAACTTAATGGCAATACATTTTATACTACATTGATTTATACAGATTTGGCAGGTTTATTGAACACTGAAAAAGCCTAGCTGTACGTATTCCTAATCGTATTACTTATAAATGGAAGAAGATTTTGAATTTGATTTTTCTGAAGATCCCAGGTTTTCTGTAGAACGCTATGAAGAAATGATCCGCAATCAGGATCAGTATTTTTTTGACGCCCTCGCATTTGAAAGCATTATTGAATATTATATTGAAAAAAATGATCCTATAAAAGCACTTCAGGTAGCTTTATATGCAATTAATCAGCATCCCTTCGCAGCTGTTTTCTTTATAAAACAGGCACAGCTTTATGTAGCAACTAACCAGATTGATCAGGCTTTTGAGGCACTAACCAAAGCTGAAATGTTAGAGCCATCAGAAGCAGACATTTACACAATAAGGGGAAACATATACGAAGGTCTGGAACGCCACCAGGAAGCTCTCCAAAATTATGAAAAAGCATTGGGCCAGGCAGAATTTACGGATGACATTTTGCTTCACATATCTTATATATACCAAAATATGGGCGATTACGAGAGTGCTGTTACCTATTTAAAACTCTGTTTGCAACAAAACATGGAAAATCAGGATGCACTTTACGAACTTGCTTTTT
>JACMND010000159.1 GCA_014378705.1 Pedobacter sp. | reverse complement strand
TTCAGTGGCAGTTATAACGTGACGGCTTTTTATAATTTTTAATTTATTAGCTTCATTTTTAGTTTTATCCCCCGGCTAACTCACGCGTGCCACGTATGAAATAATTAGCTTAAAAAATTAGGCTTTAATTGCTATTCAAAGCTTTCTGCAATTTAAGCTTTATTAAAGATATTCTAATAGGTCATCCTACCCGCTTACACCGCATTATATTTAAAGTCCAATCGGCAGCAGATGCCTCGAAATCACAGATAGCCTATTACAAAACGTTAAGCTGGCAGGAGCGACTAAGAGTAGCAAATTATTTAAATAACGTAGCAGACAGAACAGCTTTTTCTTTACGGTCAAGGAAATAGTTGGGAGCTATAAGTGGGTAGTTGAGTGTGTGCAATTGTGACTATAATTTAGTTTGGAGTTATGCTCAATGGGTTAAAAACTTTTTTGGGTTGGCCATCACAAATAGGAGGAGCATAGCAACCTCTCTAATTTTTTAAATAAGATGTCGTATTCTTTTTTAGTGATGTATTTGCAAAACGAAGCAAATTTTAACCAGGTTTTAGTTTTCCCGTTTTCTGTAAGCCCCAGCCCAAGGTAATTAACGCGGCAGCTTTAAAATTCTTTTGATGAGTGAAGGACATTTTTCTTAACTCATCAATAATTACTTTGTTGCCCTCCGGCTATTTAACATATTAAAAGGTAGTTCCGGCTACACAGAGTAACCTGCAGGCCTGATCCTGGCTGATTTGATTTGCCAAAATAACTGTCGATACTAACTTCATCCGCATTTAAAACATGTATTATATTTTGGCGCAACCTTGTATTTTATAAGGTCAATGAGAATTATTTATAAATGATCATATCTTTTAATGACCAGAGAATGGCAAGCACATCTTTTTTAGAATCAGCATCAGTTTTATGTTTATCCAATACAGTCAAAATGTCATCGACGACATGCATGTATTCAGCTGGGCTAATATTCATCCCTTTGTGCGTGTTCGGCATGTCTCTGCCAGCGTAGGTTACAGGGCCACCACTTCCGGCGCTAAAAAAATCAATAGTATGTTGTTTGATCACAGCCAATTTCCCTGGCTGTTCTTTGTAAGGCAGAAACCTTGCACTAATTGCAGGATTGTTCATGTGTGCCTCAACAACATCATCAACTAAAGTTGTGATACCTGAAGTGCCCCCAAGCCGGTCAAAAAGAATTTTAGTCATGATTATTTTAAAAAATAAGGTTGAATATGATGCACGTATGGTAACTCTTGATTCAAAACTACACACAGATCAATTTGGATACTGCAACATTTAGTTCAAATGCAGGTAATTTTGATTCAAATGATTTTAATATTTAAAAATAATCATATTACCCTATTTTGCCAGGTAAATAATCAGACGGTAAATGGCCATATTTTTTTTGAAAACATTTAGAAAAATAGGACGGGCTGCTAAATCCTGTCAGGTATGCAATTTCTGAAACGTTGCCGGAATTTTTATTCAATAATGCAAAGGCCTCATTTAACCGGTAATCTTTAATAAATGTATTAAGGGATTTACCGGTGAGTAAAATTATTTTGCGATACAATTGTGATTTGCTGTATCCCACAGGTTTGCTAAAATCATCCACTTTTAAATTTGTATTGCTCCAATTGGATTCTGTATAATCCATCAAGAGTGTCAAAAATTTTTCATCTGTTTGAGTCAGAAAAAACATATTTTCTGCTTGAATTAATGGATTTAAATTTTCGTTATTATATAATTCCTTAATTTCTGATGAAGCTATAATTTTGCTTTTAATAATCTTACACATCCGTTCGGCTAATTTGATAGTATCCTCAAAAATTAATTTCTTTTCAGTTACTGGTACCCCGGAACTCAAGCCAATTTTAACAATGATTTTGTTATTGTTTACCTCGTTACTAAATTTTTTTAACAACGATTGAATGTCAAGAGCAGCATTAACGGCATTTGAGACTGATTTGAAAGAAATTAAAAAATGAGTTTCACTTTGTTTAACCGGTTGCCCCTCATAAATTTTCAATAGGTTAAGAACAGCATCAGTGTATTTATGTACCGAAAATTTAAATGAAACAGAATCATTTAATAGCAGTGATAATCGTTTAAACGCTATAACCATGATTGTTCTGAAGGCCGGGTCGTTAATAATATTTAACGCAGTATTTTGTGATTTATCCGGATCTTCAATTCTGCCTAAAAATGATTCAACTATGCTGGCATCTACTTCGATTACCCGGTGCGGAACCTGGCCATGAGCCTGATTATGCATTTTTTGAATCGCCTGTGCATTGGGGGCTTCAATTAAACAGAATGCTGTTTTCCTTTTATTGTCAAACCAATAAGTTAATCCCCTGCAATCAAATTGATCCTGTATTTTTAAATCCTCCTGGTGTAATTGAGCCACGTTCTCCGCTGTAACTGATTCTGAAACATCGTGGCGATCCATATAAATTGGCATACGATTATTTTTAAATGGTTTACTAAAAGGGATTTGTAGTATAACTAGTTTGTGGTTTCAAAGCGCATTCTAATTCATCTATTAAGTTGACTTAATAATTTAATATTCTTTAAAATTAATAAATCACAGTTAAAGTTATTGAAGTCCATTCAGCATTACAAATGCCGTTGGTATTTTCGTTTTTTTTACATTTACCCGGACAATTAACGAGGCAAATGCATTAGAAATTTATGACTTAGTTGTAAATTTTTGGGCTAATCATTCCCGCTAATGCGCACGTGTCCGCGTGTAAAATAGTTAGCTTGCTGTAGTAGCTATCCAAATTCCTCCATAAATATTTATATTTACCTTCTAACGGATATCAATTAAATACACAATTACCTTCGCTGCCTGTTGACTTATAAAAGAAATTTTGGATCAGGTAAAGTTCCTCAAGCCTAAACTTAAAAACAAGAAGAGGAGGATTTGAAAGGGAAGCCCAAATATTTTATTGATAAGTTTTAAATAGTATTCAATATGTCATCTTACCCATTAGATCGCACCGCATTTAAAGCCCAAACTGCGGTGGATGCCCCGAAATCACAAGCTGCTTATTACAAAACGTTAACCTGGCAGGAACGATTAAGAATAGCAAATTATTTAAACAGCGTGGCTTACGGCTATCCTGAAGATAATCCACCTAAATTTGACAAAACAGCTTTTTTTGTGCGCTCAAGAAAGTAGGATGGGGAATATTTTTAATGATGATTTTCGGGAATTCATTGCTGCACTTAATGCCAATGAGGTAAAGTATATTTTGATTGGTGGCTATTCAGTAATCATTCATGGGTACTCCCGAACCACGGGTGATATGGATATATGGGTTGAACGTTCCTCAGAAAACTATCAAAACCTTAAAAATGCTTTTTTGCAATTTGGAATGCCTGTTTTTGATATGACCCTGGAAAACTTTTTAAATCATCCGTCATGGGACGTATTTACATATGGTCGGCCCCCGTCTTCAATCGATATTATGATAAAAGCCAAAGGTTTGGATTTTGATGAATGTTATAATCAATCGATAAATTACGAAGAGGAAGGGTTGTTTATACGGACAATTTCTTATCCGCATTTAATTGAAGCAAAAAAAGCCACAGGAAGGGGAAAAGATATCAACGATCTTGAAAATTTAACCAACAACTGATAAACCTTCACCTAACTCCATCCTTCAAATTCCAACAGAAAACTTATATTTGCCTTCCGAAAATTGATAGAATTACAAATGAGAGAAATACAGTTCAGGGAAGCACTTCGCGAAGCATTAAATGAAGAGATGCGCAAAGACGAAAAAATCTTTTTAATGGGAGAAGAAGTTGCGGAATATAACGGTGCTTATAAGGTAAGCCAGGGAATGCTTGATGAATTTGGGGCCAAACGCATTATAGATACGCCCATCGCTGAACTTGGTTTTGCCGGAATCGGAGTTGGTGCCGCTATGAATGGCTTAAGGCCGATCATTGAATTCATGACCTTTAATTTTTCACTGGTAGCTATTGACCAGGTAATTAATGCAGCGGCTAAAATTCTTTCTATGAGCGGCGGTCAGTTTTCTTGTCCGATCGTTTTCCGTGGCCCAACTGGTAACGCCGGACAATTAGGTGCACAGCATTCGCAAAACTTTGAAAGCTGGTATGCCAACTGCCCAGGTCTAAAAGTGGTGATCCCATCAAGCCCTTATGAAGCTAAAGGACTGTTAAAGCAATCTATTATTGATCCGGATCCCGTAATTTTTATGGAATCAGAAGTGATGTATGGCGATAAAGGGGAAGTGCCTGAAGAGGAATATTACATTCCCTTAGGGAAAGCCAACATTGTGAAGGAAGGTACTGATGTAACCATAGTAACCTTCGGTAAAATGCTCTCACGTGTGGTGATGCCTGCAGTTGAAGAATTGACCAAAGAAGGCATAAGCGCCGAAGTGATTGATTTGCGGACCGTGCGCCCCATTGATTATGAAACGGTTATAAATTCTGTTAAAAAAACAAACCGGATGGTTTTTGTTGAAGAAGCCTGGCCGTTGGGTTCCATTGCTACGGAGGTAACTTTTAAGGTTCAAAAAGACGCGTTTGATTTTCTGGACGCACCTGTTTTACGTGTAACCTGTGCGGATGTACCTTTGCCATACGCTCCAACTTTAATCATGGAGTCGTTGCCTAATCCCGAAAAGGTTATTAAAGCAGTAAAGAGTGTGTTGTATATTAAAGCTTAATTTTATAAAGTAATCTGTCTTTTAATACTTTCCTCCAGCGAAATAAAGGTTTCAGTACGCTGAATCCCTTTTAAAGCCTGTATATTTTCATTCAGAACTTCTCTTAAGTGGTTTGTATCGCGGCAAATAATTTTGGCGAAAATACTGTAGGCACCCGTGCAGTAATGCATTTCTACAATTTCTTTCACCTGCTTTAGGCTTTCAACAGCATCGTGATATTGAGATCCTTTTTCAAGATAGATTCCGAGGAATGCGCAAATGTCAAAACCTATTTTCTGGGGGTCAATTATCAGGTTAGCCCCTTTAATGATACCAAGGTCTTGCATCTTTTTCATTCTGACGTGGATTGTTCCGCCTGAAACAATTAATTTCTTTGCTATCTCTGTGTATGGAATCGTAGCATCCTGCATTAAAATACCTAAAATTTGAGTGTCCAAATTATCAAGTTCGAATTTTTCTTTGCGATTTTCCATTAAGTTTTGAAATTGTGTTTACTAATTTCAAAAGTAGTTAACAGATTTGTAAAAAAATAAGAGTTTTGATAAAATTTTTTTAATGAACTTAATCAAAATTAAATCTACAGGTCTGGCTAATTGCCACGAACATTATGATAGATCATATTGAGTTTTTACGTTACTTTGGTTATAAACTTTTAACGATGTACAAATTTTTATTGGGCCTGCATTCGGGTATCCGCTACATAGTAATAATTTTGTTTTCCCTCGCTTTGATAATGGCTTTAATTGGTCTTTTCGGACGTAAATCTTCAAATGAGTTTCATCGCAAAATTAATCTCTACTCTCTAATCTCGGCCCACGTTCAATTGCTTACCGGATTGATACTTTATTTTTATAGCCCGAATGTGATGTTCAGTAATATGGGTGCGGCCATGAAAGATCCGATAATCCGGTATTGGACAGTAGAACACTCAGCGATGATGATATTTGCAGTTATCCTGATTACCGTAGGCCATTCAAGATCAAAAAAGGCAATAGATTCGGTAAATAAGCACCGTGCGATCGCATTGTATTACGGGCTCGCTTTACTGGTTATTCTGCTTGCCATTTACCAAAGCGGACGCCCTATTTTTGGCAGCAGCATGTAATTTTGAATAAATTTTGAGGTTACAATATTCTTCATATTTTTGTGAACATGATTAGTCCAAAAAATATTTTTAGTTGGTACTGGCATCTTTTAAATTAAAGCGCCGGAACAGGTATTTTTAAATAAATTAGCCTAAACTTTATAAAAGCCCGACGTTTAAAAAACGCTGGGCTTTTATAATTTAAAAGAATAACAGACACAAATATTAATTTGATATTCATTGAATAAGTACAAGCTTTATACCGCTCACAAGCGTATGTTGGCAGATACTACCACACCCGTTAGTATTTATTTACGTATACGCGATGTATTTCCAAACAGCATCCTTTTAGAAAGCTCTGATTACCACAGCCGGGAAAACAGTATGAGCTATATTTGTTTTGATCCGATTGCCGGTATCTCATTAAACGAAAAAACTTTAACGAGCTATTATCCGGATGGCAGCACCAATGAAATTCCTGCTGAAGGGTTGGATTTGAAAAAGCAGGTTTCAGATTTCAGAAACTCTTTTAAATCTGAACAGGATAATGAATTTAAATTTATTTCGAACGGGCTCTTTGGATATTTCAGTTATGAGATTATTCAATATTTTGAGGATATTAAACTGAAATCCCAAATTATTGCCGGCGAGCAGATACCCTTACTTCAATATCACGTTTATCGTTACATTATTGCGATAGATCATTTTAAAAATGAGTTGCATCTCCTTGAACATCGCACAGAAAAAGAAGGCTTAAACGGATTGGAACGAATTGAGTACCTCATTAAAAACAAAAACTTTCCGGAATATAAGTTCAATACCAATGGTGCTGAAATTTCTAATCTTAAAGACGAAGAGTTCCTATCAATCATAGAAAATCTTAAAAAGCATATTTTCAGGGGTGACATTTTCCAAATCGTACCGTCAAGAGCTTTTTCAAAGGCGTTTCTGGGGGATGAGTTTAACGTTTACCGTGCTTTACGATCTATCAATCCGTCGCCGTATTTATTTTATTTCGATTACGGGAATTTTAAAATATTCGGTTCCTCGCCGGAAGCGCAGCTTACTATAAAAAATAATGAGGCGGCTATCTATCCCATTGCCGGAACTTTTAAGCGGACTGGAAACGATGTAATGGATGCACAACTGGCAGAAGATCTTAAAAACGACCCGAAAGAAAATGCAGAGCACATTATGTTGGTTGATCTGGCACGAAATGATTTAAGCAGGCATTGTGAAGAAGTGGAAATACGATCGTTTAAAGAGGTTCAATATTATTCACATCTCATCCATATGGTTTCAAAAGTAGTTGGGCGTTTGCAGAAGGACGTAAATCCTTTTGATGTGGTTGGAGATACCTATCCCGCTGGAACACTGAGCGGTGCGCCAAAATATATGGCAATGAAACTAATTGATGAGGCTGAAAATCAAAAACGTGGGTTTTATAGTGGGGCTATCGGATACATGGGTTTTAACGGTGATTTTAATCATGCCATTATGATCCGTTCTTTTATGAGCCAGAATAACAGGCTTTATTACCAGGCAGGTGCGGGCATAGTCGCTGACTCTGATCCGCAAAGCGAACTAAATGAAGTAAACAATAAAATTATGGCCTTGCGCAAAGCGATGGAAATGGCAGAAGAATTGTAAAAGTAATGCAGATAAAAGATATAAACACCGGTAAGCAAGCACTTTCAGAAAAAAGAATTTTAGTTATTGATAATTACGATTCGTTTACTTTTAACCTGGTTCATTTGTTAAATGAAGTAGGTTATAATGCAACCGTTTGGCGAAATGATAAGTTTGAGCTTGCCGATGTGGAGCCATTTGATAAAATTTTATTGTCTCCCGGGCCGGGCATTCCTTCTGAGGCGGGCCTGCTTTTGGATGTAATTCGTAACTATTCGCAAACAAAAAGCATTTTAGGGATTTGTTTAGGAATGCAGGCAATCGCGGAAGTATTTGGCGGAAGTTTATATAATCTGGCTCGTCCGGTGCATGGCCGGGCAACGTCAATTACAGTTTCAGATATGAAAGAAACTCTTTTTAATGGTTGCCCCAAAGAGTTTTTAGTTGGGCGCTACCACTCATGGGCGGTTAACAATCAGGATTTGCCCGCGGATTTGAAGGTAACATCGATTGATGAAAAAGGTGTTATTATGGCTCTTAGTCATACTTCATTGGATGTAAAAGGAGTTCAGTTTCATCCGGAATCAATCCTCACCGAACACGGAAAAATATTGATAGAAAATTGGTTATCAACTCCATTTAAATTAAAAAGAAATGAATAAGCTACCACAGGATGCGCATATTCTTGACAGGATTGTGGCTAAAAAAAAGTTAGAAATTGCGGCTTCAAAGAAACGCATTTCATCTATCCGGCTTGAAGAAAGCGAACTTTTTTCTCGTGAATGTTATTCCCTTAAAGAGTTTACGCAAGGTGCGGATAGCACAGGAATCATAGCGGAGTTTAAAAGAGCCTCCCCTTCAAAAGGCATTATTAACCATCATTCTACCATTAAAAATACTACAGAAGGATATGTTTGGGCAGGGGCTACTGCCTTGTCAGTATTAACCGATAGCGATTTTTTCGGCGGAAGCTATATTGATTTGATTACGGCACGTAAGTACAGTAAAATTCCGATTTTAAGAAAGGATTTTATGTTGGATGAATACCAACTACTGGAAGCCAAAGCCTGGGGTGCTGACATCATTTTGCTTATCGCTACCATCCTTCACCCGGATGAAATAATAAAAATGGCTGCCCTGGCAAAAAGTTTAGGCTTAGGCGTATTGCTTGAAGTACATAATCAGCGGGAACTGGAAAGAAGTTTATGCGATGATCTGGACGCGGTTGGCATCAATAACCGAAACCTGAATGATTTTTCAGTTTCCTTAGATCATTCTTATAAACTGGTTTCGATGATCCCGGACCAGTTCTTAAAAGTTTCTGAAAGTGGGATCAGTAATCCGAAAACAATCAGAGAGTTGAAAGAAGCAGGCTTTACAAATTTTTTAATTGGCGAAAGTTTTATGAAAGAAGATGATCCCGCCAAGGCTATGGAACAGTTTGTAAGTCAGATTTACGGTTCTGATGAATGATAAGTTTAAAAAAGATACCTAATGAAATCAGAGACTGAGAATCCCTGGCAAATAACTTCAAGTCAGCAGGTTTATGATAACCCATGGATAAACCTGACCGAGCACCAGGTAATTAATCCGGGTGGCGGCAAAGGAATTTATGGTAAGGTTCATTTTAAAAACCTGGCTATCGGCGTAATCGTTTTAGATGATGACCTCAACACCTGGCTTGTGGGCCAGTATCGCTTTCCTTTAAATCAATATAGCTGGGAGATTCCTGCGGGCGGTTGTCCGGTAAATTCTGATCCGTTGGAAACTGCTCAGAGAGAACTGCTTGAAGAAACCGGTATGAAAGCTGGTTCGTGGACAGAGATTCAGCGGATGCACTTGTCTAATTCTGTAAGCGATGAACTGGCCATTATTTATTTAGCCCGTTCGCTAAGCTTTGGTACCGCTGAACCCGAAGAAACCGAGCAGTTGCAAATTGAAAAAAAATCTTTTCACCAAGCTTGCCAAATGGTTTTTAGCGGAGAAATAACCGATTCTTTAAGTGTGGCCGCCATATTAAAGTTAAAAATTATGATTGCTGAAGGCAGTTTGATGTAGTTCTGTATTTTTGGGATATGAAGAAACTGCTGGGATATATTTTTACACCGGTTCATTATATTTTTTTCGGGCTTGCCTTAGTCATCTTTCATCCCATTCAATGGGTAGCGTTAAAACTGGGAGGATATAGAGCACATAAAGCTTCAGTAGATATTTTAAACTTTTTTTTAACGTTCAGCCTCTACCTTATAGGAACCAGGGTAATTTTTACCAATCTCCAGAAACTTCCGAAGAACCGTCCGATAATCTTTGTTAGCAACCATCAGAGCTTATATGAGATCCCGCCGTTAATCTGGTATCTGCGAAAATATCACGCAAAGTTTATTTCAAAAATCGAACTCACTAAGGGAATTCCAAGTATTTCTTTCAATTTAAAATATGGGGGTGGAGCCAATATAGACCGGAAAGATAGCAAGCAGGCGGTGGCAGAAATTTTTAAACTGGGAAAAAGGATGAAGGAGAATAACTGGTCAGCGGTAATCTTTCCAGAAGGAACCAGGTCACGCAACGGGGAAATAAAAACCTTTGCTGTTGGTGGGATCGCCACATTATTGAAAAAGGCACCACACGCCTTAATTGTTCCGGTTGCGATTACCGGATCCTGGAAAATAGTTCAATATGGAAAATATCCTTTGAGTTTTGGTGAAACTATGAAGCTAACGGTTTTACAACCAATTGAGCTGGAAGGTTTATTGATGGAAGATCTGGTGATGAAAACTGAGGGTGCAGTAAAGGAATTTATTGAATTAAAATAGGAAGTCTATTACACTTTCTAATAATTACATACATTTCATTTAATGTGAAATCTATCTAATCTTTTTGATAGGTTGAGCGAAGAGATAGCCGGCCATTCAAATCTAACAACTCTAACTTATAGGTGTGCTTGCCAGGATCCAATTTTGGTTCACCAACGTAATCTATCGGTTGCTGAATATACTCTACCTCATTAATATTTAAGCTTATGTAACCATACCTGTAGGCAGATAAAAATTCTTTATACTCAGATTTATCTCCTTTTTTGATCGTGCCGAAAGTATGTGGGTTTTCATCCGTATTAACCAAAACTTGCTCAATTTGGAAACCGGTTTGATTATCTAACCTGATCAAAAGAGGACCTTTCTCATCGTTTTTTTTACTGCAGGCAGAAATGATCAGGCTAATCATTAAGACTACTAGTAAGATTTTTTTCATAAAATAAGATTTATACACTGGGTTAATATTTATCTATACGATAATGACGATTTAAGTGCTACATAAAATGTAACGTACCTAATAATTTGCTCATTAAATATTTCTGTTATCAACTAATTTAAAGAAAGCTTCACGGTAGGTATCGCCAACCGGAATAATTTTTTCAGCAATCTGGATCCGGCTCCGCTCAATGGAATCAATCTTATCTAACGCAATGATGTAAGATTTATGAACTCTTACAAACCTTCCGGAAGGTAAAGTTTCTTCCATCTTTTTCATGTTCTGCAACGTAATAATCCTCTCGGATTTACTGAAAATGGATATGTAATCTTTAAGCCCTTCGATATACAAAATGTCATCCAGGTAAATCTTTTGTATTTTATTTTCTGTTTTTACAAATATGAAATTGTGATGAATGTTACTGGCCGGAGTTTCGGGTGATGGAAGCGGGGAGCTATTCTGTTTTTGATGGAGCACTTTCTGAGCTGCTTTATAAAAACGGTCAAAAGCGATTGGTTTAAGAAGGTAATCTATCACATCAAGCTCATAACCTTCAAGCGCATATTGAGAGTACGCGGTTGTTAAAATTACATCGCACCTGCCATTAATGATTTTTAAAAACTGCAGCCCGGTAAGCTCAGGCATTTGAACATCTAAAAAAACCAGATCTATATTATTATTCTGAACAAGTGAGAGGCCCTCTATGGCACTGGTTGTAGATTTAACCAGTTCAAGAAAAGGAACTTTGGAGATATAATCTTCAATTATGTCCAACGCTAAAGGCTCATCATCAACGATTAAACAACGTATCATGGTTTAATTATCATTTACCTATGGTTTAGTTTAGGTTTATTTCTAAATCTGATGTGTAAATATCTTCAATTTCAATTACTTCTAAACGGTAACGATCATTATAAAACAATTGCAATCGCCTTTTCACATTCAGTAGCCCAATTCCGGCTTGTTCATCTTTATTTAACCGGTTGATTTTGTTGCTTACTTTAAATCTTACTTTATCCGCTTCAATATGAATATAAATTTCTATGGGGCTTTCTGCTTTGGTAGCGATTCCATGCTTAAATGCGTTTTCAACAAAGGAAATTAAAACCAGCGGCATTATTTTTTGATCATCAGCGGTTCCAACAATTATCAGGTTTACAAATGGTTCGTTTTTAAAACGGAGTTTTTGAAGTTCGATGTAGTTCTCAAGGTAACTGATTTCTTTTTTAAGATCAACCAACTCTTCATTACTCTCATATAACATGTACCGCATTATTTCTGATAATTTTAAAATTGCCGCAGGTGTTTTTTCAGATTGCTGATAAGCCAGGGAATAAATGTTATTTAATGTGTTGAATAAAAAATGTGGGTTTACCTGTGATTTTAAAAATGCAAGTTCGGCAGTTAACTTTTCATTTTTAAGAATGGTTTTTACATTTTCGTTTACAAACCAATCAATCATAAATTTAAAGGCTGTACTTAAAAAGATAAAGAAGCATCCGATGAAACTAGCACCTATAAAGTATTCAGTAAAACTTAAGTGATACTGTTTCTTCATTCCCCGGACCATGACGATGTCTTCAAACATTTTAGCAAGCCCGTACTTAAAAATTGAGCTTGTGCAAACCAGTATGACTATAGAGACGGCATACCACCAATATTTTTTTTTGCTCAAAAATTCCGGAAGGATAATCAAGTAATTGATGTAGAAAATGGAAACGTTTATCAGCCCGAAAAAACCGTACATCACAAAGGAATTATAGGTAAATTTTCCTTTGCCGCTTAATAATATAAAAAAGAGAATTAAACTAATCCAACTAACAGCATGGACAAAACCCTGTCGTGTTTTATTTGTTCTAATATTCCCTAGCTCCATTCTGTTAATTTGATCCAAACGAAAGATAAAGTTTATACATAGAAAAAATAATGAGTTTATACCAACTGTACATAAACATCTACCAACACAATTATAAACTTAGAAACCATTAAGGCTTTATAAAATACCGTTCGTCTTGAAATATAGCGGATTGGTCTAATAAATTTTAAGGATTGGTTGGGAAAGCATTTCTTTGAATTAACAAATCAACCGGGGACGTTTTTAAAATTGCATCATGAAAAAGTTTAATTCTGTTTCGCCGTTTATAATGCTTTTAATCCCGATGATCCTGATTATCGGTTTATTAATGTTAAATATGGATAATGAAATACCTGTTGAAAAATACGAGGCAAGTTTAAAATTACAGGTTCCTTCATTTAAAATATTAATAGATCAGATCTTTTAAAAGAACACTGGCAAATAACTATTTTTTTTCAGTCGGATTAATTGCGTAAGTACCATTTGCCCTTCTTGCGCAGAAAAGGCCGTATGTTACAACTACAAGAAAACACAAAGTGGGCACCAGATAAGAAATCTGAATTCCATTGGCATCTGCAATCATTCCCTGTAATGGTGGGAAAAATGCTCCGCCGACAATTGCAATGTTTAAAAGAGCCGATCCCTTTTCAGTAAAATTGCCGGTTCCTTCAATTCCAAGGCTAAATAGAGTAGGGAATAATATGGAGATAAAAACACCAAGACCAATCATATAATAGGGGTTCCAGAGAGCATTTGTTAACGCGATTAATAAAAGAAGAATAACCATTCCGGTTCCGAAAAACGCAAGCAATTTGCCCGCGGAAAAAAACCTAAAAAAATAAATACTTACAAACCCGATAATGGTGGCAGCAATATAATAATAGGTAAGGAACTTCGCTGCTTCATCCGCATCAAAACCTGCTATTGATTTATCCTGAAGATAGTTAATGAAAAATCCGGCGGTGCAGGCCTCGGCCCCCACATAAAAAAACATGGTGACGGCACCCCAAAATAACTGAGGGTATTTTTTTGATTCCTTTAAAATGGATATTAAAGAAAATCCTTTAGCTATGGCTGGTTTAAAAGCCGGCATTACAGAAAAAAATATAAATATAGCAAGCAGGAAAGTTCCGATGCCCAAACCCATATAGGGCTTGTAAAATGTAATGCTGTTATTGGCCCCGTAAATTAAATGTGTTCCCAAAATAGGGGTGATTGAGTATCCAATACGTGAAAAAACCTGCACGAAATTGATCCGTGCATGTGCCCCTTCAGGTGTTCCCAGCATAGTTGCCAGTGGATTTGCCGCTACATTAATTAACGTAACCCCTATTGAAACCACAAATAAGGCTATTAAAACTAAAACGTATGAAGATGTAAAATACGCCGGAATAAAAATACCGCATCCGATAGTGCAGATGCCCAAAGCTGTAATTAATCCAATTTTATAGCCGTATCTGGAAATGTAATAGGCGATAGGAATTGGAAATACCAGATAAACCAGATAGAAAGATTGCTGGATCCGGGTTGCCTGCGTATATGAAAGCTGGAAAAAATTCTTAAGCGATGGCAGCAGGATATCGTTCATACAGATGATAGCCCCAACGAATAAAAATACGTAAGCCACAAGTAATAGCGGTTTCCACTGGTGCTTACCCTCTAAACTCATCATTTAATAGGTAGCCCTGCCTCCGGAAATATCGTAAATAAAACCTGTTGAAAAGCTGTTTTCGTCCGAAACAATGAAACATGACATGGCGGCAACCTCGTCAACGGTGCCTAAACGTTTCATTGGTATTTTGGCAGTCATGTAAGCCAATTGTTCTGCCGAAGTATTTTCATTCATGGGTGTTTTAATTACAGCCGGCGCCAGGCCATTTATCGTAATATTTGTATCCGCAAACTCTTTAGCTACACCTTTTACCAAACCGATAACCCCGGCTTTTGATGCTGAATAACCAACCATTCCCGGGTTTCCTTCTTTGCCGGCCATAGAAGATATGAGCAGCAAACGGCCAAGCCCGCGTTTTTCCATAACTTTCAATGTGTATTTTGTGATCAGGAAAGTTCCTTTTAAGTTAACTTCATAAAGTTTGTCAAACTCCCCGCTAGGATAATCCGTAATCTTTGTGCTAGTTGGTCCTACAATCCCAGCTGAATGTACCAGAATGTCTATTGTTTGACAATCTCTTTCAACTTGTAAAACAGTTTCCGCAACCTGAGTTTCATCGCTTATGTTTGTTAAATAAGCTTTTGCCCTGATGCCGTTTTGTATAAATTCATCAACCGTTTTATGCAGCATTTCTCCATTTATATCCAGTATGGCAACCGTAGCGCCTTCTTTACCAAGCCGGCAGGCAACCGCTTTGCCAATACCATCCGCACCACCGGTAATAACAGCTATTTTGTTATTAAATCTTTTATCCATTGCTTCAGTGTTTCCATTTAAATTTCTTTTCCTTCGCTCTATTTTTTCAGTTTACATTTCACTATTGGAGTTTTTTTTGAAAAACACCTGTTTTAATCCTTTTAAACTTAGCCCTGCTTTACGCTTATACTCCACAAGGCCTTAGCCGCGAGGCCGGTATCCGCTTCAATCAGGTTTAACTAACACCGGTATGTGCTTCTATTTAAGACAGTTTGTTTAATCATACCAGAACTTACAATTTACGCTTGAACAAAAGTTTGTTTCTGCTTTCCCAATCCTTCAATGGTAAGCTCAACCACATCACCGGCTTTTAAATATAACGGCGGTTTTTTTCCCATTCCAACACCCGGAGGTGTGCCGGTAGAAATAACATCCCCCGGCTCTAAAACCATAAATTGCGACAAATACCAAACGATATAATCCACATCAAAAATCATCTTATTTGTATTGCCATGCTGCATGACAACATCATTTACTTTCAACTCCATCTCCAGTTCATTCACAATTAATGTCTCATCCGCAGTTGACATAAAAGGGCCAAGCGGATTAAAGCTTTTGCAGGATTTTCCTTTAGTCCACTGACCGCCTTTTTCTAACTGAAAAGCTCTTTCAGAAACATCATGTGAAATACAATAACCGGCAATACAATCTTTCGCTTCCTCCGGCGAATTCAAATAGCTGGCCTCTTTGCCTACAATTACGCCCAACTCTACTTCCCAATCGGTTTTACTGCTATTTTTCGGAATATAAACCTCGTCGTACGGGCCAACAAGTGTATTGCTGGCTTTCATAAAAATGATGGGCTCCCCGGGGATTTTCATTCCGCTTTCTTCGGCGTGATCAGAATAATTTAAACCAATACAAATAATTTTATAAGGTCTTGCAACGCATGGGCCCCACCTCTCATTTGTAGAGACTACCGGAAAATTTTTTCCGGATGCGATGATCTCTCTTAATTTCTCTAAGCCGCCGGAAGCAAAAAAATTACTGTCCCAATCCTGAAAAAAACCGGATAGATCTAACCTTTCATCCTGTTCATTTAAAATACCCGGCTTCTCGTTTTTCTCTTCACCAAATCGAATTAATTTCATTTTATAGTGTTAACATGTTAAAAATCTGCATCAACTGTAATTTACAGTTTCGGAGAATGATAGATGATTTTGCCTCTTACTTTAATTTCAACGTCAACCACATACTTTTTCAGGGATTGAACATCAACCGTAATTCCCAAACCGGGCTGTTCCGGAACATGGATATATCCATCGGAATCCGGTACAATTTTGTTTTGCGTAATATCTTTCGCAAGCGATTTTAGTTCAACCGGATACTCACTAAAAAAATCTTTTTCTATACCCGCAAAAGGTTGTAACGAAGCGCTTAAAGCCAGGTGAGAAGTAAATGTGTGATTAACGTAGGTAATATTATTGACTTGAGCTAAATCAGCAACTTGCTTGGCAACCGTTATTCCGCCTATTCTGCCTGCGTCAATTTGTATAAACTTAAGCCCGGCATGTTTTATCATGGCTGCGGCCTGAACAAAATTATGACAGCCTTCGCCACCTGCCAGTGCCACTCCCGGAACGGATTCAGAAAGTTTTTTATAAGAACCCAATTCCATATTGGCAAACGGCTCTTCAAGCCAGTACGCTTTAATTTTACAAAGCGGGGGTAATCGGTCATTCGCGGCCGTTACACTATTGCTCCAGGCCGCTCCTGCGTCTATCATTAAATAAATACCGTCTTCCACTCCTTCGCGGGCAGCGGTTAAATGTGCTATATCACTATGCAGGGTTTGTTTTCCAAAAGGTCCCCAGCCAAATTTTACTGCTTTAAAGCCTGATTGTTTAGCTGTTTTTGCTTTAAGAAAAGTTTCTTCAGGAGTGTCACCAAATAATTGAGAAGCATAAGGCAGCTTTGGATATGCTTTTTTATAACCTAACAATTTATAAACGGGTTCATTAAATTTCTTGCCTAATATATCCCAAAGTGCGATGTCGATTCCAGAAAGTGTATGGTCTGTCTGTAATAAATCCGAAGAATTATGACGAACCGTATTTGAAACGTTGTAAATATCTTCCTTGCTATTTAAAGGCATCCCCTCTACAGAATATTTTACAGGTTTGCATGCGCTGTGCGACATCGGGCAAACATAACTTGCAATGCTGGTGAGAGGAGAAGCTTCGCACTCGCCCCAGCCTTCCAAACCACCTGCCCGGACTCTTACCAATAATGCATCCTGGCTGCCATCCCCAATATTCAATACTTCCGGCATCGACAAGTAAAAGAAATCAACCGATTCAATATTCATAAACTAAAATTAATCCGGTTGCATTCATCGTTCAAAACAGATCTGAAATTTAATCATCGTGGTTCTCAATTAAAACGTAATGGTAAGCCCGCCGTCTACCGTAATTACCTGGCCGGTAATATAGGATGCGTCTTTACCGGCCAGAAAAAAAGCTACTCCCGCAATTTCATCCGGATTTCCTGCACGCCTTAATGGCAAGTGTTGGTTATTGATGTAATTATCTTTAAACCAAGCACTGTCTAATTCGCTTTGCCCCTCAACAATTGACATGGGTGTATTTACAAACCCGGGAGCTATCGCGTTAACAAGAATATTTCGGTCCGCAAGTTCTAATGCCATCGATCTGCAATACTGATTGATTGCTGCTTTTGCCATTGAATAACTGCTTGCATGCATTTCTGAGCGGCTACCATGGATAGAGGTAACATGAACAATTCTGCCTCCTTTGTCCATAAACTTAACCGCCAATCGGGTCATTAAAAGACAGCCGTTTAACATGCAATCAAATGTTGAACGCCAGCGGTCTATCTCCATCTCCATGGGATTTGTTTTCTCGAACAAACCCGCACAGTTTATCAAGGCGTTTACAGAACCCCAGCTTTGGTTAATTATTTTTTCACCTTGAAGAATCGTTTTTTTTTCTGCATAATTACCCGGTAACAAAAGGTGGTTGCCCTGGGGAAGCTCATCTTTTACCTCTTTTAATTTATCCGTTTGTATATCATTTAAGCAAACGTCATAGCCTTCATTAGCAAACCTTATTGCGGTAGCTCTGCCAATTCCGGATGCGGCGCCTGTAATTATTACTTTTTTCCTGATCATCTGAAATGTTAGATTTTTTCTCCCGCGTATATCCGCACAATTGTATTTATTTCTTCATTTGGTTTTAAAACCTTGGATTGCCCCAAAATTTTTGCCTCGTTTACACTTAATGGCATACTGGTGCAAGGTTCTAAAATTGCGGTGTGGTGATCTAAAAATCCTCCGTAGGAAGCAAAATACCATTGATAGGGGAACACTTTTTTTTCATAACCAATATTAAATATCTGATTGTTTTTTTCGCTCAACATTTTCATTTCACCATTTTCAACATCATACAAATAAAAGAAGTCGATATTATTCTTCATAACGGGAACTACTGATGCGTTTACATTTTCTATCTCAGGCCAGTTAAATTCATTTAAATTTTTAAACCTTGAATAAGCAGGGTCAACAACTTTTGCTTTTTTTGCACTGCTAATTAATTGATCACCTTCTTCAATAGCTAAAGCGACATGCAGTTTCCATAAAAAATTCCGGTTAAAGTTGGTTTCATTTTTTATGGTGTATTCCAAATTAATTGTTGGAGAATTCGCATCAAGATAGATGGTTTTTTTGTAAGAGAGTCCACTTAGCTTTAATTTGCCATAAACCAAAATCTGGTCATCAAATAATTTATATTGCAGCGTGGTAGTCCAAAGTTCACCGTGGTCGGGATAGGCAATTGAATCGATGATTTCCGGGATATCATTGGGAATAAGTTCATCAATCCCACCAAAAAAATGGGTGTCGTAATCTGCTCCGGACTGGTGAGTTTCAAGCGTTAAATTTTTATTTGTCCATAAAAATTCTTTACAAAGCTGCTTGTTGTAAACACTAATAATTTTACCACCTGCGGCCGGTGCGACTTCAAATCTGATATAATCGTTTTCTCCGATAATTATTTCAACTCCATTGAGAAGCTTTTTGGATACGATCATTGATATTTAATACAAGGGAAATGATAAATTATTCTTTTTCCAGTTTCAATAAAAAGCCGCCGCCTGGTGCGAGATGAATTTTTACTTCATCATTTTTTTTAACCCGGAAACTTTCGATCACATAATCGGTTCCATACTTATCGGCGTTTATTCCATCTCTGCAAATTGTTGCTTTATAAGTTCCGTTATCAATAAAATTAAGTTTAACGATGGCGTCTTGTTCCTTCCATCCGGTTATACCACCTGCATACCAATTTTGATTGTTTTTACGTGCAGTGATAATGTGTTCGCCCACTTTCGCCTCAACAATCACTGTTTCATCCCATGTCGTAGGAATGCTTCCCAGCAGTTCCATGTATTTTGGTTCAAGCCATCCCTGAGAAGGATTGCCTGAGAAAAACTGGATCGGACTGTCATATACCACAACCATTGCCGCCTGGTGCCCGCGTGTTCCCTGGCTCATAACATGTCCTTCAATAGACCTAAAACTTTTCTTGTTAACATTGTTCAATATTCCAGGCTCGTAATCCAATGGTCCGGCCAACATGCGTGTAAAAGGGAGAAGTACATCATGGTCCGGTGAGACTTTATCGCTCCAGATGTTATACTCAGAACCAAGCACAGCTTCCCTGGCAACTGCGTTTGGATATGTTCGATTAAACCCTTTAGGAGGGTAAGAGCCATGGTACATGACCATGATCTTATGATCGGCGCAAGCTTTAGCCACCCGGTAATGAAAGTTAACTGCTTTCTGGTCGTCACGATCAATAAAATCAGTCATAATAAAATCTACACCCCACTTATTAAATTGATTTAATGCACTGTCAAGCTGCCGGTCTAAAGTAAGCGCCAATGTCCACATCGCAATTTTAACCCCTTTTTCTTTTGCGTAAGCAACCAGTGTATCCATATTGATATCCGGATTTACTTTCATCAGATCGTTATTATCGCTCCAGCCTGCATCCATCATTATACGGTCAAAACCAAAACGCCTGGCAAAATCTATATAATATTTGTAGGATGCCGTATTTACGCCTGACTTAAATGGTACATTAAAAAGGTTTACATTAATAATCCATTCATCAGTGATGTTTCCCGGTTTGATCCAGGATACATCAGCTACCCGTGAAGGCGATGCCAGCCTGTAAACCAGATCATTATTGGGTAAATCTTTATCCTGTTCAGAAATCATGATGACACGCCACGGAAAACTTCTATTCCCTTTTGTTTTTGCGATATAATCCGCACGTTTGGCAACCCTTCTTTGAGAGTATAAGGCCCAGGCAATTTTTTCCTCAAGGGGATAGCGGGCGAATACCCCCTTGAGTTTAGAAGAACCTGTTCCGGTGAAAAACATGCCGGGATAATCTTCCAGACTTGATTCTGTAAGCGCAATTTTTGGGTTGGATGCCGGAACAATTAATACAGGAGAATAGGCAATTGATGTTTTAGGAAAATCGCTGATCTTTTTTAAAACGTACAAATCCTCAAAACTGGTTTGAAACATATCCAGGCTATCTTTATAAGGAATCTCTGGGAAATAGGCTAATGGTTCACCGGGGAAATTAAACTCTGCAACCTCATTTTTGATAATGATCGAATCTTTAAATGCGGTTGAGATCCGGTAAGCAACTCCATCATCATATGCCCTGAATTCTACCGTGTATGGTTGCTTAAAGCTGAGCAAAAGTTGATTGTAGATATCAGGTATAATTTTTCTTTTTTCAGGAACTGGTGAAATAATTTGATTGACTATTTTTTTTACAGATGATGACTTCACGGTTGTGTTCTGAGAAAGTGACCGCCCGTTTGCCAATTCGAGGTCTATAACAGAGGTTTCAATAACAACCTTTTTGTTATGGGTTACTGAATATGAAAGTTGTTTGGCCATCCAAACCTTAACGCAGGTTTTGTTTGAAGGAGAATATACTTTTAAGGTATCGGCACCCTGGGCATAGCAAGAAGCAAATACGAAGAATAGAGGCAATAAACAGCTGCTTAAAATTTTCATTTTAAAAATCAGGATTTTAAAAGTGTGCAAAAATGATCATTTTGTTATCTAATATCCCGGGTTTTGCGTTAACTGGGGTGCCCTGTTAATTTCATCTACAGTAATTGGCACCCAATACATTTTTCGCTGAACTGCACCGCGTTGCTGAACAATGAGCTGCCGCCACGTTGTGTTGGTCGTATTATTGTCTTTATTTGTGGTTTGAACAATGTCAACACCTGTTGCATCAATAAGAGCCTGATCTAAAATTTTCCATCTTCTAATATCATACCATCGAATATCTTCATGAACAAATTCAACCCTTCTTTCATACCTTAGAGCAGTGCTGATGTCGCCTGTAAAATCTGTTAAACCGGCCCTGTTCCGGATCATATTAATGTGCGCAGCAGCTTCCCCAATTTCATTTAATTCCAAACAAGCTTCAGCATAATTCATTATTACTTCGGCATATCTCATCTCAAACCAAGCGTTTTCATTGTTATTAGATTCTGTACCATAAACTTTATCGTCCATGTACTTTTTAAAAGAATATCCGGTATACGTGCCATCATCCGGATCAACAGGACCCTGCCTTGTGTCAATCCCGTAAATCTTACTTTCTTCGGCACCATTTTTTATAGTAATGCGTGTCCTTCGGTCGTAAATTCCAAGGGGATCCCTTTGCGCAAGGTCGGCGAAACGCTTTTGCCATACAACGCTATCATATAAAATAGTAGCATAAAACCTGGGTTCGCGGTTGGAATATATATTCTCAGAGGGATACTTCGAGGAAATATTTTTATAAAAGCCGCCGTTATCAACCTGGTAGTGGTCTTTAAATTCTGATCCATCTTCCATTTCAAACGCATCTGCCAAATTTCCTGTTGGCGCATTGCAACCATACATCACAAACCCGTTCGTACCATTGATCAGATTCATCTGATTTCGGCTTCCCACATCCTTTAAAAACATCTTTCCCCAAATTACTTCATTACTTGAGAGGTCTTTAGCCTTAAAGAAATTAAAGAATTTTTCCGCTACAGCAGATTTGTTAGGAGCACCAAAATCTTCCAATTGATATGTTCCCAAATCCATTACCGCTTTTGCAGCATTTTTTGCTGCGGTCCATAATGCAACACGGTCTGCGCTTTTATATCCGGTGTATTCCGTTTCTGCGGTGCCGTCTGCGGTAAGATCGCTTGCCGCGAATAATAAGACGCGGGATTTAAGGGCAAGTGCAGCACCTTTGGTTGCTCTCCCCATTTCCATATCACCTTTGTTGCCAAGTAAAGAAGCAGCTTCATCGCATTGAGCGGAAATAAAATCTACCGTTTCCTTGAACGTGCCCCTTTTTATAGAAAGATAATCACCCCCTATTTGAAATGCTTCGGTTATAATAATCACCCCACCATAATTTCTTGCCAGTTGGTGATAACAAAAGGCCCTGAGAAATAGTGCCTCTCCCTTCATCCGATTAGTTTTTGTTTTTATGCCGGTTTGCTGCGCCGCAGGATAAGCCCCGGATACATTATCAATGTTTGCGATAAATATGTTAAGCCTTTGAATGTTTTTATACATCACATCCCAGGTGGTATAGTTAAATGCCCAGATGCCAAACGGGCTGGCATTGCTGGAGGAAATATTGCCCTTCAGGTAATTTTCAGTACCGAATCCGTGTGTATCGTGTGATTCATCAGTAATCGCCGAAAATGAAAGGTAACCGAATCCACCGTTAATACTGTTGTTATAAGTGTCAAGCAAATACCTGTCAGCGAGATTTACATCAGACCATAAAACGGCGTCAGAGAATTTATCCTGCGGAGTTTCATCCAGGATTTTATTGCATCCCGAAAGAACTAAAAAAATTAAGGCGAATATGCTGGTGGCTATTTTATTTGTGTGCATAATTTCTTGTATAAATTTATTGAGACTAATTTTTTATCTGGTTAAAAAGAGATCCGAGTACCGATAGTGTATATTTTCATGATAGGGTAGTTGTTTATTCCTGCAGCAGAATAACGATCAGCGTCGGTTGCTACACTTCCTGTTCTCGTCATGATTCCGCCTATTTCGGGATCAAGCACTTTGTTCCCTGAATAAAGCAGGAATAAATTTTGCCCTGAAACATAAACCTGCGCATCTTGAAGGCGGGTAAGGTTTTGTATCCGTTTTGGAAGCGTATAAATCAATTGTAGGTTTTTCATACGGGCGTAAGCGGCATTCTGATACGAATAGTCTGTTACATAACTTTCTCTCCAATAAGCGTCGTTCCTGTCAAAAGCTCTTGGCTTTGATGCGTTAATGTTATCCGGTGTCCACCTTCCAACCGCATCGTAATCAAAGTAGTTACCAGCAAGGCCCTGTAAAGCGGAATAAACCTTTCTCATAGAATTACCGGAGCCTTGAATTAGTCCGTTAAGTCCCCAGTTTCTAAATTTTAAATTAAAGGCAAAACCGTAGTTTACCTCCGGGTTAACTGTTTTAGGGAATAAAATCCTATCATCATTATCAATTTTTCCGTTTTTATCATAATCCTGTATAATTATATCCCCCGGACGGGCACCCTCCACATGGGGTACACTAGTAACCTGCTGCTCATCTCTGAAAATACCAATGGCTTTATAAAGTAGTTCAGCACCTTGTGGCTGGCCCGTTTGTACCTGCCATGCCACCTGTCTTTCAGGCTCGTCAAACTCAATTACTTTGTTACGGGCGAATGAAACATTGCCATTAAATGAATAGGTAAAATCTTTGCCGCCGTCCCGGTAACCAAGTTCTACCTCAAAGCCCTTATTGTCAACAATGCCAAAGTTTTCATCGGGTAACTGAATACCAGTAAAATCAGGCACCGACGCGTTCTTTTTTACAAGTATGTTGTTTCTGCGTTGA
>JACMND010000158.1 GCA_014378705.1 Pedobacter sp. | reverse complement strand
TCCTTTAAAATTCTTCTTATAAGTGTCAATCGGAACATCACCATTTGCATTATCCAGCGGAACGCTAAAACGCGTACCGGCAACTACATATTCCGTATTTTCTGTAATAAATGGCGACGAATGATTTCCGGCACTATTTGGAATTTCTATTATCTCGGTTGTACGGAAAGTTTTTAAATCTATTCGTGCTATACGAGGAGTATTATTGGCATTCGCAAACAACCAGCGGCCATCGGTATCGCCATTCGTTTGAGATAAATCAAGGTGATGCTGGTCATCCCAGGGAACCTGACCGTGTGACGTGTTCAGCATTGGTTTCGTTTCTTCACTATAACCCCATGCTTTTTCAGGATCTACAGAAAAAACCGGAATAACCCGCAACAAACGACCGGAAGGAATACCATAAACACTTACCTGGCCGCTAAAACCGCCAGATACAAAATTGTATAACTCATCATACTTACCTGGCGCTATATAAACCTTTGCGGCCGCATCCCCTGAAATGGAATCTCCAGCATTTTTAGGTTTACACCCGGTTAAACTCAGCATCATAATCGCTGAAAGGGTAAACACTGTAAAAAGAAATTTTTTCATGATTGTAATTTTAAATTAAAGATAAAATTGTAGGCAATGAAATATCTGTATGATGAAAATGCTCTCATCAGCAAAAATTATTATTAAGGATTAAAAATACCTTCAGCAATGATCTGCTTCCAGTTAAAGAGGATTGACGCTATTTTACGCCATCATTTTTGCGCATAAATTCATAAATGCTTCGGGCGTCATCATCACTTAAACTTTGATTTGGCATTCGTACCAAACAAATTTCAAGCATTGCCTGTACCTTAGGATCTTTATCGATCATCACATCCGTATTGGTTATAAAATTCATGATCCATTCCGGGGTGTGACGCTCTGTGGCTCCGGCCCAACCTGGCCCTACCAGGCGTTCATCGGTTAATTTATGACAGGAAAGACATTTGAGGTCGGCAACCTGCTCACCTTTAGTAGCCATTTCTGGATTTAGTTCCTCACTGATTTTGACATTTGTAAACTTCCCTTCTCCCCGATTGGCGTCATAGCTGGGATTATCACCAGTTTCCTGAGTGGTGGATTCAGTCTCAGAATTGTCTTTGTCGCTTTTTTCGCCAGAACCTGCACAAGCAGCAATAAAAAACACTAATAAGCTTAAAATACTTAGTTTTTTCATATCAAATTTTTTAACTATTGATGAAATGCTCTAAATCAAAGTTAAGATTTATTCGTGTCTGAGTATCAGATAGTTCATTTATAATAATTGTCCTAACTCTAATTGTACTTGTGATTGAAGAATGATTTTTTCTTAAAAAGTATCATAATTACTTATTTGATTTTAGGGCTGCTTTAATTGAGCTTTGCTTTTCCAATTTGATTGCTTTTGGAAAAAGAATGTTGTTCTCAAGATGAACATGCTTGTGCAGATCGTTTTCAAATTCTTCCAGTTTTTTGTATAAGATAGTATACGAATTACACGCATCTACAGGTAAAGCATAACCAGATGTCAATTCCCTGATTTCTACCAGATCTTCACCAGCTTGTTCATGTTCCATTTCCATAACATGAATTGGACTGGTTACGCTGCCAAAAGATTTTAAATCTACCTGAATGCCCGTTCTCTCAGCATTAACCAACTCTTTGATATACGGAAAGAGGATTACTTCTTCCTTAGTCATGTGCAGGGATAGGTCTTTTGCGATTCGTGAAAATACTTCCGCTACTTTAACAACCTCAGGATGGTTCACTCCATGTACGCGGGCCACTTTGTTGGCCAGCTCTAAAATAAAAGGAATGTTTTCACGAACATATCCATGGTGTGCGTTGATTACGTAATCACTTAAAAAATCAAGTTTGACCTTGTCAAAATCCAATCCACCAGAAGTGATTTCTGCACTTGAAACTGAATCAAGATCTGCCTTTAGTTTTTCAATGCTGATCCCTTTCTTTTTGCTTATCTCCGACAGGGTTTTTTTACCGCCACAGCAGAAGTCGATGCCCAGCTTTTTAAATACCTGCGCTTTCCGGAAATCCCTGGTCACTATTTCACCAATTGTTTCTTCTTCTCCTTCACCAGAATTCTTTCGGGCAATTTTTACTTTCCAAATTTCCGGACCGTTTTCAAGATAATCCCAGGTGAATATTTGTCCTCGTTCGGCTATTAATTGATAATATAAAGGTTTTGGATCATGATCATTATGAATGATAAAAGACTCTCCCGGTAGCAGCGAATCAAATTTTAAAAATATGGTTGGATGCTTGAAACGGGGCTCAATTACACTTACGTTTAATATATCTATAGTTTCCATCGTGTTATTTTAGTTAAACAAATTTATGATCAATAGAATAGCTAATGATGATCGTGGTCATATATTTAAGAAATCCTGATCACATTTTAGTCCAGCAGATTGGCAGAAAAATATTCGGAAAATTTAATAACCACGTTTAAACAACATCTTGAGATATAAGATTCCGATCACCAACAAAAAAAGTGAAACCAGCAGTAGCAAAAATGGAAAATAAGATATAGAGACCGAGAAAAGTTGTAAGAATGGTTGTAAGAATAAAATGAACAGGTAGAAGAACACAGCCAAAAAATATAGCCGGTTTACCATTATTAAGTTTTTGCCCATCACAAATAAACCTCTTATGATGAATTGATCAAGTATGAGCGGTGTAATACATCCCAATGTTAATAAATGAATATAGCCAATAACCAGGTTGCGATTAAAAAAAGCCCATTCTCCAATTGCCGGAATACAAATCAGCACCTGGAAAATAAGTTTTAAAGTGATCGCAAACAAAGCCATACGAACAAGGAAAGTAAGTTTTACACCCGCTTTACTGAAAAAAAGGCTTAACCTGATCCAACTGAAAAGATTAAAACAGGTTCCAAGTGCGGCCAGGATCCATATCCAGTTATCGGGTTTGGCCCACAACGTGAAAATAAAATAGACGGGGATAACTGAAACTACGAAAACATACAGCCATAAACGGACATTTTTATTAATAACCGGCTGTAAATAAAATGTCGCAAAAATGCCTAAAGAAGCTAAAAGCATAAAACCGTTTATCTGAAAATGCAAATAGAAATAAATGGCATTCTTGTAAACTGTTGATGAACGCACTCCGGCCATTTGCAATGATGCCAAAGCAAAGGGACCAAGAGAAGATAAACACAGCAAGAAAAGTGCGGCAAATAACAGGATTCTTGAAGTTTCATTTAGCCTGATCTTAAATTCCCTGTTTTTAATTATGACATAAGAAAAATAATAAGTGGCAAGAATGAACAGCGTAGAAAAAGCAATTGATACGGGTTTATATCCCTGCAAGGAAAAACTAATCAGCATGCCAAAAGCACTGATGAGCGTAGTTATAAAAACTACTTTGAAAGCACCGGAATACTTCTCAGAATTTAATGAATGAGCCAGCAGCAGGGCAATAGATAAAAACATCCAGCCAGCAAACGCGAAGTGGGAATGGGCATGCAATAGGTAAAAATATTTTACGCCCGGCAAAGAATATAGCTGCATGTATCGCAACAAAACGCCAAAAAACGCCAGAACAATAAAATTAACTATGGCCCAATATTTAAACTTCCCTTGTATTAACCAGTCTGTCATACTTTATTATGAAAGCAACCTTTTCCCTTCTTCGCTAAGGTTATCGTAAGTCCAGACCGGATCCCAAACCAACAAAACCTCTGTTATAAAGCCGGGGAAATGAAGTTCGATACAATTTTTAACCGCTGAAACAATGCTTTCCCCCATCGGGCAATACGATGATGACAACGTCATTTCAATACATATCTTTCCTTCTGTCTCATCCACATTTACATTATACACTAAACCCATATCAATAATATTGATGTGCAGTTCAGGGTCTATTACTAAACGTAATGATTCTACGATATCTGTTTTAATGAAAAACAACTTATCTGTAATATCAAATTCGATCATAATTTTCGGTTCTTGTTTTATGCAGGATTACGCCTGCAACATTTAAAATATACATCACCGCAGTTACTAGTAAAGCCCCAAGACCGGCATAAATCAGAAATGTAAAACCAAAAAAGATACCAGGAAAAAAAGTACAGCAGAATGCGACAAACGATATAGCCTGAATTTTAAGTAAAGAATTATTAACCAAATCCGCGGGCATAGGCGTTTTAAATTTCCCGGTTAAGTGTTCATAGTGCTTTACCCATACGATAAAGGGAAGCGTTTTAAAAGTTTGATTTAGTATCAAGGCGCAGATCCATCCCATAAAAAGCAGGGTTCCGTAAAGCATTGAATACTTAATGGTAGCCGGATTCTTATCTAAATGCCAATAGATAATAAAGGGTATAATGCTGATTGCTATTCCCAATAAACCGAAAGATAGAAAGGTACTTGCCATTGGGAGGTCCATAACCTTGCGAATCCTGAACTTAAAACATTGATATACAAATAACAGGTAACAGACAATACCGGCAATTCCCACAAAGGCAATAACATAAGTTTTGGCATTGAGATTATAAAGATAGGTATCAACCAAAAACAGTATTAAAGCAGTATTTAACAGGTAATAAGTTAGGTTAAGCAATTGGTTGTTCTGATATGATGAAACCAGAAACATGGGTAGCAACTTTGCGCTTACGCCAATTATCATAAGCAAAAACCAGCCCGCAATGCCCATATGCGCATGCAATTTTAAAAAGTCCAGATGGTCTTTAGGAAGAAAAGGAAACTGGAAATTGAAAACGAGAAGTGTTCCCAGCAGCGCAGTAAAACACAACCACAGAGTAGCTGTACCTATAAAATCCTGCGCTATGGAATCCTGTTGACCTTTATCTGCCGTAAAAAATACATTGACGGCATAAAGTACAATAGCAAGTAATAAAAAAATGCTTCCGCTTTGCATAAAAATCCCCGGATCAAATATCCAGAAAGAAAAAACCAGGCAGAAAATTCCGGGGAGAAAAAAAACATAAGAAACCCATGCTAAAATTTTGCTGTAAAGCTTGGTTTCCAAAATCACCGGTAGCAACTGGTAAGATGCACCCAATATAATCATCGTTCCCCAGCCAAGCGCAGCCAGATGGGTAATAGCCAATAGCTTGGGATTGAAATAATGCCCTGAAAAATCTTCTGCGCAAAAAACCATCATAATGACTACCGCTAAAAAGCAAAGCGAAGAGGTTATATAATGGGTAACCACAATTTTATACAAAGATGGATCCTGTTTTACAGCGTTCATTCTTTGTAAATTAACATGTTCACATTCCCCTCCTGCACCTCCTCAAAAAGAAAACTCAATCCTTTTTTCTCAAGTTCCGGAAGTAAAAAAATGGGTTTTTTTTTGTGATAGACAAACAATAAATCACCTGATTTTAAATTTTCGCTGTGTTCTAAAATTGTAAGCATTGGTTTAGGCATTTCCATTTTTCGCACATCCAGATAGTGAATAGAAGCTGGATTGTATTTGCTTAAAACCTCGTTAAACAAATCGCCCTGGTTTGAAACCGCCGCTTTTAGTTCACTGATTTGATCCGGATCTGCTTTTAAAAGTTTTTTAAAATAGGTAAAGACAAGATCTGGTCCAATAACTTTGGTCTGGTATGCAAATCCTCTTTCCATCAGCAAATTAATGAGCGGAATAGGTTCAAAGTTGTTGATCAGCTTGAGTGTTTGCCCTTGCTTTAAGTTGTTAACCTGATCTAAAATTAATTTAAGGGGATCCTTATTTAGTTTTAAAACGGGCCTTACATCGAGTTCAATTACCTCTTTGGTGATACAAAACACGCCCGGGGTAATCATTTCTTTCTCCCTTAATTCTAATTGATCAATCTTAAATCCGATGAGCTCCATGCTGTTCAAAAAATCACTGACCTTGGTCCCGGAAATTTTGCAGGCTTCTGCAATAGTTATTCTGCTGGCGAACAGATTTCGAAGAACAGGGTTTTTTAACTTCGAAAAATTTTTGTTCAGAGTAACCAGCGCAGCGATCACTTGTTCCTGATCAACCGATAATAATGCCTTAATTTTTGTATGGCTATTGATTAACATGGCCGTTCCAGAATTCAAATTCGAAAGTCTCCACATATGGGGTATGAGTAGTATCAATAGCCGCACCCATTTCCTTTAATTGTTCCGCACTAAGTTCCTTTTCCAAAAACGGAAATAACACCCGTTCCTCAAACCGGATATGGGCATCCAGATACTCCGCAATTTTTAAAAGTTCGGGCGGCCCGGGTTCACTGTTCTTACTTAGTTCATATATATATTCCTTTAAATTTTCATGTTCTGTAAGTGTCTGTTGTTTTAGAGTGTTGTTATCCGATAAATAATTCAGGATAAGATTTTCTTCTTCAAAATGAGGAAAAAGCGCTTCTTCAGAAAAATGGAGAATGTATTTTACAATCATTGCCGGATCAACAAGGTATTTTAAACCTTGCCTGATTTTCCAGCCTAAAAGCAGGCCATGATGGTGATCACGTGACAGTTGCTGTAGATTTATATCTCTTTTCATGATTTTGATCGATAAATATGAAGTGGGTTGAGACCACAAAGATGGGTTGAGATGAAAAAAAAATCAATGACCTTCATCATTATTTAGTATGATAAAAGACCGAAATCCGGATAGTAAAATTCAATCAAACCGATATGAAAAACCTTCGCTAAATGTTTAATAATCATCCTATATTGTGTAACATTTACCTTAGTTTGTTGATCCAATGAAGAAACGTATACATACCATATCAAATTAACCTCAACCAAATCCCAACATGAAAAAATGCATTTTATTAATATTGTTGTGCTTTCCATTCATTTTACAGGCACAAAAAAAACAGTATCCTGAAATTGACATTCCCTTTAAAGAATACGTGTTGCCAAACGGGCTTAAACTTATTGTTCATGAAGATCATAAAGCCCCGATCATTGCCTTTAATATCTGGTATCATGTAGGATCAAAAAACGAGAAAATAGGTAAAACGGGATTTGCCCACCTGTTTGAGCATTTAATGTTTAACGGAAGCGAAAACTACAACAGTGATTATTTTCAGTTGATGGAAGCGATTGGTGCCACTGACTTAAACGGAACAACGAATAACGACCGTACCAATTATTTTGAAAACTTTCCGGTTTCGGCTTTGAATAAAGTATTGTGGATTGAGAGTGACCGGATGGGTTTTATGCTGAATGTGATAGACTCAGCCCGCCTGAACGAACAGCGTGGAGTGGTTCAAAATGAAAAACGGCAGGGTGATAACCAGCCCTATAGTATGGCAGAAGAACTAACCATTAAAAGCACGTACCCTGCGGGGCATCCTTACTCCTGGAGTGTTATCGGCAGCCTGGAAGATTTAAATGCGGCTTCTTTAAACGACGTTAAAGATTGGTTTAAAACTTATTATGGACCTAATAACGCGGTAATTTCCATAGCGGGGGATATCAAAGCAGACGAAGCCTATCAAAAGGTTTTAAAGTATTTTGGGAATATCCCTGCCGGTCCTCCCATTGCCAAGCACAATACATGGATCGCAAAAATGACCGGTACTCATTTTCAGGAAGCCCAGGATAGGGTGCCACAAGCACGTTTACAAAAAACCTGGAACATACCGGG
>JACMND010000157.1 GCA_014378705.1 Pedobacter sp. | reverse complement strand
GGGTTTTTGTTTGCAAAAAAACCCATGCCAGAGCAAGGCATAAAACCAGGGAGGCAAGAAAGATATACCAGTATTTTAAATATTTTGAAAGAGTTTGAAGAAAATCATCTTTAGAAGACTGGGTTTGAAAAGATGGATTAGGGTATGCCATGATTATTTTTAAAAATTGATGAGTTTATCTGACAAGGACTCTTGAAACGATAAGGCCGATTGAAACAAGAGTAGATATTACTAAAGGTATATATCTACCGTTCGTATTGATGGCAGCCGCTTTAGCACGATCAGGCTCGACGTAGACTATATCATTTTGTTTTAAATTAAAATAAGGAGAGTTTAGAACATCTCTGCTGTTCATATTAATGCGGGCCATTGTTCGTTCATTTCCATTCTGCCGGATTATTAAAACGTTTTCTCTCTTCCCAAAAACAGTCATATCGCCGGCAAGGCCTAAAGCCTCTAAAACATTTATACGGTTACCGGTTATGGCAAAACTATTTGGTTTAGTCACTTCACCAATTACGGTAATTTTAAAATTTACAAATTGAGCGACCACGTTAGGGCTTTTTGCATAACGTTCAACTTCCTTTGCTATTTTTGATTGAACCTGGTCTAATGTCAGTCCATCAACTTTTATCAATCCGATTACCGGAAACCCGATGTTACCGTTTTTATCAACCTTGTAACCGGTTACATTTACGGCTGGATTAAAAAGAGCGTTAGATTCAACACTTAATGTGTTTACAGAAACACTTAATATATCGTCAGCCTGAACTTTAACTTCTACAACTGCGGGCAAAGATACCGCGGATTTGGAGTTTATATTTCCCTCGCTAAAATATACCAGATTTCTTCTTGGTTCACAGGAGGCCAGTACAAATAAACAGGCGATAGCAGCTAATTTTAGTTTCATTGCGAATAAGTATTGTATGATTTAATTTAAAATAGTCATAATAAAATATTGATCGTAAAATTATAGATCAGACGTCATCCTTTAACATAATATATGCCAAAACCAATAACCTCTTTCAAATACGTACCCCACTGACCCATAACTGAGGCTTGCGGTATAAATTCATCTATGGATAAACTACTCTTCCCCGCAATATAGTTTGAAGTATAGGGAATTACTTCCAATCCTTGTTTTTGAAAGCTATACATAGACCGACGCATGTGAAACGCCGATGTGATCAATAGATACGGTGGATTTAAATTTTTGTTTCTTAATTTTTCTTTTGCGAATAACGCATTTTCCAATGTATTTCTTGATCTGGTTTCTATCAGGATATTGTTTTCCGGAATGTTAAATTGCATTAATTGTTGTTTAACCCATATGCTCTCATTAAAAAGGCCCGGAATAATCTGGCTGTTGCCACCTACAACCAATAAATTGGTAACCGTACGGTTGTTTTTTAATTTTAAGCCCTGAATAAACCGATCTGCTGATCCATTAAAATAACCGTTCCCACTATCATCACCTGAGGAAAAACCTCCCAATATTATCGCACAACTATACACTTTATTCTTTTCGAGATCTCCGGTTTTGATATCCCAAACTTGCGCAAAACGGTTAACCAGGTATGGATTAGTAAGAAGTAATAACATTAAAAATGAAATAGTTATTGCTTTATTGCGAGGTTTTTTTTGAAATAAAATGCCGTAAAGTAAAATCCCGAGAATCCACAATAAGGGGTTTAAGAGATAAATAAAGACTTTGGAGAAATAGAAAAACATTTCGTAAAAAATATTAATGTGAGACCCGTCTTCTCAAAATACCACCGGTAGCTTCTTTAATGGTACTGGCAAAAACAAAAGCTTTGGGATCTGTCTCTGCTACAAGGTTCTTTAATTTTCTCATCTCCAAACGGGTAACTACAGTAAAAATGATATCACAATTGCTGCTCTGATGAAAATTTCCGGGTAAAAAGCCCCTTTCACCTTTGTAAACGGTTATTCCCCGACCCAATTGATTTACCAGTCTTTCTTTCATTAAATCACTCTGACCAGAAATAATGGTTACCCCGGTATACGCCTCGATGCCTTCTATCACATAATCTACTGTTTTTGATGCCGTAAAATAGGTTAGAATTGAATACAAAGCTGTTTCCATCCCAAATCTCAGCGCAGCAACAGAAAAAATTAATACGTTAATAGCAAGTATAATTTCAGTAATCGTAAAACTGGTTTTTTTTATCGTAAAAAGCGCTAAAATTTCAACCCCGTCCAAGGCACAACCGGCTCGCATCGTAAGTCCTACCCCAATACCCAGAAAAAAACCACCGAAAATGGAAATCAATAATTTATCGGTAGTGATGATGGGATACGGGAAATACAGCAAGCAAACCGCCAAAAGAATAACACAAAAAAAAGTTTTGACTGCGAATTTTAAATTAACACCAAAGTAACTGAGTACAATGAAAGGAATATTTGCAATAACGATGATGTAGGCCAGGTTGAAATGATAGAGCTCATGTAATAACAACGAAATTCCGGTGATACCGCCATCGAAAAAATTGTTTGGCACCAGAAAGCCTTTAAGTGCAAATCCTGCAATAATTACACCCGTTACAATCAAAAAATAATCCTGAATAAAAAAACCCGAATCGCGATGAATGGTACCGTTTAAGGCCGGCTTATAATTTTTTAACAGATTTGAAAAATTCGCTTCTTTTTTGTTCGCATAGCGGACAATTGCCGATTGAGTAAAAAACTGGTGATCCCTTAAAAATTGAATTTGTGTTTCCGGCCATCCCTCAATCTCTGTTACATTCTTAAGATGTTTCATTTCCTGGTACAAATGAGCGGATACTGTTACAAAAGTATCTGTACCAAGGTAAGCCAGATCTGCGTCGCACATTATTTCCTCCAAATGATCTTTGGGTTTACACGGAGTTTTTGTAGCCATTATTAAACGGCAAATTTCATCAATCTGTTGATCTGAATATTCATGAGAGGGCAGGAATTCCCTTGCGAGCTGGCAAGATCGTTCTTCATGTTTTTCCGGGCCGTTAATAAATCCGGTATCGTGAAACAAAGCCGCAGTAGTTAAAATAATTCTATCCTCTTCATTTAAACCTTCATCACCTGCTATTAACATGGCTGCTTCAACTACCTTTTCGGTATGTGCAACATTATGATATGTTAAACTAACGGGCAATTCAAGCCATAATTTATTTATAATGAAAGAATGTATAGCTGAAAATTGCATATAATCTCTAATTCAAAACTTCGTAAAGTATGTTGGGCATTAGTTTATTCTTTAGTTTCATTTCGCCAATTATGAGGCAATCAAATGACTCCCGAATTTTTTCATAGCAACTTTCGTTTATAATAATCTGTCCTTCCTTCGCTGAAGATTGTAATCTCTGTGCGGTATTTACTACGTCGCCAATTACGGTATAATCCAGCCTTCGCAGTTTGGCTGAACCAATATTTCCGGATATAACTTCGCCACTGTGAAGCCCTATAGAAACTTTGGGCGAAAAATTTAGCTCTTCAAACACAGGCAAAGAATTAATTTTGTTTCTAACTGCCAAACAAGTCTCTACTGCTCTGTCAAGATGATACTCGTCTTTAAAAACAGCCATGACAGCATCGCCCATAAATTTATCTACAAAACCACCATGGGATAAAATTTCTTCTACCATTACATCAAAATAACGATTTAAAAGTTTAACTACTTTATCTGCTGGCTCTTTTTCTGTAATGGAGGTAAAGCTACAAATATCAATAAAAACAACAGTTGCTTCAATGGCTTCATTTAATGTTAACGATTCTTCAAATTCCTGACTGTTCATAAATTTAAGTACCGTTTCGTCCACATACATTTTTAAAATATTGTTTTCCTTTATCGCTTTTAAAGTTTCTTTTAATTGCAAAACGTGTAGTAGCGTTTTTTCTATAGTTGCTTCAAGGTCATCAAAGTTTACAGGTTTACATATAAAGTCAAATGCGCCACGGTTCATCGCAGTCCGAATGTTTCCCATATCTCCGTAGGCGGATACCATCACTGTTTTAATAAGAGGGCTTTCTTCATTTAATTTAGATAACAACGACAGGCCATCCATCCCGGGCATATTAATATCGCTTAGAACCACCTCAATATCCGGGTTTTTATGAACTACATCTAAAGCCTGATTGCCGTTCAGGGCAAATAAAAACTCATATTTATTTTCTCTTATCTGCCTTCTGAACTTCTGCTTAATAAGCATTTCCAAATCAACTTCATCATCGGCAACTAAAATTTTAGGCATTGTTAACTCAATTTAAGTTTCTGCTTTAGCAAAGTAAAATCTACCGGTTTGGTTAAAAAATCATCAGCTCCTAAGCGAATCGCCGTATTATAATTCTCCGCATCGCCATAAGCAGTAATCATCATGACTACAGGTGGTGGGGAATGATAATGCTGTTTAATTTTTTTGAGCAGTTCCAGACCGCTCATTCCCGGCATGTTAATGTCCGACAAAATCAGCACGGCTTCATGATCATGCTGTCCAAGATATTTGAGTGCATCCTCACCAGAAAAAGCAAAAGCGAATTCGGCTTCATTCGCACGGATAGATTTTCTAAAACGCTGCTCAAAAAGGGTTTGTACATCCCTTTCATCATCAACTACTAAAATTTTCATCAAAAGAATTGGTTTTTAGCGTTAATGTACATTTCTTATAATGGCTAAATATTCTGAGTATTCATCTCCACTTATCACGATATAGGTTTTAATAAAAAATTTAATCTATAACTCTTTTAAAAATATGGTTTCCTAAAAATAAGAAATTCTGTTACATAGTACCATTTCATATTTGCGTATAATGCATTAATTGGAAAAATGTCTGAACAACAAATTAAATCAGATTTATTGGCCATTGTTAAACTTAGTGATACGCCCTGAACCTTCGGTTTTCATTTTATACTACTTCCTTTTGCAACGTATTTAATTTTGTTGCTTCAAGACATAAACCAGAGGGCTATGCCTTTGTTTAAAACGCTTAAGCAACCGGTAAATTAATTACAAACTCTGATCCTTCATCTTCTTTTGTATTCACTTTTAATTCACCGCCATGGGCTTTAACAATATCATAACTTAAAGACAGTCCCAATCCCGTTCCCTGGCCTGCAGGTTTGGTTGTAAAAAATGGTTGAAATATTTTATCTATAATTTTTTGTGGGATACCATTGCCATTGTCTTTTACCGAGATCAAAACTTTATCGCCCACTTTTTTTGTATTCAGCCAAATGGTTGGTTCAAAACCTTCAATCAATTGCTTTTTTTCATCCACTACATAAAAAGCATTGGTAATTAAATTGAGTATTACCCTCCCCATATCTTGTGATATGATGTTAATCTTCGGAATTGTTTCATCATAATCTGTATTTAAAATGGCATTAAATGATTTGTCCTTTGCACGAAGACCATGATAAGCTAAGCGCAAATATTCGTCGGCCAGGGCATTGATGTTTGTTAATTCTTTAACCCCGCTATTGCTTCTGCTATGCATCAACATGCCTTTAACAATCGCATCAGCACGTTTGCCGTGATGGAGTATTTTATCAAGGTTTTGCTTGATATCTAATGCGAGGGCAACTCCCTCTTCTTTATTACCAGCAACAAATTCTTTTTGCATTTCATCCATCATTTCGGCGCTGACTTCCGAAAAATTGTTGACGAAGTTTAATGGGTTTTGTATTTCGTGTGCGATGCCGGCAGTTAGTTCGCCGAGCGAGGCCATTTTTTCTCTTTGAACTAATTGTTTTTGTGTTGATTTTAATTCTATGAAAGATTCTTCAACAAGTCTTTTTTGTTCTTCTATCTTTTCTTTTTGTCTTTTGCTTTCTTCATACAATTCAACTAACTCAATATTACGAAGCCGATAAATCTCTGCTTCATTTTTTGATTGCTCCGCTCTGTGTGTTATTTCAAGATTTTGTATTCTTTCACTAACAGCTTCTTTATGCAGTTTTTTTTCAAATTCTATGAATAATTCTAAGTGTGAAAGAGCATCCTTAAAGCATTCGTAAAGCTTGTAAAGAGAATAGTAACTAAAATGGATTTTGGAAAGTAAATCCAGTGCATTCACCTCATGCCCCAGGATTAAAGCTTTGCCTAATAATCCTAATAAAGTTTCTTTGTGACGTTGGTTTAAACCCCTTGCGGGGAGCTCAGCTAAAAACAATAAAATTTCAGCCTCCCCTTTCTTATCACCTATTTCTCTGCGTATTTTTAAGCTTTTATTACCATACTTCCTGGCCTCGTCATCGTTATTTAGTTCTCTACTAATATCGCCCAAATGAAAAAGGGAATTGCCTTGGCCTTTTTTATCGTTAATTTCTATGCTTGTGGTTAAACTTCGTGTACAAAATTCAATTGCCTTTTGGCAATCTTTAAGTTTAAAATAAATCAACCCAATGTTATCCAAACAACCTGCTTCTCCCCATTTATCGCCGGCTTCTATTCTAAGCTTAAGGCTTTGATGATAATATTTTAACGCTTTGGCAAAGGCACCCGTTTCAGAATATATCAGGCCAATAAGATTTAGAGCGTACGACTCAGAAACCCAGTAATGGATAGTTTGTGCGATAGAAAGGCTCTCAAACAGATAATTCAGTGCTTTATCGTAATTCCCTAAATATTTATAGGTTACTCCAAGATGATAACATGAAAGTGATTCTCCTTCCAGATATTTAGTTTGTTTCCGTAACTCTAGTGATGTAAAAAGAAATTCCAGCGATGTTCTGTAATCACCCAAACTTCTTTTAATGATTCCTAAATATTCATAAACATCAGACTGCCCCTGCAAATCTTCCAAATGCTTAAATAAGCTGAGAGATTTTCCCAAAAGCGCATTGGCCTTTTTATGCTGGGATAACCTTATATAACTAAACCCTAAACCTCTATACCCTTCAGCTTTTCCTTTCGTGTAATTAATTGCAACGGCTAGAAGAACAGCTTTTTTACTTAATTTAAGTGCTTGAGCAGAGTCCTGCACTCTATACTTCCATGCCTCGTTATTCAGATTGTCTATAACATTCTGTTGATTTATAATTTCGGATTCATTATTCATGAAAAGAACTTAATTTAATTCATTTCAGATCATGTAAAGTTCCAATTGAATACGATCAGGATCCTTAAAAGCAACATATAGTTTTTGAAGTGTTTCATCTAACTTAACCCCGGTGTTTTCAACGCCTGCGTCTGTAAGACCTTTAGCTACACGATTAAGTTCTTCTTCATTTTCACATGCCATAGCAATGTGATCTAAACCTATATTAAAGGGAGTAAACACTTTATCCTCCGGATGCGGTGGGGATGCTTTTTTAAAAACAATAAATACAGAACCGACAATGAAGCCAATTAATTCCTCTGTGTCGATAGCAAGAGGAAGGCCCAAAATGTTTTGATAAAAGTTCTTATTTATGCTCATATCAGTGCACCGAAGAGCGATATGATGAATGCCGGGGGTATTGGGATTAATTGCCATGGTATTATATTTATGATTACTAAATCAATATTTATTAAACGAAATGGACACCAAAAGGTACTCGCAATGGGGTGTCTTTAATAATCATTATTTGCCTGTCAGCCCTTTTAGGAGAGGTTTCCCTGCCGTGTTTGTGAGTTGACATTCCTATTTTCCTCCTGGTATTTGATTGTTGATCATTGCTTAAATAAATATATTGAAATTATCCCGGCAATCTGATAATAAACTCACTTCCCTCACCTTCCTTTGTTTCCACTTTCAACTCGCCACCATGAGCCTTTACAATATCATAACTTAGGCTTAAACCTAATCCAGTTCCCTGACCGGTTGGTTTAGTTGTAAAGAATGGTTGGAATATTTTATCCATTATTTTTTGTGGGATACCGTTGCCATTGTCTTTTACTGAGATAGCCACTTTTTTGCCAATTTTTTTTGTAGACAGTGAAACAATGGGCACATAGCTATCCTGCTGCTGTTGCTGTTTTTCGCTTACGGCATAAAACGCATTTGTAATCAAATTAAGAATAACCCTTCCTATATCTTGTGGGATGATGTTGATATTTCCAATTGTTTCATCATAATCAGATAGCATTGTTGCGTTAAATGATTTGTCTTTAGAACGCAAACCATGATAAGCCAGTCTTAAATATTCATCAGCCAGTTTATTTATATTGGTTAATTCTTTGGTTGCACTACTATTTCGGCTGTGTTGCAACATTCCTTTTACTATCGCGTCGGCTCTTTTGCCATGATGATTTATTTTCGCCAAATTTTGTTTGAGGTCATTGGCGATGGCCATTGCTTCCTCCATATCACCCTTTTCGATCTCTGCGTACATTTCATCAATCAAATCATTGCTTACCTCGGAAAAATTGTTGACGAAATTTAACGGGTTCTGAATTTCATGTGCGATGCCAGCGGTAAGCTCTCCAAGTGAGGCCATTTTCTCTGATTGTATGATTTGGGATTGAGCTTCTTTTAAATTATCCAAGGATTTGGTTAGAGCAATTGTACGTTCAGAAACTTTCTGTTCAAGGCGTATATTTTGTTCTGATATAAGTTCAGATTTTTCCTGTGAAATGATAAGCGCTTTTTCCTGTGCTTCTTCCCGTTGCTTTTTATAAATATTTATTCTATCGGCAAGAGCCAATGACAACAAAGTAACCTCAATGGCAGAACCTATTTGCATGGAGTTGATGTAATACATAACGGGCAACAAATTAACCGTCTCCAAAATAGCGGCTATAAACCCAAGTATTAAAAAACTCCAGGCTACAAGGTAGAATTTTGCGGGGTGGTAGCCCTGGCGAAATATGGTTATACCCGCTATAAGGAAGTAAATGGCCATGAGCATAATACCTGCCTGTGCCAGCATAAGCGCAGGTATTTTAAATGGGGTAAATACCAGTACAAATACTAACAAACCCCACCCAATAAACAGAAATGAAATTTTATGTAACCTGGGGGTTAACTTGCGGGTGTGTAAGAATTCGCGTGTAAATAATGTTGCTGTTAGTATAGTTAACGCCGTTGATGCGACAGCATAACTGTTAATAATTGGTAAACCCGGCCACAGGTATTCAAACACATATTGATATACAGTAGACATAAACCAGGTAATGCTGGCTACGTAAGCTACATAATACAGGTACAGTTTTTCTTTGGTTGAAAAATATAAGAAAAGATTATACAATAAAATCAGAAGCATAAATCCCAGGTAAATACCTTGTATCAAGTCTAGTTTATGGATGTCCTCCATAAAAGAGTTTAGCGTGCCAATCCTAAGCGGAAAGAAGAAAGGCTGCATGGTTTTTACACGAAGCAAATAGGTTTGCTTAGCGTCTACGGGGATATTTAACGGAAATAAAAAGGGGGTAACTTTTAAGGCCCTATGCGAAAAAATATAATTGTCTCCTGAAACTTGTACGTTCTGTACCCTATCGTCAATCACCTTATATAATGCAATGCTGTCTATAAAGGCTGAACCAATTTGAAGGTAAAAGTCTTTATCAACTTGTTTGGTTACGATAAACTTGAACCAGATTGCATCTGCAGTACTCCCAAAATTGGGCACATCCTGGTTGTAGAGTTTAAATTGAGATTGAAAATTTGGTTGCAATATTTTCTCAACACTGTTAAAACCTTTATCCCGGTAATACATAGTGTGTTTACCAACAGGATGTTTGTCATTACTATTTATGAGCGATATAACAGGCTGGGCATTTGCCAGCACCGGTAACCACAGGTAGAGGATTGCAAGAATTATAAATTTCATTATAACTTTTTGTGAATCTACACTTTATAAAATTTATTTTATAAATTCCCTCTGCAAAATAGTCAACTTTAATGTCAGGCCAAACTAGTTTAAAATACCGCAGCTTATTTTACACCAACACCAAAATTTTTAAGTCAACCATGATCAATAACGATTTAAAGGATTTAGAAAATGAGGTCTGGAAATATGTTGAAACGCTTCGCGGTAGCCCGGAGGCAAGGCTTAAATCAAGAGAGACATTTTATAATAAGTACGGTCAGGAAGATAAATTAGAGAAATATGGTTTTGGCGATTCAGAAATTGCATTTTTGGGTTGGGAAGAAAGATCTGTGTTAAGGCCACCCAATAGCATGCCTTCAGGAAGTGCATGGTGGAGTGAAGTAAACCTTTGGTTTATTTATCTTTCTGAATTGGGAAGCAAAGCATATGAAATTAATTTCCCACTACAACAACTACCCCTAGCCGCACAATTTTGGGTAACATTTATCCAAAACCCCAATTCAACACATTGGTACCGAGCACACAACTCCGGAATTATTGACGCCTATCTTAAATATTCTCATTTGGCAAAAAAAGAATCGGTCCCGGAAATGATATTTATTAACATGGTTTTATACCGATTGTTATTTGCTCAATCTATGGTTGAAGGCCAATTTTTTTTTCCATCGCTGTCTAAAATTCTTGGCGATCCCCGGGGTATAGCTGTTAAATTCATCACGCACCTTGATGCGTACTACCCGTCACATTACCCTATGACAAAAGAAGAGATAGCTGACGTGCTTGGCAAAACGCATAACCTGGATGAAATGGGTGTTCAGTTTTTGGATGATGTGCTTATAGAGCCCGAACTTACACAACTCTATCACACGGCTTCAATCTGGAATAAACAACCTGGTTTAAACGCATTGATTATAAATCACAAACCGGCCTATCCCAACGGGGTGCATTTGCCGGATACGATGAAGGGCTTTTTGATTCGTGTTTTGGTATGGATCAGAAAAATCATATCTCAAAAATAATGGTGCTATGTTAAGCATAAATGATTGGTTTTGGGCGTGCCCCTGTATGTCGGGCTATCTGCTACAAGTCCCCCGCCCAGATGAAGGATCGGGGTCGCAGGCTTTTCGCTGCTATCCCTCACGCAAAAGCCGTTACAGCATTAACATCACCTAAGACCCTAGATTTATAATTTTCTAATTTGTAATCCTTTAAAAATATGAGTACCCGGAAAAAGAAAATAATCATACTTGGTGGCGGCATGGCCTCATTATCGGCGGCTCATGAATTGACGGATTACGAGGGCTGGCAGAATGATTATGAAATTACATTATACCAGGTTGGCTGGCGTTTGGGAGGTAAAACTTCAACCGGCAGAAGCCAATGCGATCGTATTGAAGAACATGGGATCCATATTTTACAAGGATGGTACGATACTACTTTTCGTTTATTACGTAGTGTATACGATGAAAGAAAAATAGAAAACCTGGCGCCCGGAAGCCCCTTACAAGATTTATTTAAAGACGGTTTGGTTGCCAACAATACCACCTTGCTTACGGAGTTTATCCCTGAATTGGGCAAGTGGACAAACTGGCCTCTCATTTTACCAGACACAACCGAACAACCCGGTTTAGGGCCACCCTTGCCCATGTCGGTTTTAATTAGGAAAGGCTTGGCTGTGATGCTGGAAATGTTGTTGGGAAGCCCTTATATAAAAGGTGTTAATCCAATTATTGCATGGATTTTAAATCATTTTTTTCCGGAATATGCGACTAATAATGAACGGAAGCCAAGTGAAAGAACGGGTTGGATCTACACTCTTATCAAACCCCTGCTTGCCAAAGGTGGTTTAATAGATCAAATGGTTCACAAGGAGTTTTCAAATATAAATGAAGCCGTACGCTTGTTACAACATCCCGATTTAGAAAATCCACACAAGCATCATAGCAAAATTTTAGGATTAATTGAAAATCACATCAGGTATATAGAGCAAAAAGGCTTACCTTTTAAAGAAGAAAAAAGCCAAGAAAGGCACCTGACGATTGCCGTTTGTTTTGCCTATTACAACATAAAGGGTATACTTAAAGATGTGTACAATCCCGATACAGAAAGCTTTGATTTTAGCAAGATCAATAAATACGATTACCGTGAATGGTTGGGCATGCAGGGCGCTCCAGAATGGTTGGTTAACTCAGTAATTGTTCGTTTTTTTTATACCGGTACTTTCGCAAACCTGGTTAACGATAGCGGTGGTGCCGTGGCTGCTGGCACGGCACTTCAATTTTTCGCTAAATCAAGCGGTTATAAAGGTTCATTTGTATATCAGATGGTTTATGGCACAGGTGATGTTTTGGTAATGCCGATGTATGAAGTTTTAAAAAATCGCGGAGTAAAATTTAAATTTTTTCATAAAATTGACCAGGTACATTATGCTTCAACAGGCTCTATAGAAACAATATCTTATTCTGAACAAGTTGAACTCGCGGTGCCGGAATACAATCCGGTAAAAAAAATTCAGGATGGTAGGCTTAGTGTTTGGCCCGCCGAGCCGCTTTATGATCAACTCAACCCGAATGATGTTACTAAATTAAAAGCAGGAAAGGTTAATCTTGAAGATCCATGGGCCGATTGGACAGATTTTAGAAAAGGCCAATTAACTTTAGGCGTTGATTTTGACGAAGTGATACTCGGCATTCCCGTTGGAACCCTAAAAACAATTTGCAGCGAAATTATCCTCAAAGAAAACCGCTGGCAATTGATGGTAGACAATATTGTAACAACGCCAACTCAATCTGCGCAACTATGGTTTATACCTTCGTTAAACGAGTTGGGATTTGATCTGGCAACATGGGGGTTACCTGCTGAATTTGCTGCTCCAAATGTTGTGGTTTATCAAAACCCGATGTACTCATGGCTTGATAGCTCTTTGGTGATCGCCAATGAAAACTGGCCTGAAAACCAACGTCCAAAATTTCTTGCCTACTTTACCGGTCCTTATGTAATGCGCAAGCCATTGGCACCGTTTTCAGATCATAACTATCAGGCAAAGGAAAACGAAAGATTAAAAGATGTTTTTGAACAATGGCTGCAAGATAATTCAGGATGGTTTTGGCCAAAAGCAACGACTTACTTGTATCCGCAAGGCTTGAATTTTCAACTACTGGCCGATCCGGAAAATTCTATGGATAGTTACACTCGGTTTTCTAACCAGTTTTTCAGGGCAAATGTAAGGCCTACGGACCATTACACCCTTTCTGTACCCAATAGTGATCTTTACAGATTGAAGGCAGATGCGAGCGGTTTTGCCAATCTGTATCTCTGTGGCGACTGGATTGATTTTGGTGGTAACGTAGGCTATATTGATGGTACCATTCAATCGGGCCAACAGGCAGCACAAGCCCTCCGAACAAAGATGAATTTGGGAGGACACAAGGAAATCTGGTCTGAAATTAAAAGCTAAAAAAACAATTCACATCCCATTAGATAGTTTCAAAAGCAGGCGAACATCTGATTCGCTGAAAGCAGCCTCTTTGTTTACATTTTGTAAACTGACCTGACTGGAAACATTTTTATCAATCATTAAGGGAACAAATAACAATGATTTGGGCATTTATGTCCCCTGCACTACCTAGAGCCCAAACTTTGATCTGATTTTTATCAGTACACCTATTAATTAATATTTTTTGAAAGGCTAATTAAATGCTTTCTTAATTTATAAAAAGGGCGGGGGTCTGATAGTGAGACGTATTTAATATACTCTATCCTCCTTTCATGATCGAATAATTATATTTTAATTAAGAATACAACCCACCACTTAACCGAGCATTTGCTTTATAATTAATAAATGGTAAATCGAGTGAAGAACTTATTAATTACAATCAGCAATTGGAGCAGTACTGATGAAATAAATCTTCGATTTAAATATAGCAAAGTTCTGAGCACAAAAAAAAGTCCGGCCAAATAGCCGGACTTTTTATACCATAAGTAATAATTTTCTTATTACTGCACTGGTTTGAGAGTAGCATATATTACTACATCATTAAAATCGTGATCGCATTCTGGTAAGGTACGATTGAGTGCTTCAAATCCAATAATTGTTTTATTCTCAGAAGGATATTCTATCAAAACTGTATGTTGCTTCAGTTCATCTCTATTTTCTGGATTAAGCGCTTTGTTAGAGGTATAGTGCGGAGCTTTTGCATTTACCTTCTTTGCAACTGGGTCCCATCCTTTTTCAAGAAGAACAAACCCAACTGACATACCTTCCGCAATAACTCCTAAGCTAATTTTATCCCCGGGCTTAAGACCTCCTGATGATAAATTTGACCCATTGGGGAACATGTAAACAATATTTTCTATATTCTCAGGCTTTGTAGGCGGATTACCTGTTTTAAATAAATAATATCCCAAAGAGTTTGTAAAGGCTGATCCTTCATTAACAAACGTAATAAACACTTCTGATTTTGCTGCAATGGACAGATCGGCGTTTTTTAAGTATTCCGGATGCTTGTTCCGGATGTCGCCTCTTTCAGGTAACTGATCATTAACAAAACTCAAGAGATTAGCACTAACCATATCCGGAGCAACTAAATAATTTGGGCGACCTGTATCATCATAAGTACCCAGATAAGAGTATTTGGTAGTCGTAAAGTATACCGGTGTAGAACCGCCGTTCACTAGCTTGTCCTTTTTACATGCTGATATAGTGGCGACAAAAAATAGTAATAATAGTAAGGGATTTTTCATGAAAGAATTTTTATGAGTGTATGTGATATTAAAGTTAAAATTTTATTGCTTAAAAGTAAACTTCTAATACAAATATCCCGCCATTTAAAATCTAGTTAAAAGATTGTTATCGTTACCTTTTAAAATTTAAAAAGAAATGGGCCAAATTAATTACAGCAAAGCCCTGGATGATAAAAAAACCCTCAAATTAATCTGCACCTTTTTAGTCCCTATTTTGAACCGGATTTAGACTTATCCAGTATGGGGGGGATAACAGAATTAGTTATGTGAGAGAAACGAATATGCAGGAGATTGCAATCGTAGAGTAATTAAAGTAAAAAGCCTCCCAAATTGCTTTGGGAGGCTTAACCAGCGGTCCGGACGGGACTCGAACCCGCGACCCCATGCGTGACAGGCATGTATTCTAACCAACTGAACTACCGGACCGTTTTACCTTCGCATCTTAAAACACATTGGTTGAAGATACAATTTTATTCCTGTGATCCCGCTGGGATTCGAACCCAGGACCCCAACATTAAAAGTGTTATGCTCTACCAGCTGAGCTACGGAATCATCGTTTTTTGAGAACTAATTAAAGTGGTTTTCCTTAATTTGAGGCAAATATAGAGTTATAAACCATATAGTGCAAAATTTAATATTTTTAAAATCCTAAAGTGGGCTAATTGCTTCATATTCAATCTCAAAATTTTATATTTTTAAAAATTACAGGTTATTTTGAGACGCGTAATAGAGTTAAATCACGCCACGGTTCCTTCCTTCATCTTTTCTGCATTTTCTGCAAATTGAAGTTGGTCGATAATTTCCTGTATATCGCCGTTCATCACATTCGTAAGATTGTAAATGGTCAAACCTATCCGATGTTCTGTAACCCGGCCTTGAGGATAATTGTAGGTACGGATCTTTGCCGAGCGGTCGCCGGTGGCAACCATTGTCTTGCGCCTTTTTGAATCTTCTTCATTCTTTTTGGCAAGTTCCAACTCGTAAACACGGCTTCTTAATACGCTAAATGCTTTATCAAAATTCTTAAGCTGTGATTTCTGATCCTGGCATTGAGCAACCAAACCGGTAGGCAAATGAGTTAATCGCACTGCCGAATAGGTTGTATTAACCGATTGCCCGCCTGGGCCTGAAGAACAGAACAGGTCTTTACGGACATCGTTCATGCTAATCTGAACATCAAATTCATCCGCTTCAGGCAAAACAACAACTGAGGCGGCCGATGTGTGCACACGCCCTTGCGTTTCAGTATCAGGCACCCGTTGAACACGGTGAACACCCGACTCGTATTTTAATTGCCCGTAAGAATCATCAGCCAAAACATTGAAAACAACTTCCTTGTATCCTCCTGCCGAACCTTCAGTAACATCAACAACTTCCATCCTCCAGCCACGTCGCTCACAATAACGGGTATACATCCGGTACAGGTCGCCGGCAAAAAGTGCGGCCTCATCGCCACCTGTTCCGCCACGAATTTCAACTATAGCATGCTTCGCATCTTCGGGTTCCTGCGGTATTAACATCAGGCGGATTCTTTCTTCAATTTCGTCTTGTCGTTCCAGAAGTTCATCAAGATCCAACTTAACCATTTCACGCATTTCATCGTCTTTTTCTGAAGCCAGCAAATTTCTGTTTGTTTCTATATTACTTACAATATTGCTGTAAACGTGATATTCCTCCACAATTTTGCCCAAGTCTTTGTATTCCTTGTTTAATTGAGCATAACGTTTCATGTCAGCCATCACTTCAGGGTTGCTTAACTCCTTCTCCACTTCTTCCCAACGCTCTTTTATATATTGTAATTTCTGTAACATATCTTAATAATGTGTTTTCAGGGCAATCAAATCCCATTTTATTAATTGTTTGAAAAGCAAAACCCCTTTTCTATTTTAACGGTAGCCCCGCTATGCACTTTAGCCCCGATCAAAATCGGGGGCTGCCGTTTCTATCAGGTTTAGATAACAAAACCTGTACTTAAAACATCCAAAAATACAGATTATATAGTAAATTTCTGGTCATCTTAAATAGCTGAGGCTTTACTGAAAACTTTTTAGTTGAAGGTCTTTCCCATCAAAAACTGCGAAAGAACTGTAATTAATCCATTCTCCAAGATTTATATACCGGGCACTTTCATTTATAGATATATCCAAAGGCAGATGCCGATGGCCGAAAATTAAATAATCATAATGAGATTGTTTCACTAGATCTCTGGAATAGCGAACCAGCCACTCAGCCTCTGTATTTTTTGCTTGCACAACCTTACTGCTGGAAATCCGGCTTTTAGCAGACCATTTTTGAGCTATGCCAATTGCGAAATTAGGATGCAGCCGGGCAAAAAGCCATTGGCAAAACCTGCTCCTGAAAAATGATTTTAAAATTTTGTACCTGGTATCCCCCGCACCTAAACCATCGCCATGATGGAGAAAAAACTTTTTCCCGCCTCTTTCTATAATGAGTTCGTCGGCAACAATTTCAATATTCAGCTCATTCTTAAAATAATCAAACATCCACATATCATGGTTGCCTTTAAACAGGATGATTTTTATGCCATAGTCAGAAAGCTCAGCAAGTTTTCCTAAAAGCCTGATATAGCCTTTTGGAACAACCGTGGCATATTCAAACCAAAAATCAAATACATCGCCCATTAAATAAATTTCAGAAGCGTTTTCTTTAATGGAATCAAGCCAGGAAACAATTCGCTTTTCACGTTCACGGCTTGAATCATAATCCGGGGCACCTAAATGAAAGTCTGAAGCAAAATAAATATGGGTGCGGGTTGGCATCAATTGCAAAAATACATAAAATAACAAACCGGTACCTGTTGTAACAATTCGATGTTTATCTCATATTCATAAAGCTTTTATTAATTTTAAAAATTAACTAACTCAATTATGAAACAGCATGCATATCTACGCCTGGCATTAATGGCAATTCTTTGCCCCTACCTCAGTTTTGCTCAACATACAAGCAACTCCACAAAAAAAATGAATTATCCGCTAACAAAAAAAACCGAAGTGTCTGATACTTATTTTGGTACTGCCGTTAAGGATCCGTACCGATGGCTTGAAGATGACCGGGCAGCAGACACCAAAATCTGGGTAACTGCTCAAAATGCGGTAACACAAAATTATCTTTCAGAAATTCCGTTTCGTACCAACATTAAAAACAAACTTGAAAAACTATGGAACTACGAAAAATATTCCGCTCCTTTTAAAGAAGGTGATTACACTTACTTTTATAAAAATGACGGATTGCAAAATCAGTATGTGCTTTACCGACAGAAAAAAGGTGGTAAGCCGGAAGTTTTTTTAGACCCGAACCAGTTTTCAAAGGACGCCACTACATCTTTAGCCGGAATTGAGTTTACCAACGACGGATCGCTTGCCGCATACCAGATTTCTGAAGGCGGTTCCGATTGGCGGAAAGTGATTATATTAAAAACATCTGATAAAAGTATTCTGGGCGACACTATCCGGGATGTTAAATTTTCTGATCTGGCCTGGCGTGGAAACGAAGGTTTTTATTACAGCAGCTACGACAAACCAGTCCAAGGAAGCCAATTATCGGGCCTCACCCAGTATCATAAATTATTTTACCATCAACTTGGGACATTACAAAAAGAAGATAAACTGATTTTTGGTGGCGATGTTACGCCCCGCCGTTATATCGGAGCAAATGTAACCGAGGATGATCGTTTTCTGATTATTTCAGCATCTGTATCTACAACCGGAAACGAATTATACATTCAGGATCTTTCAAAACCAGGAAACCAGATCACTAAAATAGTTGACAATTTTGACGGCAACCATACCATTATAGACAATTCCGGAAGTAAATTATACATCCACACCAACCTGAATGCGCCTAATTACAAAGTTGTTACCGTAGATGCTTCAAACCCACAACCACAAAACTGGACAGATTTGATTCCGGAATCTAAAAATGTACTGGATATCAGCACCGGTGGAGGCAAAATTTTCGCCAGTTATTTAAAAGATGCAACTTCATTGGTGTTGCAATACGATATGAATGGCCATCTGGACCGCACAATTACCCTTCCAGGGATTGGTTCGGCGGGAGGTTTTAGCGCTAAAAAAAATGAAAAGGAACTGTATTTCACTTTTACTTCTTATGTATATCCGCCAACAATTTTTAAGTATAGCATTCCATCCGGCCAATCTACGGTATTTAAAAAATCAGGTGTTGATTTTGATCCCGCTCAATATGAATCAAAACAAATTTTCTATAACTCTAAAGACGGAACAAAGATTCCGATGATAATCACCTACAAAAAAGGTGTGGAGTTAAATGGAAAAAATCCAACATTGTTATACGCTTATGGAGGTTTTGGAATTAGTTTAACACCTGCGTTCAGTACATCGAATATCATATTATTAGACCAGGGTGGAATTTATGCCGTACCTAACCTGAGAGGCGGTGGAGAATACGGAGAGAAGTGGCATCTGGCGGGCACCAAAATGCAGAAGCAAAACGTTTTTGATGATTTTATAGCTGCAGCTGAATATTTGGTAAACAATAAGTACACCTCCAAAGATTACCTTGCTATTTCAGGCGGATCTAACGGCGGATTGTTAGTAGGTGCGGTTATGAGCCAGAGGCCGGAGTTATTTAAAGTTGCCTTTCCGGCTGTTGGTGTTTTAGATATGCTACGGTACAACAAATTTACAGCGGGCGCAGGTTGGGCTTATGATTACGGAACAGCCGAAGATTCTAAAGAAATGTTTGAATATTTGGTTAAATATTCTCCTTATCATGCTTTAAAACAAGGTGTAACATATCCGGCAACACTTATTACTACGGCAGACCATGACGACCGGGTTGTACCTGCACATTCTTTTAAATTCGCGGCCCGTTTACAGGATTTTCATAAAGGCGAAAGTCCGGCATTAATTCGAATTGAAACTAACGCGGGACATGGTGCTGGTAAGCCAACAGGCAAAATTATTGAAGAACAAGCTGATAAGTGGGCATTTATGTTTTACAATATGGGCTTAACATACAAAGATTAAAAACAATTATAATTTTTGGAGACTTACGGAGTTTTTAATTCTTCGTGAGTCTTCTTGTTTTTAAATCTTCATCATTTTTTTGACAACTATAAGTCCATTACTCTGGCAAGATCTTTTTCAGAAACAGTCAATAAACCTACTGCAGGAAGCCTTCCGGTTAATTCCTTCCAGTTCTTATCAGCAGCGAAGATCTTTTTAAACATCAAAAGTGCCTTCTCAATTTGTTTATTATTGGCCAGCGTTACGGCAGTCCAGTATTGCATTTCTAAGTTTTCAGGCTGCATTTTCATCGCTGTCTGATATTCCTCCATCGCCTTTGGCATATCGTTTACTTCAACGGCCAAATCACCGTTATTCATGTGCTCATAGGCTTGCTGAACTTTTAGAAGTCGCCCTAATTCCATTAAAGGATTTTCATGGTCGTCTACGCGGAGATCAATGCTTCGTTCATTCCATGGTTCTGCTTTTGATTTTGCCGGAACCACCAGCAAAGCAGCAGATTGTTTTCCGCGAATATCGCCGCCAGCTGCCTGGGCGGCAACTAAAGCAGCCAGCACCCTTTCAGCAAGTGGCTGCTTTGGGTTCGCTTTAAAAGCTTGACTCATTGCTTCGTTAACCTGGTCAGTTAGCATCATATTACTTTGCACTGAAAACTGGTCGCCTGTAATATGATTCGCGAATTGTATGCATTTTTTACCGGTATGTGCGGCTACGTTTCCTTTTGAATCAACAATGGCAACTTGTCTAACCTCACGGCCTTCATCAGTCAATAAAAGCTCGTCAAGTGCTTGCTTTGCAGTTTTACCCGATTTTAAAAGAGCCAGTCCCCGTATCCCAAAAGACTTATTGGTAAAGGATTGCGTCGCTATTGCCCCCACACCAGCTTCAGCCCAGGAAACCGAGGTTCCTACCGAAAACCAATGGCTTTGAACACCGACAGCCATTTCTCCAGTCTTATTATCACGGGCGACAATAGAAAAAGTATGTGCAAGTTCAGATGGTTTTAATTGCTGAGCTTTTGCCTGTAAACCTGCCAGGATAAAAGCCGTGAACAGAATTTTATTCATAAAACTGATGATTTTTGTGTTTGTAAAAACGGATACAGGAATTTCATTAATCAGCGGCATTCGCAGAGAAATCCACACCTGGTTTACCAATGGTTTTATAGGTCCCTTCTCCTTTCAGTATAGATGAAAGAACAGTCCGGTCAGCAATCACCTTTAACCCCTCCCTCATTTCAACATCATATTGAAACGCCTGCTCAATCCGTCCTTTTTCAAAATAGTACCTGGAGGCAATTTCATTTTCAAGCACTTTGCGTATCTCATCTTTAAATTGGGTCAGGTCATTTTTTTTACTGTAACCAACCTTGCTAATTAACGCTTCGTACTCTGATTTTATCTCGCTTATTTTATTCTCACGGGTTGCTTCTTCTTTCAATTCGGCCATCAATCTTTCTGTTTTTGTTTTGTAATCATAATCCTTATCAGATAAATAATTGATAAACTTTAAGTATTCTGTATCGGTAAGTTTAAATTTTACGGCATCTTTAATCGTTTCATTTTCATTGCGATACTTGGTTGCATAATCAAAAATGTAAAATTTGTTTGCCAATGTCTGGGTAATCAGATTATACTTTAAGGGTTTAACAAAAACGTCAGGGTATATTCCGGAACCATCATATACGAACCTTCCGGTACGTGTTTTATATTGGGTAATTAATGAATCTGCAACCTTAACTACACTCCCTTCAGAATCACGATGGGTATAGTCAAGCGCCTGGATGCAGCGGCCGGATGGAGTATAATATTTAGCCACTGTAATTTTAACTAAACTATTGTACGGAAGGTTAAATGTTTGCTGAACAAGCCCTTTGCCAAAGCTACGCTGACCAATAACCACGGCCCGGTCAAGGTCCTGTAATGAACCAGCCACGATTTCTGATGCAGAAGCGGAGCGGTTGTTGACCAATATAACAAGAGGTAATGTGGGTTCTAAAGGCGTTTCAAACGTTTTATAATTTATAGATTTTTCTTTATTTCTTCCTTTTTGCAAAACCACGGTCAAGTCTTTTTCAACAAAAAGGTTTACAATTTTTACGGCTTCCTGTAAAATTCCGCCCCCGTTAAACCTTAAATCTAAAACCAATCCGTTGAGATTGTTTTTCCGCAAATTAAGCAAGGCATCTCTTACTTCCTGCCCTGAGTTTTCTAAAAATTTATCTAGTTTAATATAGCCAACATTATTGTCAAGCATCCCATAATAACTGACATTATTCTGCTTAATTTCTTCACGAATAAGTTTCTTTTCAATAGCTTGTTTGATTGAAGGGCGGCGAATCAGCAAATTAACAGGTGTACTTTTAGGGCCTTTTAGCATCTGACTAACCTGCTCACTTCCCTTGTTTTTCATGGAAACATTGTTTATTTCCAATATCTCATCGCCTGAACGAACATCCGCTTTTTGAGCAGGGAAACCGCTGAACGTTTCTGAAATAATAACTTTCCCTTCGCGGATAATGATGCTTGAGCCCACGCCACCATATTGAGTACTTACATATTTTAATTTGTAATTTTCAATATCAGACTCTGGAATGTACTCGGTATATGGATCAAGTTCTTCCAGCATGGCATCAATGCCTGACTTCATGGCTTCGGAAGGGTTTATCTCATCCACATAATTTAAGGTAATGTCTTTATAAACAGAGGCGAAAATATCCAAATTCTTCGAAACCTGAAAAAGGTCTTCAACAAAGGCAAACGACAATATGGAAAATAGTACTGATGCGGCAGTAATGCCTCTTTTAACACCTTTGCTAAATGGTTGTCTGGTATTATTCATAACCGTTCTTATAAAAGCTAAAGTACGAAAAATGCGGTGTGAAAGTTGGGTTTTGCTTGAGAAATGCCCTTAAATATAGTTAACGTTAACTATAACCGATTTGTGTTAATATGCACCAAGCCTTTATTTAAGGTAAAAACGATGTACTCTCTATTTCTCTTCAAACGCTCCATCAAACGCAAAATTAAACCTTCTTCTTGTCCTGCTTCATAAGATAAATCTTCATCTGTAAGATGAGTATACTTACGTTGAACCTTTAATTTTAAGCGGGCCCAGTTCTCGTTACTAATCGTAATTTCTGCCATGTTTTTATATGCACAAAAATAATTTTTATAATGGGATTCTAAATATATATAAATTCATTGCGTTTACTTAGCAGGGTTTTTGCAACACCAGTATAAATTAATTTAAGACACGATGAAAAATATACTTTTAATAGCAAGCTTTTTATTTGTTGTTTCAATACCAGCAATGGCACAATTACCAAGTTTTAATTTGGGGATTAAAGGAGGAGTAAACTATTCGGAACTAAAAAGTAAATCTAGTTTTACGGATAAAAACAGCATTCTGGGTTATCAGTTTGGAATATGGACACGAATTGGTGGTGCCGGATTGTATTTGCAACCGGAAGCCTATCTTGGAACTAAAGGAGGTAAAATTCCGATTATATTTCAGACGGGAGGAAATGAAGTCGAAGCAAATGGAGAAATAAAATTTACAACTTTAGACGTGCCGCTTTTAATAGGCACTAAAATTGGGGCAAATAAATTAAATCTCCGATTTATGGCCGGACCTGTATTGTCTGTTATAGTTGATAAAAAAACTACCATAAATGATGCTTACACTTCAATCCAGGATTATAAAAACCAGGCTTTAGGTTTACAGGGTGGTGCAGGTGTTGATTTGGGAAGTCTTTCTGTTGATCTCCGTTATGAAGCCGGTTTAACCAATATTAGCAAGAGTACTAAATATGACCAGAAGCAAAACCTGTTTCATTTAAGTTTGGGTATTAAATTATTATAGTTTGATATACATTAAAAAAAGCCGTTGTTTATTTTAATCAACGGCTTTTTTTATGAAGTTCTTATCCGTCAATTACACGAAATTGATTTTACACAGCTATGTCCGTTCCAGATGTAAGCCAAAAAAATTACCAAAAAAATCTAAAAACCTAGGGGTTAATTCATTTGCTTTCATATCCACATGCTGAATATTTTTGCCGTGATGATCAAAAATTTATTTTCTGGTTGCTGCTGATTAAGAATGGTGGATTATCATCTATTGTTCCTAAGCCTGCGGGAGTCCAAGGGGGTCTTTGGAGCAACTTCTCCACAATACGCTTGTTAACAACCCAAAGGCTACAACCCTGGTGTTTGCTGAAGAGTATTTCTCGTCAGCAATTTAATTTAATTCAATGTGTTTTATATTTTCCACAATATGATGACAGCTTACTTTCAGGTAACCATAATACCATATATAGATTTGGTTTTGTTCACCCGACCGCTTAATTTATTTTAATTTACTGCGGGTTAACATTCCAATTTATAAGCTGTTAGCTTTTAAAATTTAGCCTAAGCAAAGTGATACACATCAAACACACATTTAAATTGTACAGATAAAAGAGAAATAATAATTTATTGAATAATTTTGATGTGGATAGCGATAAGCAGTAAACAGATTAATATTGATTAATACAATACATTTTTACCTTGCTGCGAGGCTTTGTTTAAATTGTTTTAAAAATCCGGATAGGAAAACATCCGTTTTATCTCTTATTTCTTTCATGAATACGCTGTTATAATTTTTATAATCTGTAAAACTTTTAGATACCTGTTTTACCAGATCTTCTTCTTGTTCTGTTGGTCGGGGGACATTATAATCTCCTACAGTAGCATTCTCATTCCCTGACGACATTTTGAAACTGAAATATTCAACAGGACTTTGAGAAGTATACGTGTATATCAAACTATCTGTATCCGTTTTAACGTCAATTTTAACGGGTATTGAATAAGCCACCTGAAATGACCTGGTACTGTATATATATTTTGAATCAGGTTGATCCATCCCACCTGACGTAACCTCCAAGACCTTTGGTTTCCCCAGGTGCAATTTAATCTTAACCGGCTTTTCGGATGGTAATGTTAGCAGTGAACTTTTAAGAAGTTCGTTAACCCTTAGTGTTAACGTCTTGTTTTTTAGTAGGTAACTTTCATTATCAAATGAAGTTAGTTGAACCGGATAAATAGCTTGTGAGTACGCTGCTCCAATACAAAAGTGAAACAGAAAAACAATCAGAATTCCTTTCATAGCTTTTTTTTTAGTTAATCTAAGTTAAAGAAAATATACTGCTCATGATTCCATTAAAAAAGGGCGATCAAAGCATTAAAAAACTGATTTAAAGTTAAAACCGGAAGCCAAGACTAAAGCTTGAACGGATTCCAGCCCAGGGTCCTTTAAAATCTACAGTAGCCCCATTCTGATCAACAGTATAGGTTGTTTTAACCAAAGGCAGATCGCTAAGGGTTTGCAATTCGTCTCGCAAAGCATTTTGCTCGTTTGTTGATAAAGATCTGTTACCAGAAATACTTCCGTTTGAAGCACCGTATTGAGGTCCGAAAATACTCCAGTCGAGGTACAATAATTTGGTCAGTTTCCATTGCGCACCTAAAAGTACACCACCGGTAATTGTACTCAAATTTCCGCTAAGCGGAATTACTTCGGACGTAAAACCATCGGTACTATTCGGCACATTGAAAGTAAAAGGAAGTTCGGCAGTATAACGTGTGTAGCGAACAAAGGGCGCCACGTAAAATCCCCGAAAAACACCTTTTCCCATATAAAAACGTACTTCAGGAGTAATGGCAAAATTCCCAGTTTTAAAGTCTTTAATCTGTTTCCACGATTCTGGATCATCAATCAGATTTTCTATCTGGGATTTAAAAGGGAGGCCGGATTTAGGCATAAAACGAAGCCCGAGGCCAACTGCAGTTCTTTTTCCCACAGCCCGTTCTGCCTGGAACGAAAAGTTATTAAGTGGCAACGCAAGCAGGTTAAGTTTAATAAGGTATTTGCCGTCTCCGCCATTTACGGTACTAGAATCCAATTGCGCATACGAAGAACGGATTCCACTAAGGAATAATAGAAACGTAAGTATCGTAAATGTTTTTATATTCATTTGTCTCATATCTTTTAAAAATGCAATTATACTAATTATCAAGAAGAATAGTTTCGTTAAAATTTAAAATACAAAAGAAAGCCTTCACCTTATACTGTTCGAAAACAATGTATTAAAATGCGATTAAATAAAATAAAGAACACTGACAAGGACAACTGCTTATCAAGAATAGAAATTCAAAAAAATATATCCTAAGCCCTTAGCTCTATTTACTATTCCAAAACAAATCTTATCAAGTATATAAGATCAATAAATTACAATGGAATTTTACTATGGAATGGTTTTTGAACTTCAAGAGCGCTGTTTATCTGTTTAATTATGAAAAAAATTATGAAGAATTATTTTATTAAAATACTTGCCTGTTTGGGACTGGTAGTATTTTCAGGAGTTTTCGCTTTTGCACAACAGGACAAATCACAAAATAAAACAAGTGCAAATACTTCTGGTTTAAAGCAAGATTTGCCTAAGCCCTATGCAACTAAATCGGCAGACAACAGTCCCAAGGTAACGGGATGGGTGGATGGGAAAATGCCGGTTGCCCCTGAAGGTTTTAAAGTAAATAAATTTGCTGACGGTTTCCAAAATCCACGCTGGATTTATGTGGGTCCAAATGGTGATCTTTTTGTGTCAGAATCAAGCACTGCTCCAACCAGTGCTAACCGGATCACCATTTTAAGAGACAAAGATAAAGATGGGAAATATGAGGTAAGGGAAATATTTTTGGCAAACCAGAATAAACCTTTTGGGATGCTTGTTTTGGGCGATTATTTTTATGTGGCAAATACCGATGCGCTAATGCGCTACCCGTACAAAGCCGGTCAGAATAATATAACCGAAACCGGAAAGAAAATTCTTGATCTTCCGGCCGGAGGTTACAATAATCATTGGACCAGAAATATCATTGCCAGTCCGGATGGGAAAAAGATTCTGGTATCCGTTGGTTCAGGAAGTAATAACGGAGAAAATGGAATGGATAAGGAGGTACGTAGGGCTAATATTTTAGAAATTAATCCGGATGGAACGGGTGAAAAAATTTACGCGGCAGGCTTAAGAAATCCTGTGGGAATGGATTTTTATCCTGGTTCTAATACATTGTGGACCGCAGTAAATGAACGGGATGAACTGGGAGACAACCTGGTACCGGATTATATAACCAGCCTAAAACGTGATGGCTTTTATGGCTGGCCATACGCCTATATAGGATCAAATGAAGACCCGCGGATGAAAGGAAAGGCACCGGAACTCGTTAAAAAAACTATTGTTCCGGATGTTCTTTTAGGATCTCACACCGCTTCTCTCGGACTTACATTTTATAAGCAAAATTCTTTTCCCGAAAAATATCGCAATGGTGCTTTTGTAGGGCAACACGGCTCCTGGAACAGATCTGAACTTTCTGGTTACAAAGTAGTGTTCGTTCCTTTTAAGGATGGAATGCCCGAAGGTAAAACCGAAGATTTTTTAACTGGTTTTATAAATGAAGCCGATAAAAGTAAAGTTTTTGGCCGCCCGGTCTGTGTAACTGTCATTAACGATGGTTCTCTGCTGGTTACTGATGATTCAAGCAATACAATCTGGCAGGTAACTGCCCAAAAATAAAATAATTGTAGAAAACAAGTTGTGCGAAACCAAGTACAACCTGTTTTCTATATGTTTTAAAAACAATGCCCGACAACAATGATTTGGGCCAAATAAAAGGTTAAAGAAACTGCGGTTTATTTACCAACCATTTACTCCCTATAAAAACTTACCCAAAAAAAAATTTATTTTTCGGAATACACCTCTGTGAGTTGCTTCGTTAAATATTGATACGCTGCAGGAATATCTTTGTTTAATTCGTTTGACCCTCCTTCTATCATGATAGGCCCTTTAAATCCTATTGATTTTAATGCATTAAAATAAGGTTTAAAATTATCTCCCAACATTCCGGGAAGCGTGCGATTTTCTTTTTCGGCAACTTCACAGTAAACAATAATTTTACCTGCATCAACAATACTTTGCGCTGATTCATTTTCCTTCATCATGTGATATATATCAGCGTTAAGCCGAAAGCTGCGATGATCTACTTTGGTTACAACTTCCGCTGCTTCCTTCAGCGTATTTAAAAAATTCGTTTCTATACTATTCAGGTTCTCCAACACAATTGTTATCCGATGCTTTTTAGCGACTTTAGCCATCTTGCGGCATAAAATTATAAACTCCTCTTTGGCTTTTTGATTGTTATAACCCGGCGGAAGTTCCCTTGCTTTTCCACTACCTAAAATGAGTATGGAAATCCCTGATCGTTTTGCACGATAACAAACAGTATCTAAATAACCCAATGTTTTTGCATCATTTACAAGCGGTCCAACTAACTTTAAATTTGCCGGAAACAACTGGTTGCAGGCATTAATCTTACATTTTGCACTCTTTATTTTGTAAAGGTTGGATTCAAATTGAGTTATAGAAAGAGAAGGCGAAATCATATTACCAACGCTTTCGCCTAATAAGCGAAAGCCAGAAGCATAAACAAGACTATCCTGATTTATATTTAAAACTACACCAAGCTTTGGAATTGTTTGTGATTGGATGTTAAAACTACATAACAGGCTTGTTAGTAAGCAGCAAACTACCCGTTTTAAATTTTGCATTTTGGATGAATGTAATTAGGATAAATGTACTTTCAAATTGTAAGTCCTAAAACATGTGGATTTACCTTTGTTTGATAAGAAGTTACAAATACTAAACCTGTAAAGGCCTACGCTGCTTAATTAAGCCAAAACGGAAGAAATTTAACAAAATTGGATACTCAAGGTAACTATCAATTACTTTTTGACGGACGGTTTTTTAGTTATGAGATTAAATAGATTGTCTGGTATATCAATAGTAGACCCGATTGCGGCCTTATCATCCCAACGAAGTTTGTTTACATATTTTTTAGGTGTCATTTCGCCCTGAGCGTCGTGCCGGGCATCAAATGTTTTTTCACCTTCTGGGTTTTTAGAACCTACTTTTTTCCCTGCCTGGCCACCTTTAAAAGTAATCTTCCGTTTGCTCTTCGGATTGGTGCCTTCCGCTTTCCAGGTATGCTTGCCATCGTCAGCTTTGGATATTGTAAAATGTGCCATGATCTTTCTTTTATTAATGTAACAATATTCTTAAAAAAAAGATTTGACACAAATGATTTAACCTTTGAAGTAGAAGCGTAATATCGTAAATCGTCATCGTTTGCAACGAAGATGAAGGAGGCTGGAAATTTTATTGTCTTCATGTACCAATACTTCTCAAAAATGCTTAATGAACCCCAATGATGATTATTTGATATGAGTGATCACAAAACAGGTCTGAATTACGAGTAAATCAGACCTGAAAAGGTTACTTAGCGTGAATTTAATTCTTTAAGGAGGCCATGTCAATTACAAAGCGGTAATGAACATCGCCCTGAATGGTACGTTCGAAAGCCTCATTAATTTGGTCGATATTGATTACTTCCACATCAGACACAATATTATGCTCGGCGCAGTAGTCTAACATTTCCTGAGTCTCTTTAATTCCGCCAACCAGTGATCCCACCAAACTTCTTCTTCCAAAAATCAAAGAAGCAGCATGAACTGTTTCCGGCTCTGGCGGAACGCCCAGTAAAACCATTACGCCGTTGGTTTTTAACAAGGCCAGGTATTCGTTATAATCATGTTTGGCTGAAACGGTATCAATAATTAAATTAAAGCTGCCAGCCATCTTTTTCATGTTTTCTTTTCCAGTAGTCAGCTCAAAATGATGAGCGCCTAATTCCGATGCATCTTTTGCTTTTCCCGGCGAACGGCTAAGCACGGTTACATCGGCGCCCATAGAAGCGGCAATTTTTACAGCCATGTGCCCTAAGCCACCTAAACCGACAACGGCTACTTTGTCTCCCTTTTTAACATTCCAATGCTTTAGAGGAGAGTAAGTTGTAATTCCGGCACACAATAAAGGAGCAACGGCTTCTAAAGGCAATTTGTCAGAAATTTTTAAAACGAATTTTTCGGTCACCACAATATGAGTAGAATACCCGCCATAGGCGATGGTTTTCTTGTCTTGCAGAAACGAATTGTAGGTTTGCGAATGCCCGTTTTCGCAGTATTGCTCCAAATCATCTTTGCAATTTCCGCAATGGCCGCAGGAATCCACAAAGCATCCCACTCCTACTGTATCGCCTACTTTATGATGGGTAACACTGGCACCTACCCGACTTACTTTTCCTACAATCTCATGACCGGGAACAACGGGATACATGGTTCCGCCCCATTCATTCCGGGCCGTATGTATATCGGAATGGCAAACTCCGCAATACAAAATTTCGATCTCTACATCACTTGCTCCCGGTTCTCTTCTATCCAGGTTAAACGGAGCCATCGGTTTATCTGCCTGCTCGGCAGCATATGCTTTTACTGTTGTCATTTTTTATGTGTTTGTAAGGAAACAGGATTGAAAATTAATAGTTTGCTGTAATATTAATTAATAAAAAACCGTGCTTATTGTACTCTGAAGCATCCGCGGAAGATTAGAGAGAGTGGAACGTAACACAACTACATTCAAACAAACCTGAACAACTATTTTCTTTTGGACCTATTATATAAAAAAAGCCTACCATATTAAATGGCAGCGCTTATTAAAGAATGATAAATGTTTGGATGCGTAAGGAAAATTTCTCGAAACTTTCCGCATCATTCTTTCTATTAGGTCGTCAGTAGATGACATGATGCCATCGTCCATTGTTTTGAAGAAACGCCATAACAATTCGCCATCTGT
>JACMND010000156.1 GCA_014378705.1 Pedobacter sp. | reverse complement strand
GATGCGTTTGCAGGCGGTACAATTACGCATACCTTTCTTGATGTTGGCGATTATCATCGTTATCATTTTCCATTGAGTGGTGTAGTAAAGGAAGTAAGGGTGATTTCTGCCACCAACACAGCAGGCGGCTACGTAACCTGGGACACTAAGAGCAAAAGATATGTATTCAATCCCGGAGGTGTTGGCTGGCAAACGATTGAAACCAGGGGTTGCATTATTTTGGAAACCGATAGATATGGTTTGGTTGCACTGATGCCCATCGGCATGTCGCCTGTCAGTTCAATAAATTTCAGTGCAGACATAAAACAAGGAACACAAGTAAGGAAAGGCAGAGAGATGGGTTCATTTATGTTTGGAGGGTCTGATTTTGTGATGGTGTTTCAAAAGAAGGTTAATTTTACTCTTGATTCTCCAAATGAAGCAGGAAGTGATTTATTTAAACGTTTGCTGATGGGAGAACGTTATGGAAAGCTTGTGCTTCCGGAAACACCAAAGTACCGTTGATTCTTTAAAGTCATTACGGTTTATGTTGGCAGGATAGTCTGGCAGACCCGGTAGCACGAACGCACATCATGGAGTTTGGTGTTCGTGTGGCAGGACGTTGAAACATTGGCCGCTGTTAGCTCTCAGCTTCGGTTTCGGCTCGACTTTAATAATTTAGCTTTAGTTCTTATCTTCAACTTTCTAAACAATATTGGGCTTCAGTTGGGGGATGACGTTTTTCAAATATCCCAACAACGCCAAGCTCTGTTCGTTACTTTAGAAACCCTTCAAGTCGGTTAGAAACGACCCAATTTGTGTATATGAGATCACCAGACAAAGACCAAAAATTTCCATTAGCAAATTATGAAAGACTTTGTTTTTTGAAAAATGTCATCCAAAATCCGAACATTATTGTAGGTGACTATACTTATTATGATGATTTTGAAAATGTAGAGAATTTTGAAAAAAATGTAAAATATCATTTTGATTTTATCGGCGACAAATTAATTATTGGAAAATTTTGCATGATTGCTTCGAACGTGACTTTTATCATGAACGGGGCTAATCATTTAACAGACTCAATAACTTCATATCCATTTGCCATTTTTGGCCACGACTGGTCAAGTGCAATGGAAGGGAAATCTTATCCAACAAAAGGAGACACAGTAGTCGGGAATGACGTTTGGATTGGTTATAATTCGACTATTATGCCAGGAATAAGAATAGGTGACGGAGCAATTATTGCGACCAATTCAACCATAACCAAAGACGTTGAACCTTATACAATTGTTGGTGGGAATCCTGCGAAAGAAATAAGAAAGAGGTTTACTGAGAAAGAAACTATGAAGCTTTTAGAAATAAAGTGGTGGAATTGGACTATCGAAAAAATCACTCAAAATTTAAAACACCTGACCAACAATAAAATTGACAATTTGTACAAATAAAAAAGCGAACGCACAACAAAGGTTTTATAAAAATGGCAGGTGAGGCGGTTTATGGTAATTCTCTACTTTTAGTTCTGTAGTGCATAGTCCTGAACTAGGTTGACTTCAAAACCACACCAGTAAACTGACTATGCAAATAATTTATAAGTGAGAGAAACACCGAGCAGAATAGCTAAAACTTCTTTTCGCCATTGGCCTAAATAGGCACACGAGAGGCCACAAGAAATATTAATCAAATAAAAAAATGTGAAATGACAAGAAGAATCAAAATTATCAATTGGGTTGCTTCTAGTTTATTGACTTTTTGTATGTTAGAACAGGGCTTTACGGAAATTCTGCATTTAAAAAGATAGGCAGATATAATTGTTACTCATTTAGATTATCCTCTGTATTTGCTGACAATTTTGGGGATTTGGAAAATTTTGAAATTGATACAATACTTATTCCAAAATATAAGTTGTTGAAAGAATGGGTTTATGCTTGATTCTTCTTTATAATGTCAGGTGCGTTATTTTCTCATGTTGCTGTTGGTCACCAAATAAAGGATTTGTTTCCTGCGATATTACTTTTAATGCCAATTGTTGTTTCTTGGTATTTTAGAATAGTTGAAAGAAAATTAACTTTAAAAAATTAAACAATATGAATCCAAAAGTTGATTGGTTTTTCAATAAGGCTACGAAGTGGCAAGAAGCATATTCTGAATTAAGAATAATTGTGCTTGATTGTGGGCTAACAGAAGAAATAAAATGGGGTTGTCCTTGTTATACCATCGAAAACAGCAACATTGTTTTAATTCATGGTTTTAAAAATTATTGTGCTTTGCTTTTTATGCAAGGTGCATTATTAAAAGACAGGAAAAATATTTTAATTCAGCAAACTAAGAATGTTCAGTCGGCAAGGCAAATTCGTTTTAAGAACGTTGATGAATTATTACAAAACAAATCAACGATAAAGTCATATATAAAAGAAGCCATTGCACTCGACAAAGCAGGCATAAAAGTGTCTTTGAAAAAAACTACTGAATACAAAATGCCTGAAGAATTAAAAATTGTTTTAGAAGATATGCCAGATTTAAAATTTGCTTTTGAAGCATTAACACCAGGAAGACAAAGGGGTTATTTACTTTATTTTTCAGCACCAAAACAAGTGAAGACACGAGAAGCAAGAATTGAAAAACATCTTGACAAAATTCTTGACGGCAAAGGTTTGGATGATTAGCGATCTACAAAAAAGCCCAGCCCATAACATCAGTTTGGCAAAAGCAGGGCTGACGTGGTAAATCGAGCCATCATGCTTCTAATACACATTGTGATTTATGGAAGATTTGTGTTTGTAATCCCTGCCTTCGCCAAGCCAAAAAACGTTAGCGGGCATCGTAAAGACGACCCTTGCAATATAAATACTTTGACGAAATGACAAAAACAGAAATAGCAAAAGCATTCTCAAACGCAGAATTCGAAAAAATTTACAAGTTCATCTCAGACAACGCAGTATGGACAGTTGTCGAAGAAGGCGTGTTCACAGGTAAGCAAGCAATTATTGACAATTGTGATCAAGTTAGTAATTATTTTAATTCCGTTACAACTGACTTCAAAACACTAAATATTATCGCTGACGGAAATAAATTTGCAATTAGCGGAACAGCAGAATTTTTGAGAGAGAATAAACGAGTATCTTTTGTTTCTGCTTGCGACATTTATGAATTTAACGACCAAGACCAAATTCAAACCATTACCTCTTATTGTATTCAATCAAAATGAAACAGAAGGTATAAAATGACAAGGAGCGTTTCCCAAAAAATGGGTATAAAAGAAAATTCAAAAGCACACTTTGTCAATTCGGATAAAGAAGCACTAGAAAATATCAACTTGCCATTACTTGAAATTTCATCAAACCTTGATAAAGAGTTTGATTACATTCATCTATTTATAAAAAAACAATCTGAATTAATTGACTACTTGCCTAAACTAAAACCACATTTAAGACCAAACGGAATGCTTTGGGTTTCTTGGCCTAAAGGCGGGAAATTAGGGACGGACTTGAACATTAAATTAGTGATAAAATTGGGTTATGATTTTGGACTTGTTGAAAGCACTTGTTTGAGCATTAATGACATTTGGTCAGGGCTGAAATTTACTCATCCCAAAAAAGGAAAAGTTTACAATAACAGTTACGGAAAATTGAGCGATGAAAGAACAACGACCCGCTAATAGCACCTACACGCAAGCAGGGGTTTCGTTCTCAGCAGACAATTTTGTGGTTACAGAAAGTGCAGTTCTCTGAATAAACATTTGTGCTGAAAGCCCGCCCATCATAAATCTGCGAATTGTTTTGCCCAATTTTAGACGACCGACAAACCATTAATAATAAACATAATAAACAATGACACAAGACAACAAAATATTTACAATAGAACAAATTCATGAGGCATTTGAAAAAGTAAAAAGTGGTGCGGACTTTCCTCAATTTGTCCAAGACCTTAAATCAATTGGAGTAACACATTACGACAATTATGTTGCAGACGGGAGGACCAAGTATTATGGGGCTACAGACTTTATTATTGAGGGTGAATCCAAATATGCTGCTATGAATGTTAGCGCCAAGAGTTCTGCAGATAAATTAAAACATTCAATTTCAATTCATCAGCAAGGTCAAACTGACTATTCAACTTTTTGCAATCAAGCGGCAGACGCGGGAGTTGAAAGGTGGACAACGCACATGATTGATATGACTGTAACTTATCTCGACAAAAAAGAGAATAAATTAACAATTGAACCAATACCACAACCTTTACAGAAATAAAAACTGGGCAAAACAAGCGTTTTACGAAAAAGCGGGTTCAGTTCTAAAATGAAGTATTGTCCTTCGTATCAAGTTTAACTCGTTCAAAAAAAAAGGGTATACAGTTTAATTGATGAGTCCTGTTATAAGTTTAGTCCTGAATTGGGTTTACAAATGTATTTTGTTTTAGATATTAATTCTTTTATGATCTTTCTGTTTTGATTTTAATTTTTGAATGATGAATACTGTTTGGGATTAAGTTGCCGATGCTTATGTGAGGTCTTTCGGTATTATATAAATCCACAACAACTTGTAGTTGGCCTTTTGCATTTTTGAGGGTATCAATATGATATTTTATGCCTTTGTCCCGCAGTAGTTGCTTTTCTTACTCAAAAAACCGCTTCTTTAATTGCAGGTTTTCAAAAGATTCTTCGCTTTGGTTAGCTTCGGCAAGTTTTTTTGCAGGCATAGTTTTGCTTTTTGTAGGAAAATTAGTGCTTATTGGTCACCCTACAACGGGATAGCCTAATTTCTTCATCCAGTCCAGCAAATGACCATTCTCTACTTATTGACCTGTGTATTTTTTCCAAAGCTCTGACCGTTAGCGGTCATTGTAGGTGCCAATCTACAAACGCAATGTAATTCTTTCCCAATTTGTGTAATACTTTTAAAATTTAACGCATGAACTTTGCTGATTATTAATTGTACGGTATTTAAAAACTACAATCATGAAAAAAGAAAATCAAAAACTAAATATATTCGTGGGGAAATGGAAAGCTATAGGAAAATCATATGCAGAGGGAAACTCTAACGAGAATTTGCAAGTTTCACTAATAGATATGAATTTAACTGAAACATTTGAATGGATTTTAGATGGTTCTTTTCTTATTCATCATTGGAATGGGCATGTTGGCAACGCAGAATTTAAAGGGATGGAAGTCCTTGGTTTCGACATTTTAAGTCAAACGTATATCTCAAGTTTTTTCGATAATTCAGGCAATTTTCCTACATACAAAGTTACTTTTGAAAACAATATTTGGACATATATTGGAGAACTACAACGTGCTACTTTTAAATTTAATGATGATGGTAACGCTATAAAAACCCATTGGGATTGGAAAAAAAATCCAAATGATAATTGGTTGCCGTTGTGTGACCTGGAAGTTACCAAATCCATGTAATGGAAAAGTTTTCAATAACAGATTTCGAAATTATCATCTTTATTTCATTTCTATTAGACACCGACAACAAATGGATAATTATAAAAAACTGGCAATTGTTTAAACCAAAGAAAGAAGTGAATAGTACACGGGACAGAAAAGCCCGAACCGCTAAACAGCACATTGACAATAGGCAGGGTTTTGTGCTTCGCAGACACTTTTGTACAAGGTAGAAGTTCAGTTCTCCGAATACAGTTTAGTGCTAACAATTGCCGCCATCTTAAACCCCCAATTCGTTATACAGTAATTTAAAAAGCCGAAAAATGAGAACATTAATATTGATAATATTTTTCATGACTGCTGCTTTTCAGGATAGCTTTTCTCAACGAATAATATTCAGACAACCATCGTCATATGTTTTAGGTTTTACAGGAAATGATTCTATCTCTCTATCCTCGGTCAACTATAAATCGTTTAGAATTTATTTTAAAGACAGTTCATACACTGCAAATCATCTTGTCGACATTGAACAAGAATTAGATATGGCCTACAGCGAAATCCTATCTGTATTAAATATTCCGTTTTATAACAATGGGATTTATTTATTGGCAGTTGACAGCAAGGAGGAGATGCAGAAAGTTATGGGATACCAAATAAAAGGTGGAGCCGCTAAAGGACACGACCTGGTTTTTTTTGTTTACAATCAAAATATCCGTCCGCAATTTAAACACGAAATTTTTCAATTAATATCTTATGAAACTTGGGGATCGACAAATTATCGCCTGTTAGACGAAGGCGGAGCAACTTATACTGATAATTATTGCTTTTACGACAATCCGATGTATTCCATAAATGCCTATTACCTTCAACAAAAAAAGCTTTTACCCCTGGACAGTTTAGTTTACAGATTTGATAGTCAAGCGAAAAAAGTGATGTGATTGCATATATCCAAAGCGCAGGAATTTTTAAATATCTATATGAGAAATATGGAGTAGAAAAATGAAACTACTTTGGACTGGTGGATTTGAGAACTTTAAATCCATATACGGGTTCTCAATCGGACAACTTGAAACAGACTGGCTTATTTTTATCAAAACTGTTCCAATTCCGAAAGACTTTGACATTAATAAATTGAAAGAAGGTTGTGGATAGAAAAACTTTTGCTAACAACTGGGATTCCTTGCGTGTATTGCTCGAACAATAAAGTCCTGATTTACGTTGTCTTGCGGACTTTGTAAACGGCAAGATAACAATTGACGCTACCACAAGCAACGTATTTTGACGAGCATTTATGATACTGTAAAAAAACACAAAACTGCAAAAGAAATGAATTGGATTATTTTAATTATAGCAGGATTATTTGAAGTTGCATTTGCTTATTGTTTAGGAAAAGCAAAAGACACGACGGGAAATGAAATGTATTTATGGTATGCAGGTTTTCTTATTGCCCTTGCTATTAGTATGGGGCTTTTAGTTAAAGCAACTCAAACGTTACCAATTGGAACAGCCTACGCCGTTTGGACAGGAATTGGTGCTGTTGGAACTGTTTTGGTAGGCATTTTAGTATTTAAAGAACCTGCAACCTTTTTGCGATTGCTTTTTCTTGCGACCTTAATAGGTTCTATCATCGGACTAAAAACAGTTTCAAACTAAATCTAATAACCAACGAATGACAAAGACTACGCACACTAGCAAGGATTTTGTTGCGTGCATAGCACGAACAATGGAAGTTTCGCCTGTACGAAACCTCAACAAGTAAAATCTTTCCTCAACAAGTATGAAAAAAGTTTTAATTACTGGTGCAACAGGAAACGTAGGGACAGAAGTTATAAAGTCATTGGAACGCATTGACCATCAGCTAGACCTCTACGCCGGAGTTAGAAGCATAAACGATGACAGAAGTAAATTTGACAGTTATAAAATCAAATTTTCAGAATTTGACTTTACTGATTGTAAAACTTACAAGACCGCTTTGGATGGATGCGACTTCCTTTTTTTACTAAGACCACCTCAAATTTCAGAAGTAGAAAATTTTTTTAAACCCTTAATTAACACCTGTAAAGAAAAATGTGTAAAGCATATTGTTTTTTTATCTGTGCAAGGCGTTGAGAAGAGTAAAATAATTCCGCATCATAAAATTGAAAAGCTAATTGTAGACAGCAAAATACCATACACTTTCTTAAGGCCGGCATATTTTATGCAAAACTTTACGACAACTCTGCGAAACGATCTTGTGAATAGGAAACGAATTTATTTACCCGCAGGGTCTGCAAAATTTACCTTAATAGACGTTCGTGACATTGGTTCGGTTTCGGCAAGCATTTTAACACAGACATCCCAACATCTAAATAAATCATACGAATTAACTTGTAAAGAAAAGTTAACCTTTTCAGAAATGGCAAGGGCGTTAAGCAGTAATTTGGGAATTGACATTCATTTTAAATCTCCAAGCCCTGTAAGTTTCTTCCTGACAAAAAGAAAGGAAAAAATGCCAACAATGCTAATTCTTGTCATGATTATGCTTCACTATTTTCCAAGATTTCAAAATGAACCTAAAATAACAGATTGGGTAGAAAAAATTACGAATAGACTGCCGATAACATTTGAACAGTTTATAAATGATAACAAGAAATTATTGACGGAGTGACGAAAAACACTGGCTGTAACAGCCTGTTTGAATGATGAAGATACCGTTAAAATAAAATTTATACAGCTCCGCTTAACTGTCTGATAAAGTAACCCGCAACATCAGGATGAAAAATTATCGTAATTAAGATCCCGGTTAAAGCACCATAAAAATGTGCGTCGTGGTTAATCGCATCTCTGGAATCCCGGGCCGCATACCAGCAATATCCCAAAAACAAAAAGCCATATACTACCGCCCAAATTGGAATTGGTATTGGAAAAATGATCATTAAATTAAGTGGATAAAACAAAATATAGCTAAACACCACCGCACATACTGCTCCGGAAGCCCCTAAGCTGTTAAACCAGAAGTGGTCTTTGTGCTTTATTATGGATGTTATATCACTTAACACAATACTAACTAGATATAAGACTGCAAACTGTAAATGCCCCCAAGTACTTAATGAAACAAATGTTTTTTCTAATTGAAATGCAAAGAAAAAATAAGAAATCATATTAAAAATAAGATGCATCCAGTCTTTGTGAATCAGGCCGCTGGTTATTAGCGAATACAGGCGTTCGCCACGGCTGATGCTGTATGGATGAAGCATAAATTTTCCGTAGACGGTTGGATTTGAAAATGCGTATATGCTGGTAATTACGGTAAAAATAAAGATGATGGAGGCGACGGGGGTATCTGTAATGTAACTTTCCATTTATTTAAGATCTAATTTTAGGTTATTCATTAGCCGGCCAACCGGGTAACGCGAATGTGTTTTTTCGTAATATATGGAATGTTTGTAAATCCAGTTTAACTGTAACGATCCGCTTTTTGTAAGTTCCGGATTTACCAATTTTTCTTCTTCGAGTTGTTTTAAAAGTCGCGGATCATTTCTTACTATTTTTGCCGCTTCATCTTCAAAAACATACGCTGAAAAACCTTCCTTTCGGCCCAATACTGAATCGAAAAAATTCCAGGCAAAAAAAGAATCATCGCCCTGCGGTTCCAGCGTTTCAACAATGTAACGGTTTTGAACTTGATTTACATACACCACAAAATCACCTTTGTAAAACTGAACCTTTTGCATAACCCTATTTAACAAAACATTGCTGTGCACATAATGACCTTCATACGGCCTTTCGACGGTTTTATAATCTGCGATATAGTACATGTCCAAATCAATCTGAGAATCAGCTTTAAGCTGTTTCATTTCCACGCCGTTTAATTTAAGCAGTTGTATTACTTTTTCCCATGATTGCGGAACAACGTAAGCAATTGGTTTTTGCACTTCAAGGGCCGGAACAAATTTATCTCTCAGCGTAATTTGCTTCTCAAAAGGTGCGTTCCGGTCGTAATATAATCGTTCAAATCCTGTTACTTCGCTTTTTTTCCGCCTGGCTTCATATCCCTTAAATAAAATTTGTGCCAATTGAGTCGTATCTAATTTCCAGTTTAAAGTGAAATTAGTTTGAGCAGCAGTATTAAGATCAGCTTTCTTTTTATTCGTGGTAATAATTTTCGAATCTCTCTCTACCAGGTTAACCGTCAATTGCATAAACAGGTAAGTTGCTTTTACACGCTGGGAAAATGTTTTAAGCATGTGTGTTTCAGGCATAAAGCCAATTACATTGTGCAATGCGGCATAACCGGTACTATAACGGGGTGTTTCTAAAAAACCTTCAATGCCATTATCCGGAATTTCGGCTACATTATTTACATAAGGCGACATGAAGAAACCTGATTTTTCCATTTCTGTGTACAGATAAGGAACCATTTTACCTGTCATGTATCCCGAAAGTATTGGGTTTAACTTATCTTTTTGGGTCTGAATAAGCGTAATTACATATTGATAATCTGATCCGTTACTCGTGTGGTTGTCAATCAGTATTTCAGGACGCCAAAAGTTAAATATCTGCTGAAAACTAATGGAATTTTTTGAATCTGATTTAATAAAATCCCGGTTGAGGTCAAGGTTTTGGTAATTCCCGCGAAAGCCATAATTTTCCGGGCCGTTCTGGTTAATGCGGGAATTACCCCGGTTCAGACTTCCGTCGACATTGTAAATCGGGACGATGCAGATAACCACATTAGCGGGAATCTCGTTTTTTTTAAGGAGGTTCCGGGCAAGCATCATACTGGCATCAATACCTTCCGGTTCACCGGGATGTATACCGTTATTAATTAAAATAATGGTTTTGTTTTTTTTTCTGATTTCTGCCGGATCAAAATCCCCATCTCTCGACAAGACCGCCAGGTGTAAAGGTATGCCGATGTCCGTCAGGCCGTAAGTGATCAGTTTTAGCTGAGCATATTTTTTATCTAAAGCCTGATAAAAGGAAATTGCCTCAGAATACGTTGCGGTTACGTTTTGGGTACTATTTTGTTCGAAAGGGGTAAGCTGCGCTGATGCCTGAAAATTTAGCGAAAGAATTATAAAAAGTAAAAATAATTTAATCATTAGCTCTGGCGGTATCCGGCAAATATATCAGCCCAAACCTAACTTATCAATTTCCAACGCAAGATTACGATCTTTTTCAGTTATCTGGTTATCCACATCATGGGTGCTTAAACGGATGCTAACTTTATTGTAAACGTTAGTCCAATCCGGATGATGATCAACTTTTTCGGCTAATAAAGCGACGCTACTCATAAAAGCCCAGGCATCTATAAAATTATTGAACTTAAACTCTTTAAATAACACTGAGCTTCCGTCTGCAAAATTCTCTTCTTTCCAATTCATTTTAGTATCAACTGCTTAATTTTTGGGAGACCGGTTACCACCAGATTGTAAGAATCATCTATCATTTCCTGAAGCTGTGTTTCTGTTAATCTACCGTTTAGGTATACCGTATTCCAATGTTTTTTGCTCATGTGATATCCTGGTTGCACTTCTTCGTATTCCTCACGCAGCGCAATTGCTTTTTCCGGATCACATTTCACATTAAATGTACCTGAATTATCTAAACCTACCAGAAGAAACATTTTATCAATGACTTTAAAAACAAGGTTGTCTGGTCCGAAAGGAAAAGTTTCCTGAACACAAGGTTTTGTCAGGCAATATTCTCGGAGGGATTCAATGTTCATTTATATCTAAAAGGACGGTAAAATGCAGCTTTACGGCCGTAACAATATTTAACGCTTATGGTAGCATAGCTATACATATCATTATAATTATTTTCAAAAATTGAAGGAGGATCGTTAAATCCATCCATACCTTCACCGAAAGTAAGGTTCATCTGGTAGCCCACACTTATGATATAACGCGTCTCGTCCCAGGCATCGTCAATGTTAAAACCAATTCCTGCTGTAGCCGGAATCACCATATTTATTCCCGAATCTTTCCCCGGAAATGTATAATTATTCTGTCCGTCAGGCTTTATCCGCGTTACAAATTTCATCTTATTATAAATAAATCCTGCCCCGGTTCCTACATATACACCTTTAATGGTGTTCGCAAAACTTCTTCGATTGTAATTTAGAAGCTGCCCCAGGGATATTTTGCCAGTAAATAGCACGGTTTTGTATGAATTTTGAAATTCTCTTAAATGTGGGTCAAGCACCCGGTTACCTCCTTTTAAACTGCCAATTTGCGTTTCCAAGCCGCCAACTACAAAGGGAGTAAAATAAAAATCAGAATAAATAGTTGCTGTAATACCTGTTTTATTTGTATAAACATCAGAAAAGGGACGGTTTGGCCCACCTCCTAAACCAATACTAAAACGCCTGAAATTATATTGAGAAAAAGCTTTTGCAGAAAATAAAACGATTATTAAAAAAAAAAGAAGCTTTCTCAAGACGTTATACTAATTAAAAAGTAAAATTATAAAAACTAAAGCACATCGATTTTTCAATATATGAAAAATTACAATATAATAATAATTTTGCCTGTGATATGACAATCTCAACTATAATGCATTCCACCCTTGAGCGCTTCTTAAGATATGTTTGTATAGACACCCAATCAGACCCAGGCTCAAAGACTTGTCCATCAACTGAAAAGCAAAAAAAATTAGGGACGGTACTCGTTAATGAGCTTTTAGCTATGGGAATCAGCGATGCTCATCTAGATGAATATGGATATGTTTACGCAACAATTCATTCAAATTCTTCAAGGAAAGTTCCGGTAATCTGCTTTTGCTCCCACATGGATACTTCACCCGATTGCAGCGGATCTGAAGTTGAACCTTTAGTCCATTTAAACTACCAGGGTCAGGACATAGTCCTTCCTGATGACCAAACTCAAGTTATACGAATGAAAGATCACCCGGATTTGAGGCATCAATTGGGAAACGATATTATTACAGCAAGTGGCACCACACTATTAGGAGCTGATAATAAAGCAGGGCTTGCTGAAATTATGGATATGGCAAATTATTTTGTGAGTCATCCGGATGTTAAGCATGGGAAAATCAAAATTTTATTTACCCCTGATGAAGAGATAGGCAGAGGTGTGGATAATGTAAATTTAAATAAACTGGCTGCTGATTTTGCCTACACGGTTGACGGGGAAACACTTGGTTCAATAGAAAATGAAACCTTTTCCGCAGATGGTGCCGTGCTTTTAATCTATGGGGTAAGTTCTCATCCCGGCTTTGCGAAAGGGAAAATGGAAAGTGCACTTAAAATCGCGTCAGAAATAATAACGTTGCTGCCAAAGAACAGGCTTTCGCCTGAAAGCACCGAACTCAATGAAGGTTTCATTCATCCAACAGCGATGCATGGAAATGTAGAAACAGCTAAGATTGAATTTATTATCAGGGATTTTTCAGAAGATGAGCTGCATGCGCATAAACGGATACTCGAAGAAATTACTAAAGAAGTGATGGCAGCATATCCAAACTCCACCTTTAATCTTCAGATAAACCCGCAGTACAGAAACATGAAATCAGTACTTGAAAAATATCCGCTTAGTATAAGCAACGGGATAAAAGCAATCGAACGGGCAGGACTGAAACCAAAATTGAGAAGCATCAGAGGTGGAACCGATGGTTCAAGGTTATCTTTTATGGGATTGCCATGCCCAAATATTTTTGCCGGTGAACATGCTTTTCATAGCAAACAAGAATGGGTCTCTGTGCAGGATATGCAAAAAGCTGTAGAAACACTGATTCATCTGGCCATGATATGGGAAGAAGAGACTCCGATTAATTTTATTAAGTAACAATTCATTTTTAAAGCAGGAAATTTTAAATACACTTTTTAAATTTCAGCGTTCATTTATTCCTAGTTTAAATTAGCTACTAACACATTAAAAATATTTATAAATTATCAAAAATTATTTTTTTTAATGATGTAAACCTTGTTACTCAAACGTTTTTGGGGGTTTTGTTGTTGTAATTCTAAATACAGATGAATTATGAGCAAATTAACAACCGAAGTAAAAAAGAGTAATATACAAACAGATCAAAAAAGAAAACTTCCATCAAATATCCTTGTATTTTCACATTTAAGATGGGATTTTGTCTTTCAACGCCCACAACATTTATTAACTCGTTTTTCTAAGATTTTTAATGTTTATTTTTTGGAGGAACCTGTTTTTGAAAATACGTCAAAAGCATTTATTCATCAGTCTATCCGCGAAGAAAACTTATATGTTTTAGTACCTCATATCCCGGAAGGCTTAAGTGAAAAAGAAGTTTTACTTGTTCAGGAAAAGCTGGTTTCACAGTTTCTTAATGAGCAAAGCCAAAAGGATTTTGCGTTCTGGTATTATACCCCAATGGCACTTGAGTATACACGAAGCCTGAATTCAGACTTGGTTATCTATGACTGTATGGACGAATTGTCAAACTTTAAATTCGCTCCGTTAAATATTAAAAAGTTAGAGCAGGAGCTTTTCAGAAAAGCACACGTTGTGTTTACAGGCGGTTACTCTTTGTATGAAGCAAAACAACATCAGCATCAAAACATTCATGCTTTTCCGAGTAGTATTGATAAGCAACACTTTGAAAAGGCACGCACTTACAAAAAAGCTCCAAAAGACCAGGTGGATATTACGAAACCCAGAATCGGTTTCTTCGGCGTAATTGATGAACGCTTTGACATTGATTTGGTTGCAGAAATGGCTGTTAAAAAGCCACAGTGGCAGTTTATTTTGATTGGCCCCGTTGTTAAGATAGACCCGGCCTCACTTCCAAAGCGTGAAAACTTGTTCTATTTGGGATCAAAAACATACCTGGAACTCCCGGAATATTTATCTGGCTGGGATATCGCGTTAATTCCATTTTTACTGAACGAGTCAACCCAGTTTATCAGTCCAACCAAAACCCCCGAATATCTGGCTGCAGGAATTCCGGTGGTGTCTACGCCAATAAAAGATGTGGTAAGGCCTTACGGTGATAAAAAATTGGTACATATCGCCACCAATTCCAATGAATTTATTTCAGCAATTGAAAATGAATTGGAAGCCGATAAAGAAAAATGGCTGGTGAAGGTTGATGAATTTTTAATGCAAAATTCATGGGATTTGACATGTTCCCGGATGCTCCAACATATTGAAAAGGCAGTTAAAATTAATAAAGTAATTAACATTAACATTTCAACGCTATAAACAAGCATGTTTGATTATTTAATAGTTGGCGCCGGATATGCGGGCAGCGTATTGGCAGAGAGATTGGCAAAAGGTTTGAATAAAAAAGTTTTAATTATTGATAAACGAAATCACATCGCGGGCAACGCTTACGACCATTATAATGAAGACGGCATTTTGGTTCATAAATACGGTCCTCACATTTTTCACACCAACAGTAAAGATGTTTTCGATTATCTCTCAAAGTTTACAGAGTGGCATAACTATCAGCATAAAGTTCTGGCAAGTATTGACGGGCAAATGGTGCCTATGCCTATTAATTTAAACACAATCAATTCTTTGTATGGCTTAAATTTAAGTAGTGCAGATGTTGAAGATTTTTTTGCCAGTAAGGCAGAAGATGTAAAACAGGTTCTGACTTCAGAAGACGTGGTGGTAAGTAAAGTAGGCCGTGAACTTTACGAAAAATTTTTTAAAGGCTATACCCGCAAGCAATGGGAACTTGATCCATCAGAACTTGATGCTTCTGTAACTGCCCGTGTTCCGACACGAACCAACAAAGACGACCGATATTTTACCGACACTTATCAGGCGATGCCTCTGCATGGATATACACGCATGTTCGAAAAAATGCTTTCGCATCCCAACATTAAAATAATGCTTAATACCAGTTACCAGGATATTATGGATGAAATTAGTTATAAGAAGCTGATTTTTACCGGTCCGGTTGATGAATACTTTAACTATTGTTACGGTAAATTACCGTACCGTTCTATAGATTTTAAATTTGAAACCCTGGATAACGCACCATTTCAACCTACCGGTACGGTTAATTACCCTAACGATTATGCATTTACACGGATTACCGAGTTTAAGTATTTAACCGGTCAGGAACATCGGAAAACTTCCATTGTTTATGAATTTCCAAAGGCAGAAGGAGATCCGTATTATCCAATCCCAAAAGCGGAAAACGCTGTTTTATATAAAAAATACCAGGCATTAGCTGATCAACTATCAAATACTCATTTTGTAGGAAGGCTTGCAACCTATAAATATTACAATATGGACCAAGTTGTAGCACAAGCGCTCAGTACGTTTAAAAAAATCTTAAACCAAGAAAATTCTATACCGGCTTCTGATGAAAAAAACATCCTTAAATCAAAAAATTAATATTTGGGGAGGTATTGAATGTACATACAACCGGGTTTCTGATTCTTATTTTGATCAATTACACTTTTCCGGGCATTATGAACGCGACGGAGATATTGACCTTTTCGCCAGCCTGGGTATTACAAAAATGCGGTACCCGGTTCTGTGGGAAAAACTGAACCCTGATAAGGATTTAGTTATTGATTGGAGTTTTACAGAAAAAAAGCTAAACCGGTTACGTGAACTTAATATAGAGCCTATAGCGGGTTTGGTACATCATGGAAGCGGGCCTTCCTATTCGACTATTTTTGATGATTCATTCGCCATAAACCTTGCCGCTTACGCGGAGAAAGTAGCGGAGAAATTTCCATGGATAGCCTATTATACTCCTATAAATGAACCGCTTACAACTGCCAGGTTTTGCGGTTTATATGGTGTTTGGCATCCCCATAAAAAAGATGATGAGAGTTTTGTAAAAATTTTAATTAACGAATGTAAAGCTACAGTTATGGCTATGCAGACGATTCGCAAGATAAACCCCGATGCTAAATTAGTTCAAACAGAAGATCTTGGCAAAACTTATAGTACGCCCATGCTTAAGTACCAGGCTGATTTTGAGAACGAGCGGCGCTGGCTATCTTTTGACCTTCTTTGTGGACGGGTAACACCGGTTCATCCTTTGTGGCAATATTTGATTTGTTCAGGTGCAAAAAAAGACGATCTTTTTTATTTTATCAGGCACGCCTGTCCTCCAGATATAATTGGATTTAATCATTACCCTACTTCAGAAAGGTTTATAGACGAAAATTTAGAAAATTATCCGGGGCACACTCATGGCTCTAACCTTCAGCATCAATATGCTGATGTTGAAGCGGTAAGAGTCAATCATCAGGAAGTATTGGGATTTAAGGGGTTGTTAAAAGAAGCCTGGAATTATTTTAAGATACCGATGGCAGTAACGGAAGTTCATTTGCACTGCACCAGAGAAGAACAGCTCAGGTGGTTTCATAACATCCATAAATCTGCACAAGAGTTAAAAAATGAAGGTATTAATATTGTGGCAATTACCGCCTGGGCAATGTTAGGATCTTATGGCTGGAATAAGCTACTTACCAAAGAAAACGGGCAGTATGAATCTGGTGTATTTGATGTGCGATCGGGGTTTCCACGGCCAACTTTATTAACCCAGCTAATTAAATCTTATAGCAATAACCAACCTTTTATTCATCCAGTTTTAGAGAATCCCGGCTGGTGGAATTCAGACAAAAGAATCATTTATCCGGACACCCTGCCGTTACAATTAAACAAAAATTCTTCTCATTGTACTTCTCCTGTATTGATCACAGGCAAAACCGGCACATTGGGTAACGCATTTTTCCGTTCCTGCGTTTTACGCGGAATTTCACACCAGCTTTTAAACCGTCAGGAACTTAATATTGAAAATATTGATCAGATAGAACAAGTTATAAAAAATGTAAAGCCCTGGGCGATTATTAATACAGCAGGCTTTGTAAAGGTTGATGAAGCAGAAGATGATTCACAAAATTGCTTTAATGCAAACACCGCAGGTGCTGAGAACCTGGCACTGATTTGCAAAAAATACAATGTTAAGTTATTAACATTTTCTTCAGACCTGGTTTTTGATGGGAATAAAATGCACCCTTATCTTGAAAATGATTTGGTTTCTCCTCTAAATATTTATGGTCAAAGTAAGGCAGATGCTGAAAAATCTGTTTTAAATATTTACCCATCAGCATTGGTAATTCGTACAAGCGCCTTTTTTGGTCCATGGGATCAATATAATTTTGCCGCCTATATATTAAACTCCTTCCAAAATAATCTGCCTGTAAATGCCCCTGATGATGTGTACATTTCTCCAACGTATATTCCTGATCTGGTAAATACATCTCTTGATTTACTTCTTGACGGTGAGAGCGGTATTTGGAACCTGGCAAACGGAGGCGAATTAACCTGGGCGGATTTTGCTGTTGAAATAGCTATTATAAGCTCCAATAATTCTAAACTGATTAACAAAGTTTCATTATTAGAAATGGATTATAAAGCAAAAAGACCAATTTATAGTGTTTTGAAAAGTAAACATGGCACGCTCCTTCCTTCATTAGAAAATGCGCTTGAGCGTTTTTTTGATGATCAGCAGCTGGTTCTTCGCTAGTTGTGGTTTGATTGTACCAATATGTTTTAGTTAAATTTTTAATACGGACCTTATATCTGCAACAGAAGTTTATATTCGTTCGGTTTAAAAAATTGTTAACTGATTAAACCAATATTTCCGGCTAATGTCTAAAACTTTCATGAAAACAACCTCAATCAGATCAGGAATAATTTTCTTTAGTATACTCCCCATTTTTTTGTTAAGTCATTTAACCACGATTGCACAATCTAAAGCAGATCAAATTATTAATAGTAAACGGGTAAATAATTTGATTAAAATAGATGGTAAATTAAATGATTGGGCTGATTCTTTGCATAACTACAATGAAAATACTCGTTTCTCTTACGATTTAAAAAACGACACAGGTATGATTTACCTGGCTATAAAAAGTCAGGATAAACAAAATTTGAATCGAATTGTGGCTCGGGGCATTAGCTTTTCTTTTAATAAAGAAGGGAAAAAAAAACAGGAAGAAACCTTAATATATCCGATTTTTGATAAAAGCAGGACAGATAAAAAACCTGTGAGATCAATAGACGGACCTGAGCAAAAAACCAGGTTACAGGATGAGCTTCTAACAAAAATTACAAAGCTATATGTAAGCGGATTTACAAATATTAAGGATGGAGCGGTATCGTTAAACAATACTTATGGTATTTCTGCTGCGGCTGGTTTTGATCAGGATAATCATTTAATTATTGAGATTGCCATTCCTTTCAACCAACTTCTGATCACGGATCCTTTAAGCCCTTTGGCCTGTTTTATTGAGATTAATGGAATCAAACAGCCCAGAGCTGTGTATGATCCAAACAGAAACTTAAGAAATAGCCGTTATGGAAACCAGAACAGAGATTATGGGTTAGACCGCAGGCCAACGATTGATAAACAAACCATAGCTACAGGATTTTGGTTTAAATTCGCTCTTAGCGCTAGGCCAAAAGCTTGAACAATTCTTCCGGATTTAAATAAAACTTAACGGCTTAATTGAAGTTTATTAGTTTTGTTAAGCAAAATAAACGATATATGAATAATATTTTTAGAGCAGTAATTGCCGGCTATGGTGCAAAAAAATTAGGAGGAGGTTGCCTGGGAACTGTTGTTGTCTTCGTTATAATTTGGGTGGCTTTAGGATATTGCTAATTCAAATTAAGTATGACAAATCAAGTCCCTTTCAAATTCTAAACAAGCCATTCACGGTTTGAATGCTAAAATTTGTTTTCTCTATTATGATCTTTACCAGGGTCGGTTTTCTTTATTTTATTCTCCAAAATATCTTTTTCTTTAAGGTTTATACGGGTAGTGAAATAGATAATTATGATAGCGATAACCAAAACGATTGCGACAATACTATAATTTAACTCCATAATTTTAAAGGTTGGACAAAGATTTATTGTACCGGATCAAACTGTTGTTTTTTTACATGATCAGTTGATGAAGAGGCTTTTAAAGTTTTAGGAACTTCATGAGCATAAAATCCAAATTAACATTATTAAAGCACCTCCTTATTTTATTAAAGATAAGGAGATACTTTAATAAGTATTCATCATGCTTTAATATTCCTTCTTATTTCATAATACTCAGTTAAAGATTTGGTTACAATTAGTTTATATCAAAAGTGTTCCTTTAGAACATAATATTATAAACCAATTTGTAAATTTTTTTTAGTCATGGTCTTAATCAGATCTTTGTTTTTACACAAACAATTTAGCGTCTCCATTTACTCTTCTTTTTTAATTGCTTTTTAACTGTGATAAACTTTCTTAATGAAAGAAATTAAGCGTAAAAAGTTAGATATCCTTGTACTTTCAGATATCCATTTAGGTACATATGGTTGCCATGCAAAAGAACTATTGCACTATTTAAAAAGTGTTAAACCCAAAGTTGTGGTTTTGAATGGGGATATTATTGATATCTGGCAATTCAGCAAAAGTTATTGGCCTCATAGCCACATGAAGGTTATAAAGCACTTGATGAACTGGATGACTAAAGGTGTAAAAATTTATTACATCACCGGGAATCACGATGAAATGCTGAGAAAATTCTTAGGTTTTAAAATGGGCTCGTTCACTATTGTCAATAAATTGGTGCTTAATTTAAATGATGATGAAAAAGCCTGGTTTTTTCATGGGGATGTTTTTGATGTCACAATGCAGCATAGTAAATGGTTGGCAAAAATGGGTGCAGCTGGTTATGACGGACTGATATTAATTAACAGAGTAGCCAACTTTGTAATGTCAAAAGTATTTAAAAAAGGAAAGCTGTCATTTTCAAAAAGAATTAAGAACAGTGTAAAAGGTGCCGTTAAGTTTATTAACAACTTTGAACAAACAGTCGCGGATATTGGCATCAGCAACAATTATAACTTTGTAATTTGTGGCCATATACACCAACCAGAAATAAAAGAATTTAGTAATATTTCCGGCAAAATAGTTTACTTAAACAGTGGTGACTGGATTGAGAATTTAACCTCCCTGGAGTATGCCAACAAGCAATGGAGTTTGTATAAATACGATGACAATCAACTTCTTCAAAGTAAAAAAGGAAATGATTATGAAGAGGAACTGGACAACAGTAAATTATTTAATGATATGCTTGCGGAATTCAATTTGCTAAGATGTTAGAAAGGTTTCCCCTTATCATTAATTCTATATTTTACGCATGAAAATTTTGTATGCCATACAAGGAACCGGCAATGGTCATTTGAGTAGAGCAAGAGACATTATACCACTTCTCCAACAAAAAGCTGATCTTGATATTTTGGTTAGTGGTATACAAGCGGATGTTCAGCTCCCTTACCCGATTAAATATAATTTTACCGGCCTTAGTTTTATTTTTGGGAAAAACGGGGGCGTAGATTTCTTATCGACTTTTAGAAAAAGCCGTTTTAAAAAATTATACCGCGAGATTAAGACATTGCCTATAGAGGATTATGACCTGGTGCTTAACGATTTTGAACCTGTAAGTGCATGGGCTTGTAAGTTAAAAGGGATTGCCTGCATCGGTCTGAGCCATCAGGCTGCGGTCATAAACAATAAAAGCCCAAAACCTAAAAAAAGCGACCCGTTTGGTAAATCGATCCTAAATAATTACGCCCCGGTAACCCATTCTTATGGGTTTCACTTTCAGGCTTACGATCGGAATATTTATACACCGGTTATAAGAAAACAAGTGAGGGAAGCACTATCAAAAGACATGAATCATTTTACGGTTTATTTACCTTCCTATGATGATGAGCGTATAATTAAAATTTTATCTGAAATTAGAGATGTTGAATGGGAAGTTTTTAGTAAACACTCTAAGAAAGAATATAGCAAGAGCAATGTGCATGTTCGGCCGGTAACTAATGATGAGTTTATAAAAAGCATGATTGATTGTAGCGGTATGCTTTGCGGTGCAGGTTTTGAGACGCCGGCAGAAGCCTTGTTTTTAGGTAAAAAACTAATGGTTATCCCGATGAAGGGACAATACGAACAGCAATGTAACGCTGCGGCTTTACAAACCATGAATGTGCCGGTAATCAAGAGCCTGAAAAAAAAGAATATTGATAGGATTAGAGCCTGGACGATATCTGAAAAAGCAGTTTCGGTGGATTATCCTGATTTAACAGGAAGTATAATCGATGAAATTTTTAAACAGCATGGTTTTTCAAAACAAATGGCAAATTCTCCGGACCCTAAAACTTCCAACAGAGTTAAAACGTTATACGAGGCCAAACAGCAAATCGTAAATAAATCAAAAACGCTGTAGCTTCAGAATGCTATTTACAAAAGAAGATTTCGGTGACGATTTTATTTGGGGCGTATCCACCGCAGCTTACCAAATAGAAGGGGCACATGATACAGACGGTAAAGGTCCGTCTATCTGGGATACTTTTACACAACAAAGAAAAAAAATAGCAAATGGTCACAACGGGAATATTTCCTGCGATTTTTATAACCGCTATCAGGAAGATTTAATCCTTTTAAAAGAGCTTAATATTCCAAATTACAGATTTTCAATATCCTGGAGCCGGATTTTACCACAAGGCATCGGTTTCGTAAATCCTTTGGGAATTAGCTATTACAATAGAAAAATAGACCTTTGCCTGGAGCTTGGTATACAACCCTGGATCACATTATATCATTGGGACCTGCCACAAATTTTGCAACAGAAGGGAGGTTGGATTAACCGTGATGTGATACAATGGTTTAGTTATTTTACAGAAGTATGTGTTAAACATTTCGGAGACCGGGTAAAGCATTGGATCATTTTGAATGAGCCAATGGTTTTTACAGGGGCAGGTTACTTCCTTGGAGTTCATGCACCAGGAAAAAAAGGGCTAACTAATTTTCTTGCTGCCGCTCATCACGCCGCTTTATGCCAGGCAGAAGGTGGCCGTATCGTAAAGAGTTTATTGAACGATTGTAAAGTAGGATCTACTTTTTCTTATTCACATATAGAACCGTTTTCGCAAAAGGACAACGATATTAACGCTTCAAAGAAAGTCGACGCACTTTTAAACAGGTTGTTTTTAGAACCATTGCTGGGAATGGGATACCCTACAAAAGAGCTTAAAATACTGGAGCGTATAGAACGGTTTATGCTTAACGGTGATGAAGCGAACTTAATATTTAATATGGATTTTATCGGACTTCAGAACTACACCCGCGAAGTGGTAAAATATTCCTTTTTTACGCCGTTTGTAAAAGCCAGGATCATTAAGGCCGATAAACGGAAAGTAGAAAAAACTTTAATGAACTGGGAAGTTTATCCACCATCAATTTTTTACGCCTTAAAAAGAATCAATGAATATCCCGGAGTAAAGGAAATTATTGTGACGGAGAACGGAGCAGCTTTTATAGATAAAATTGAGGAAGGGGAAGTAATGGATGGTAAAAGATTAAATTTTTTAAAGGATCACATTGCTCAGGTGTTAGCCGCTAAAAACGACGGCGTTAAAGTAAAGGGATATTTTGTGTGGACTTTATTGGATAACTTTGAGTGGGCCGAAGGATTTCATCCGCGGTTTGGATTGGTACATGTTGATTTTGAAACACAAAAAAGAACGATAAAAGCTTCAGGAAAATGGTATAAAAACTTTTTAAAAGCGTAGAAGTAATCTTTTATTTTTCTTAACGATGGACATTCTCCCTACATACTTTTTGAAGTTAAATCCGGCGGCAGCTTTTTGATCAGCTTCTGCGAAATAAAGCTTATTTTTTGTTGTCGAATCCATCATATAAAATTTCCTTTCACCGTAATAATTTTTAATGAGGCAAAGTTTCGCCAGGGAAAAAATCCGGTTTGTAATAATGGGCACTTAACATTTATAAAATAAGTTCTTTAACAATAATGTAAATACCCATAACCAGTACGAACCACCCAAAACCCTTTTTTAGCTTATCGCTATTTACTCTTTGATTATAATACCCACCAATAAAAATCCCCGCAATTGCTATGGCAGAAACCGTTGTTATGAATTTCCAATCAATGGCATGACGACCAATATCGCCTAAAAAACCAATCAGTGAATTAAGTGCAATTATTAAAAGAGATGTGCCAATAGCCTCTTTCATTGGCAGCCTCATTAAAATAACCAGGGCTGGTATTAAAAGGAAACCTCCACCTGCCCCTAAAAAGCCAGTGACAAGACCAATGACCACTCCATAAATTACCAGCATGCCAGGTTTTTCTTTGGTTTGCTTTTCTGCTGCAACCTTCCTGATTCTAATCATAGACACTGAAGCAGCTAACATAAGGATGGCAAATACTACCATCACAAATAATGAGTGTGTTATCTCGAAAGAACCAAGCCTAAAAAAAACATTAGGCATGAATGGAATGATAAACTTACGAGCTATGAAAACCGTAGTGATAGAAGATGAACCGAAAAGTAAAACTGTTTTGAAGTTAACTAAGCCTTTACGATAATTATTGAAAGCACCTACAAGGCTTGTGAAACCTACAATAAAAAGAGAGTATGAAATAGCAATTGTAGGTGAAATGGAAAACAGGTAAACCAATATTGGTATAGTTAATATTGAGCCTCCTCCACCAATTAAACCCATTGAAACACCAATGAGTAGTGATGCGATGTAACCTGCTATTTCCATAGATGCAAAGATGCTAGCTCTTATTTACAGCAACCGTGATATAAGTCACACAGACATTAATCTTTTTTTAGCCATTCAATAGAATTTCGATGAATAGTGAGCCAATTTTTTGCTTCCATCTTCTTTAATAAACGGCTTATTACTTCTCTTGATGAATTGAGGTCGTTTGCAATTCCCTGATGGGTTATTTTAAGATTGTTGCCCAATTTTTCAACTTGCTTTTTCAGGTAAAATTCTAACCTTTCATCCATACTTTTAAAAGCAATTGCATCAATTGTCTTTAATAATTCTTCAAACCGGTTGCGATAAGATGTAATGACAAACTGATACCAGCTTTTGTATTTACTCATCCATTGGTCCATGTATCCCAAAGGGATAGCTAACACCGTTGCATTGGTGAGTGCTTTTGCCAATACTTCGCTTGTTTCATGCTTTGCAGCACATACCATAGAAAGAGAGCAAGCCTGACCGGCATCTAGATGGTAAATAAAAAACTCTTTTCCTTCATCATCTTCCCTGTACAGCTTTACCAGACCGTCTAAAATGAGCATAGTTGAGCGGATAGTTTGCCCAACTTTTAAAAGGGTGTCTCCAGCCTTCACTTCTTTTATAATCCCATGCTTAATAATTTCATTGTATAAATCTTCTTCAAGGTCTGGGAAAAGTTGTTTTAAATTATTTTTGTCCACTGTCATCTTATTGCAGTGCAAAGTTAATTTATCATAAGTAAATGCAGCAGGTTAAAAAGGCCCAAAGATTTAGAAAGGGAAACATTGGAAATAAGATGTACGCTTGCTAAAGTGTTGTATGTATGATAAAAGTTCGATGTGCTGGTAGACATACAATGAAGGCGTTGTTGTAGAATATCTTTTTATTTGAATGAACTTTTATCTTTAAATATCAATGCGTAATGCAGGTGCTGCACATCCAAAAGTTGCAAAGCACTCAAGTATAATTAATTACAAACTTACAAAGCAACTTGTAGCCCCGACGGGAATCGAACCCATATCTAGAGTTTAGGAAACGCCTATTCTATCCGTTGAACTACGGGGCCTTTGGTTTAATAAATTACCTTACAACAGAGCCATTACTAACTTTATCTAAAGGAGACACAAAACTAAGTTTTCCATCCGGATTTTCAGCCATCAGGATCATGCCCTGAGACATTATTCCTTTAATTTCTCTTGGCTCAAGGTTTATGATTATAGAAACCTGCTTTCCAACGATTAGTTGAGGATCAAAATATTCGGCAATACCTGATACTACAATGCGCTTATCTAACCCTGTATCAATAGTTAGTTTTAAAAGTTTTTTTGTTTTTGCAACTTTTTCAGCGGACAAAATAGTGCCAACTCTTACATCCATCGCGGCAAACTGATCAAAATTGATATCAGGCTTCGCTTCGCTGATAAGAATGTTCTCTTGTTCGTTATTTAATTTGATATCCATTAATTTTTTTACCTGAACTTCAATTTCCAAATCTTCAATTTTATCAAAAAGTAAGATTGCTTTATTCAATTGATGTCCGTTTCCCAGAAGATCAGAAATACCGGCACGGTTCCAATCCATTAATTCCATATTCAACATCGCAAACAATTTCTTCGCTGTAAAAGGTAAAAATGGTTGCATTAAAATAGCCAGGTTCGCTGATATCTGCAGACCAACATTTAAAATTGTCTTGACCCTTTCTTCATCTGACTTGATTATTTGCCAGGGTTCCTCATCCGCCAGGTATTTATTTCCAAGACGTGCAAGGTTCATAAATTCTGCCAGAGCTTCCCTAAACCTGTATTGTTCTATCGATGAACCTACCTTTTCAGGAAAAAGGCTCATGGCGGCCAATGCCTCAATATCGGTTTGAGTTAGCGGAGATCCCATCTCAACTTTGCCATCAAAATATTTATGGGATAAAACCATTACCCGGTTTATAAAATTCCCCAAAATAGCTACCAGCTCGTTGTTATTACGGGCTTGAAAATCCTTCCATGTAAAATCGTTGTCTTTGGTTTCCGGAGCGGTTGCGGTTAATACATATCTTAAAACATCCTGTTTGTCAGGAAAATCTTTCAAATATTCAGGCAGCCAAACCGCCCAGTTTCTTGATGTAGATATTTTATCACCCTCTAAATTTAAGAATTCATTCGCAGGCACATTATCCGCTACTTTAAAACTACCATGGGCCATTAACACGGCGGGAAATATAATGCAATGAAACACAATATTATCTTTACCGATAAAATGAACCAGTTTTGAATCTTCAGATTGCCAGTAATCTTTCCATGTTCCCTGCGGCTTTAAATCTTCATTTAAATAAAAATCTTTTTTTTGTTGCTGATTTAGTTCTGGATCAAAAAGATCTTTAGTTGCCGATATATAGCCAATCGGGGCATCAAACCATACATACAAAACTTTACCTTCGGCATCCTCCAACGGAACATGTACACCCCAATCAAGGTCACGAGTCATGGCACGTGGCTGCAAACCAACATTTAGCCATGATTTACACTGGCCGTAAACCGTTGGGCGCCATTCTTTATGAGAATCTATATATTTTTCTATTTCTGGCTGCATTTTATCTAATGGCAAAAACCAGTTTTTTGTAGGCCGCAACACTGGCTTATCTCCCGAAAGGGTAGACTTTGGATTAATAAGCTCTGTAGGACTTAAGGAAGTTCCGCATTTTTCACACTGATCGCCGTAAGCATTTTCATTACCACAATTAGGACATGTACCGGTAATGTAGCGATCTGCCAGAAACTGGTTTGCTTTTTCGTCAAAATACTGTTCGGTAACTTCTTCGGTAAAAATACCCTTTTCATACAGGGCTGTAAAAAAGCCCGCAGCGGTTTGATGGTGTGTTTTAGATGATGTACGATGATAAATATTAAAGGAAATCCCGAAATCACGGAAGGAATCACCAATTATACGGTGGTATTTATCTACAACTTCCTGAGGTGTAACTCCTTCTTTTTTAGCTTTTAAAGTTATCGGTACACCGTGCTCATCAGATCCGCAAATAAAAATAACCTCTTTTCCTTTTGATCGTAAATACCGTACATAAATATCCGCCGGAATATAAACTCCAGCAAGGTGGCCGATATGTACCGGACCATTGGTATAAGGCAAAGCGGCGGTTACTGTATATCTGTTAAAATTATTTTTAATCAAAATTGAAGATCTTATTGTTTTGAGCTTGTTTTTGTAATTTGGCAAAGATAAATCTAATTAGCTAATTTGTTATTGGATAATCCGGGATGTTAGGGAAACACTATTTTTGCAGGAAACAAATTCATTAATCCAAATTACAAATCAGCAAATAATGAATCCTGCATATCTACAACCAGGCGATTCTGTTGCCATCACCTGTCCGGCAAAAAAATTACCGCATAAAATTGACGAAGCGGTAAATCTTTTAAAATCATGGGGCTTAAATGTAATATTGGGAGAAACCGTTTATGCAGAATATAATCAGTACGCCGGAGACGATGGTTTAAGGACAAAAGACTTTCAGCGTTTTCTGGACGATCCTTCTATAAAGGCTATTTTTGCTGCCCGGGGAGGGTATGGCACAGTACGAATTATTGATGGTATTGACTTTTCTGGTTTTGCTTTAAATCCGAAATGGATTGTAGGTTTTAGTGATATAACAGTGATTCATAGCCATATTTATGCAAATTATCAGGCTCAATCCATTCACGGTCAAATGCCATTAACTATTCCGGATGGGACTAAAAGATCACTAGAAACTTTAAAAAAAGTATTATTTAATGAAGCTTTGGATTATCAGTATAAAAGCAGCATAGATAATAAACCAGGCGAAGCTAAAGGTGTTCTGATCGGAGGAAACTTATCGTTGCTTATTTCCATGATGGGCTCTGTTTCTGAAATGAATTACAATGATAAAATCCTTTTTTTGGAGGAGGTGGGAGAGTATCTTTATTCTATAGACCGCATGATGTGGATACTCAAAAGATCAGGAAAACTAGCTAACCTCAAGGGTTTAATTATTGGTGGATTTACCGAAATAAAAGATAACGACATTCCTTTCGGTAAAACTGCAGTTGAAATTATAAATGAACATGTAAGTGATTATTCTTATCCGGTTTGCTATAATTTTCCGGCCGGACACATTGAAGATAACCACGCTTTAATTTTAGGAAAAACTGTAAATTTAAAGGCAGGTAAAAGAGAGGTTCATCTAACTTATCTATAAAAATGGCAATTTTATCAGGTCTTGGAAAGTATAAGAATACTGGCTTATTAGTTATCAGGATAGGTTTGGGAATTATGTTTATTCTTCATGGATATCCTAAATTATTAGGTGGCCCCGAAAGCTGGACTAACGTAGGAAGTGCCGCAAAACATGTTGGAATAACTTTTTATCCTATTTTTTGGGGTTTTATGGCAGCGGTTACAGAAACATTTGGCGGCTTTTTAGTGCTAATGGGATTGATATTCAGACCGGGAACTCTTCTACTGACGCTTACGATGGTTCTTGCATCTATCATGCATCTTAAAAATGGCGAGGGTATAAATGGTGCTTCACATGCCATTGAAGCTGCTGTTGTATTTTTTGGGCTTACTTTAATTGGCCCGGGGAAATATAGCGTTGATAAAAAATGAAATGCGGACTGCTCTCAGCGTTATCTTCTATTTTTTATTTTTAGGCTTATCTCAGGCACAAGAATTAAAAGGAGATTTAAGGCAAGCTCCCTATATTCGTATTAACCAAAAATATACATTCAATAAATCTCCGGCAGGTTATGGGTATACCCAGGAAATAAAATTAAACCCCAGGCGTAGTGCTACGTTTTTTAGGGAAGAGCGTAATTCTGCCTGGTTTCTGATTGATGTGCCGTTCGATGGGGTGCTGACGTTTGACATTAAGCCCCATCAAATCATTGATGATTATGACTGGATGCTATTTTTTTACAATGCCTCGCTTGAAAAGTCGATTAAAGACGAAGTAGCGAAACCGTTGCGTAGTAATAATGCCAGGAATTCAAAATATACTTCGAGCAAAACAGGGTTAGGGAAAAAAGGTAAAAGTAGTTTTGTAAAACCAGGCCCCGGCAACAACTACTCCATGCCATTAGCGGTTAAAAAAGGGTCAAAACTTGCCCTTGTGGCCGACAATATTTATGGTGGTAAGGGTTTTGATATCGAAATATGGATCAACCCGATTGTTACAGGTCCTTATGTTGTTATTGAAGGAACGGTTAAAGACCGTTATACAAAAGATAACCTAGCTGCGGAAGTTTACATTGAAGATGATTCGACAGGTACATTTATCGCAAAAGCAAATACAGATATAGCCACCGGTAGGTACACTTTAAAAGTACCTGTGAACAGGCCGTTAAATATTTCGGCCAACTCTGTTTCGCATGCTTTTAAAACAACTGATTCGTTAGTTAAACAATCTTCTGTAATCAATTTCCTGCTGGATACTTTATATTCTGGATTTAAGCTTTCCCTTTATAACATTCATTTTTACCCAAACAAAGATGATATTTTACCTTCATCGGTTGCAGAACTGAACAGGCTATTGACTTTTATG